>NZ_CP067100.1:3339578-3648803 GCF_016616235.1 Bradyrhizobium diazoefficiens
CAGCTTGCCGTCCGGCTCGGTGACCTCGATGCCCACCTTGGTGTCGGCAAAGAGGGGGACGTATTTCGCAACGGGATCGGTGAGGGCGAGCTTGCCCTCGTCGATCAGCATCATCGCGCCGAGGCACGTGATCGGCTTGGTCATGGAGTGGATGGCGAAGATCGTGTCCGGCGTCATCGCAAGCCCGGTCCTGGTGTCGCGCACGCCGAAGGTCTTGAGGTACACCGGCTTGCCGTGCTGCTGCACCAGGATCACGGCGCCCGCCAGCCGCCCGCTCGTCACCTCGTTGTTGAAATAGTCGGTGATACGGTCGAGCCCCGCGGGCGAGGGAGCCGGGATGTCGGCGGCGGCGCGGCCTCGCGCCGTCGTGCCGGCCAGCAGCGCGGCCCCGACCAGAAATTCACGGCGTTTCATCCGGGCCTCCTCCGTCGCGGGAGGGATCAAAGCCGCAAGACTTCGAAGCCGTCAACAAGCCTTCGATTAAAATCGCGTCACGATTTCCGAAAGGAACGGTCGCGGACGATCCTCCGTCGGCCTGGTCGGCGTGCCGATATGGATGAACCCGGCGAGCTTTTCGTCCGGCTTGAGGCCGAGTCCGTCGAGCACGTCGCGGTCGAACGCGAACCAGCCGGTCAGCCAGCACGCGCCGTAGCCGAGTGCGGTCGCGGCCGTGACGATGTTCATGGCGCTCGCGCCCGCCGACAATTCCTGCTCGAACGCGGGCACCTTCGGATGTGGCCTGGTGAAGCTGACGATGCCGATCACCAGCGGCGCATCCATGAGACGCTTGCGCTCCATCTCGACGTCGGCTGCGGGCGCGCCGGGATTCTTGCGGGCAAAGACCTTCGCGATCACCTCGCCGGCGCGCTGGCGCGCGTCGCCCTCGAAAATGATGAAGCGCCAGGGCGCGAGCTTGCCGTGGTCGGGCACGCGCGCGCCGATCGTGAGGATGGTTTCGAGCTCGGCCGCCGAAGGGCCGGGGCCGGTCATCTCGCGCGGCTTGACCGAGCGGCGGGTCTTCAGGAGTTCGATGGCGTCAGGCACTGCGATATCCTCTTCGGCTGGTCGTCGGGCGTGCCATGCCGAGATAGGCATGCACGCCCGCAACCGAAAGCGAGTTTAGATCGATTTCAGAGATCAGGCCGCCTCGCGCGCCCGCCGGATATCCGGCGGAGTGGCCTCGTCGACGAGGGCGGCGATCGCCTCCGCCGTCGTCATCACCTTCTGGCCGTCGCTGCCGAGCCGGCGGACCGAGACAGAATGGGTCTCCGCTTCCTTCTTGCCGACCACGAGCAGGGCCGGAATCTTGGCCAGCGAGTGCTCGCGGACCTTGTAGTTGATCTTCTCGTTGCGCAGGTCGACCTCGACCCGCAGACCCGCGCGCCGCGCCTGTTCGAGGACCTGCTTAGCGTACTCATCGCCTTCCGAGGTGATGGTGGTGACCACCGCCTGCACCGGCGAGAGCCAGAGCGGGAAGTTGCCGGCATAGTGCTCGATCAGGATGCCGATGTAGCGTTCCATCGAGCCGCAGATCGCGCGGTGCACCATGACGGGCGGTTTCTTGCCGCCGTCATGGTCGATGTAGAACGCGCCGAACCGCTCCGGCAGGTTGAAGTCGACCTGCGTGGTGCCGCACTGCCAGTCGCGGCCGATGGCGTCGCGCAGCACATATTCGAACTTCGGTCCGTAGAAGGCGCCTTCGCCCGGATTGATCTCGGTCTTGATGTGGTTGTTCTGCGCCTGGATCTGGCTCAGCACGGTCGCCATCACGCGCTCGGCGTGATCCCACATCGCGTCGGTGCCGACCCGTTTCTCCGGCCGCGTCGACAGCTTCACCGTGAGGTCGCCGGTGAAACCGAAGTCCGCGTAGGTCGACAGGATCAGCTCGTTGATCTTGAGGCACTCCTCCGCGAGCTGGTCCTCGGTGCAGAAGATATGGGCGTCGTCCTGGGTGAAGCCGCGCACGCGCATCAATCCGTGCATGGCGCCCGAGGGCTCATAGCGATGCACCACGCCGAACTCGGCGAGGCGGAGCGGCAGGTCGCGGTAGCTCTTCAGGCCGTGCTTGAAGATCTGCACGTGACCCGGGCAGTTCATCGGCTTGAGCGCAAACCAGCGCTTGTCCTCGGCCTCGTCGCCAGCCGACTGCGCCGCGAACATGTTCTCGCGGTACCAGCCCCAATGGCCCGAGGTCTCCCACAGCACCTTGTCGAGGATCTGTGGCGCGTTGACCTCGCTGTAGTCGCCGGCTAGGCGCCGGCGCATATAGGCAATCAGCTGCTGGAAGATGGTCCAGCCCTTCGGATGCCAGAATACGACGCCCGGACCTTCCTCCTGGAAATGGAAGAGGTCGAGCTCGCGCCCGAGTTTGCGATGGTCGCGCTTCTCGGCTTCCTCGATCTGCTTGAGATAGGCGTCGAGGTCCTCCTGCTTGGCGAAGGCGGTGCCGTAGATGCGGGTCAGCATCGGGTTGTTGGAATCGCCGCGCCAATAGGCGCCGGCCACCTTCATCAGCTTGAAGGCGTTGCCGACCTTGCCGGTCGAGGTCATGTGCGGGCCGCGGCACAGATCGAACCAGTCGCCCTGGTAGTAGATCTTGATCGGCTCGTTGCCGGGAATGGCATCGACCAGCTCGACCTTGAAGGCCTCGCCCTTGTCGCGGAACACCTGTTTTGTCTTTTCGCGGTCCCAAACCTCTTTCGTGAAGGGTTTGTCGCGCGCGATGATCTCGCGCATCTTCTTCTCGATTGCGGCAAAGTCTTCCGGCGTGAACGGCTCGTTGCGGAAGAAGTCGTAGTAAAAACCGTTCTCGATCACCGGACCGATGGTGACCTGGGTGCCCGGCCACAGCGTCTGCACGGCTTCGGCGAGCACGTGGGCGCAATCGTGGCGGATCAGTTCGAGCGCGCGCGGGTCGTCGCGGTTGACGAGCTCGATCTTCGCGTCGGCCTCGATGGGATCGCTGAGATCGGCGAGCACGCCGTCGAGCGCCATCGCAACCGTGCGCTTGGCCAGCGACGGCGAGATGCTCTTGGCAATATCGAGCCCGGTGATGCTCTTGTCATATTCGCGCCGGGCGCCATCGGGGAAGGTGAGGGTGACCTTGGGGGCGGGAGTCACGGGCTTCAGATTGCTGAGACTGTATTGGAAGCCGGATTCGGATTTAGGCTGGTCGGACATTGCGTTTCTCCTGAAGCTCACTCCTGCGAACGAGCGCAGGTAAGCGGGAACGAGCGATATATCAGGCGATTCGGCCTGCGCAATCCGGCATTTCCAAGAAAGTGGCGCGCAAAAGCGGGAGCCTTGCACCAACTATTTCGACGGGCGCCCTTTAATCGGTCGCAAGTCTGCTCTACATGCAGCTGCATGGAAAATGCCCCCGCCGCCCGCCGTTTCACGCCCACCGCCCTGATGCTCGGCAATCTCGTCACCGGCTGCTCGGTGCTGGCGCCAGCGGGCATGCTGCCGGAATTGGCGAGCGGGCTCGACGTCAGCATCCACGCGGCCGGGCTGCTGATCACCTTCGGCGCGATCATACTGTGCATCGGCTCGCCGCTGACGGCATGGCTGACCAGCCGCATCGAGCGGCGGACGCTGCTCACCACGACGCTCGCGGTGCTCGCCTTTGGCAATCTCGCCTCGGCCTTTGCGCCCGATTACACCAGCCTCCTCGCCATCCGTCTCGCCATGCTCGCGGTCGGCGCGCTCTACACGCCGCAGGCGGCCGGCACCGCGGCGCTGATCGTGCCGGCGGAGCGGCGTGGCAGCACCATTGCCTATATCTTTCTCGGCTGGTCGCTGGCCGCGGCCGTCGGCCTGCCGCTGATCACCTTCATCGCCAGCCGCTATGGCTGGCGCGCGGCCTATGGCAAGATCGGCGTGCTCGGCTGCGCCAGCTTCGTGCTGTTGTCGATGCGCCTGCCGGCGGGCCTGAAGGGCGTGCCCGTCGATCTGAAGACCTGGAGTGAGGTCGGCCGTAGCAGGACGATCCTGCTTCTGCTTGCGATCACCATGCTGCAAATGTCCGGGCAGTTCGTGGTGTTCACCTTCATGGGGCCGCTGCTGAACAAGCTGACCGAGGCTGGCCCGGATGCGATCGGCATGGTGTTCGGCATCTACGGCGTCTGCGGTTTCCTCGGTGTCGTCTTCGCGACCCGTATCGTCGATACCTGGGGGCCGTACCGCACCTCGGTGCTGTTCACCTGCCTGCTGCTTGCGGGCATCGCGGGCTGGGCCGCCGGTGCGGGCAGCCTCGTGCTGATGGCGGTCGCGGTCGCGATCTGGGGCCTCGGCTTTGCCTCGACCAATTCGATGCAGCAGGTGCGGCTGGTCGCGGCCGCGCCGCCGCTGGCATCGGCGACCGTCGCGCTCAACACCTCGGTCCTCTATATCGGCCAGGCGGTCGGCTCCGCCGTCGGCGGGCTGCTGTTCGCCCGCGAGCTCTTGCATACGCTCGGCTTCGTCGCGGTCGGATTCGTCGTGCTGGCGCTGATCCTGGTGGTCCTGACCCGGCCCCGGCCGGTTGCGGCCGCGGCGGCCTGAATTCCAGCGTCTTCGTATGCGCAAGGTGCTTGGCAAACCGCGCACGGGAGCGCTAGAAGGCCCGTTATGGGGACCAAAGAGAGTTGACTGACATGAGGATGATTCTGGCGGTTGCCGCGGTGCTCTATTCAACCTCCGCATTTGCGCAAGCCGACAAGCCACCGATGGTGGGGGACAAGCCGCTGGTGCAGGTCAAGCCGAAAGGGACCAAAGCGGGGACCAAGGAAGCCGCGGCCAAGCCGGCCGCAGCGCCGAAAGGCAAGCCGCAATCGGTCGCGGTGCGGCTCCAGGCCTGCCTCGACATCGACGATGGCACCAAGGACCGCCTCAACTGCTACGACGCGGTGATTCCGCCGGCGCCGAAGCCCAAGCCGGCCAAGGCCAAGGGCTACGCCGACTGCCGCTTCCTCAAGGAAGAGGACGAGCGGCTGGCCTGCTTCAACGGTTTTGCCGAGAGCATTCCGAAGCTGCCCAAGAGCTAAGCAAGAACTAAGCAGTCGCGCTCAGTCGCGGCTATCGGCTCGAAGGCGATGCGGCGGTGATTGCCACGCGCGTGAGCGCGAGCGACGGCGTCGCCGACATCTTCACCAGGACGTCCTTGAGCGGATATTGCGTCCACGCGCGGTTCACGTAGTCGCGATGGGTGATGCCGTCGCCGGTCTCCACGAACACCACGCTGCCCGGGCGCAAGGGGCCGTCCATGTCCTCGGACACGCTGATGCCCTTCTGCCTGAGCATGCTCATCAGCTCGTGGTCCCGCCGCGCGGTGTAGCGGGTGTAGGAGCTGACGAAGAAGCCGGAGCGGTGGCTCTCGATCCAGGAGGCGAACTTGTCCATCTCGCCGTAGACGGCATCGAGCAGCACGACACCGCGGACGCGGTCGCTGATGCCGCCGACCTCGAGACTCCAGGCCGTCGGCAGGAAACCGCCGCTGTAGCCGACGATGACGATCGGCATGTTGGCGAAGGCCCGCGCGCTGTTGGGATCGCCGGTGAGGCGCGCGAGGTGATTGGCCGATTCCTCCATGAAGCGCTTGAAGCCGCCGGCCTGCCAGAACTTTCCGGCGCTGGAATCGGCGGCATCGACCGCCATCTGCGGCGCGAGTAGGATCGCATTGGCGCCGGAATCGGTGATCTGCTGCGGCACGAGCTGGCGGTCGCGTACGTCGCGCTCGAGCGTTGCGCCATTGCCGTGGAAGAACACCACGATCACGCCCGGCTTGCGCACGTCGAAATGCTCGGGCACGTGCACCAGCACACGGCTGTCGCTATAGGTCTCGTCCTGCCAGTAGACGCGCCCCGAATAGCTGCGGTGGCCGCGGCGCTCGCCCTTGGAGATGTTGAGGAACGGGGCGTCGGAAGCGGGGTTGTTGCCGAAATACGGGAAGGCCGACGACTTCATGCTGACGAGTGTCGTCAGGTCTTCGCGCGGCGAACGCTGGTACGGCACCTCCGGGGCGAGCGAAGCGACCTTGTAGGGCGCCTGCTCGGGCTGCGGTTGCGGCTGCACGGCGCGGTTGGGCGAGGGGTCCGAGATCTGCCGTTGCAGAAGACTCTCGCTCGCCGAGGGGAAGCGCTCGTTGAACTGCGGGGCAGGGAAGCGATCCTCGAACGTGTCGCCGCTCACGACCTGAGTGCTGGTCCTCGCGCTGGTCTTGGCGACCACCTGGACATTGGCCTGCGAGTTCGCCGCGAGCGCCGCCGGATTGGGCGCCTGGCCGCATTGAACCAGCGCAAGCGAGAGAGGCACCAAGGCTGAGATCAGGCCGACCCGGAGCGCACGACCGTGCCGACCGGAATTGGTCCGGTCGGCACGAATGTCGGCTCTCACGTTCGGAACGGCCCCGACCATCCACCCACGACCCCAAGTCACTTCAAGTCAGCCGGCAAGCTCTCAGGCACAAGCTCTCAGACAAATGAGCCGACTGGCGTTTAGGTAACGTTAAGCGTCCGGAGAAACTTCCCCACTTCCGGAACGCTCAAAAGGACCATGCAATCGTGTCCTGATTGTGGGGGAGGAAAACGGGATTTTCCGGTGTTTGAGCAGGTTTATTGCCCGAGATCATGCAGAAGGGTGCTCAATTACCTATTTTGCCTGCCTCATTTAACCCTTGTTAACCCTGCTTGAATTGACTGACCAAACTGCACGATGCTCCCACGAGGCGCGACGCCTGAGGTTTAGGACCCCGATGACGGCATCAGATGCGGGTACCGCCCCCTGGACTGGCCGGCTGACCGGAAGCGGGTCGGGGGTCTCCGCTCTGGTCGCAACCGCGATCGTCGTTGCCGACATGATCGGGGTCGGCGTCTTCACCAGCCTAGGCTTCCAGGTCAAGGACATCCCCTCGGGCTTCTCGATCCTGCTGCTGTGGACCGTCGGCGGCATTGTGGCGCTGTGCGGTGTGTTCTCCTACAGCGAGTTGGGAGCGATGTTTCCGCGCTCGAGCGGCGAGTACAATTTCCTCGGCCGCGCCTATCATCCCGCCTTCGGCTTTCTTGCCGGCTGGGTCTCGGCGACGGTGGGTTTTGCGGCGCCGGTTGCGCTGGCGGCGATGGCGTTCGGCGAATACGCCAAATCGGTCGCGCCTGATCTGCCGCCGATCCCGCTCGCCATCGGCCTGGTCTGGCTGGTCTCGCTCGTGCAACTGACTGGCGTCCGGCACTCCTCGGCCTTCCAGCTGATCTCGACCATTTTGAAGGTCGTGCTGATCGTCGCCTTCCTCGCGGCCGGCTTCATCATCGGCATGCCGCAGCCGATCGCCTTCACGCCGCAGCCGGGCGATCTCGCGCATATCGTCAGCGCGCCCTTCGCGATCGGCCTCGTCTTCGTGATGTACTCGTTCTCGGGGTGGAATGCCGCGACCTACATCATCGGCGAGATGAACATGCCGCAGCGGGACCTGCCGCGCGCGCTGCTGGCGGGCACGTTGATCGTGCTGGTGCTGTACGTCGCGCTCAATGCGGTCTTCCTCTTCTCCACGCCGGTCAGTGCGCTCGCCGGTCAGATCGACGTGGCCAGCGTCGCCGGCAGCGCGATCTTCGGCAGCTTCGGCGGCCGGATCGTCGGCGCCATGATCTGCTTCGGCCTGATCTCGTCGATCAGCGCGATGATGTGGATCGGCCCGCGCGTGATGATGACGATGGGGGAAGACATCCCGGCGCTGCGCGTGTTCTCGAAGCGATCGGTGAGCGGCGCGCCGGCCTACGCCATCCTGTTTCAGCTTGCCGTCGCCAACCTGCTGCTGTTCACGCGCAGTTTCGAGGCGGTGCTCGACTTCATCCAGTTCGCGCTCTTGTTCTGCTCGTTCTTCACGGTCGCCGGCGTCATCAAGCTGCGCATCACCGATCCCGAGTTGCCGCGGCCCTATCGCGCCTGGGGATACCCGTTCACGCCGCTGGTTTTCCTGCTCGTGACCGGGTTCATGATGTACTACCTTTTGACCGAGCGGCCGCTACAGTCGCTCTCGGGGATGCTCGTCATGCTCTCGGGCCTGTTGATTTATGCTGTTTTCCGCAGGCGGCCGGTTGCCGCTGGCAATACACCACATCGCGAATAGACATGTTTCGTCCCATCAGAATTGCGGCCGTCGCTCTTGCCCTTCTGGCTGCGGCCATCTCGCCGGCGCGCGCCGCCGACGTTACCTTCGACGATACCGCCCGCTTCCTCGCGGGCATGCAACCTTCGGCGGACTCGCCGCTGGTGCCGCTCACCAAGGATCCGGGCTGGCAGCGCCACGCAAGATTCTTCGACGGCGCCTTCGCCCAGCTCGAGCAGCGGCAGCTCTCGAAAATCCGCAGTTGGGCCGACGTCAATCTGGCGGCGCCCAGGCCGACCATGTTCTATTTGTTCAGCGGCCCGGATTTCCTCTACGCCAACGCCTTTTATCCCAAGGCCAGCACCTATGTGCTCGGCGCGCTGGAACCGGTCGGCGCCGTGCCCGATTTGACGCGATTGCCGCGCGGTTCGGTCGGTGCTGCGCTCTACAATGTCGAGCGCTCGCTCGGCTCGATCCTGAGCTTCTCCTTCTTCATCACCAAGCAGATGAAGGTCGACCTGCACGCCAACCAGGTCAACGGCACTTTGCCGATCCTCTATGTCTTCCTGGCGCGCTCCGGCAAGACCATCCGCAACGTCGAGATGGTCGCGCTCGACGACAAGGGCGGGATGCATGCCGGCAACGATAATCCCGGACCGAACGCGACGCGCGGTGTCCGCATCACCTTTGCAGGCCCGGATGGCGAAGCACGCACGCTGTATTATTTCTCGGCCGATCTCTCCAACGCGAGCGCGCGCGCGACGGGCTTCCTGAAGTTTTGCGAGACGCTCGGGCCCGGCAACAGCCTGATCAAGAGCGCATCCTATCTGCTGCACTCCGGCAACTTCACCGTGGCGCGCGACTGGCTGCTCGCCAACAGCGCGACCATCATTCAGGACGATTCCGGCATTCCGCTTGCGAATTACGGCGCCAGGCAATGGCGGTTCTTCCCGTTCGGCCGCTATCTCGGACCGATCAGCGAATTCCCCGGCCGCTACCAGGAGCGCTACGCCGAATTGTTCACGCGCGCCCAGCCGATCGATTTCGGCGTCGGCTATCGCTGGCGCATGCATGAATCGAATTTGCTGCTCGCGGTGAAAGTGCCGGGCAATGAGGCCCTGCCTGCCGCGGAGACCACGTCATCCGCCGAGCCGCTGCCAAGACCGGCGCGCCCGAAGCGGCCGCGTCCGCCCGAGCCTGTCCCGCCGCCGCCCGGACGTTTCTTCTGGTTCCGCTAAAGCATGATCCGGAAAGGTCATGCGCAAACATCGCGCTACCAGTGCACACTCTGGCTCGGCACGATGAAGGCCGTGGTGCTCGGCGGCGTGGCAAAACTCGTCGCCAGATACCAGCCGGAGCCGGCCGCGAGCACCAGCAGGGCGACAATGGCAAGCATGTCGAGGGTTCTGGGATCGTGATGATGCCCGCCGCGACCTGGACGGGGACCGGGCCTGAGGTGAAAACGAGGGCTGATTCTCCAGCGCATTGTTGTTTCCTCCCGTGGGAGCATCACAATAACGCGAGGGCGAAGTTCCGGTTCCGCTCAGGGCAGCGCGATGCGCAAAACACCGCAGCAGAGCTCAGGGAGTGTTGACGCCGCGCCAGCGGCCGTAGCGCCAAGGCAGATACCAACGCGCGCCTTGCGGTGCGGCGAGCGGCACGTTGTCGATGCCTGACGTGCCGAACGGATTGCAGCGGAGCAGGCGCGCCAGCGTCATCCAGCCGCCGGCCCAGAGTCCGAACCGTTCGATCGCTTCGTCGCCGTAGACCGAACAGGTCGGCAGGTGCCGGCAATTGTAGCCGACCAGCGGGGAGAGCGTATGGCGGTAGAGCCAGATCAGCGCACGGCCGAATCGGCGCGGCAGTCGCAGCGCGCCCTCGATGGGACTGGAACAATGCTCGCAGGCTGAATGCTTGATGTGCGGTGTGCCGCAATCGTGGGCGCGATGTTGCACGGTTCCGACGCAGGGAACATTAAGCTGTTGTTTTCGCGCCATATTTTGCGTGCTTTTTGGGAGCAGTGCAGCAAGTACCTGTGGACGAGCTGTATTCCCCCGGATACCATTTTTATGACACTCGTGAAAACATACACCCGTATGATGGACTCATCGAGCGCGAAGCGGGGATAATCGCGCCAATGGGCTTGGGGGAAGGGATCGGTTTGAAACTTCTGAAGTCGCTCAATCTTCGCGGCTGGTTGCTGGTGGGAACCGCCGCTTGCGGTGTCGTGCTGGCTGGCGCTGCCGCGACATTCGGCTCGTCCGCGCGAGCCGGCGCCGCGCTCGAAGAGCGCAAGCTGCCGATGAAGTTCAGTTGGGTCGCTTGCGAGCCGAACTGCCGCGGCTGGGTCAGCGCTGTCGGCATCATCACCGCAGATACGCCTAAAGATTTCGAGGAGTTTGCTCGCGGACGCCAGCTCGGCGGCGCCACCGTGGTGCTCGATTCCAGCGGCGGCTCCGTCAACGATGCGATCACGCTCGGCCGGCGCTTCCGCAATCTCGGACTTCTGACCACGGTCGGAATCAGCCTTCAGAGCCGCGGCGGGCAGTCGGCGCGTCCGGCGGTCGCGCCCGAGGCTTACTGCGAATCGATGTGCGTGTTCCTGCTGCTGGCCGGCAAGAAGCGCTACGTGCCGGAAGCTGCCCATGTCCGTGTTCATCAGATCTGGATGGGCGACCGCGCCGACGATGCCAAGGCGGCGAGCTACAGCGCGCAGGACCTGATGATCGTGGAACGCGACATCGGCCGGCTTGCCAAATACACTTTCGACATGGGCGGTGCCGGCGATCTGCTCTCGCTCGCGCTCAACGTGCCGCCGTGGGAAGATCTGCACGAGCTCGACGCCGGCGAGCTCAAGCTCACCAATCTCGTGACGACCGATCTCGTCGCCGACGTGCTGCCGCATGTGGACGTCTCGGCGCCGGCCATGGCGGAATTGGCACCGAAGACGCAGGCGAGGTTCGGCGCCGGATCGGAGCAGCCGCAGTCCGCCAAGTCGACCAAGACGGCGGAAGCGCTGGCGCCGACCGGCGGCGTGGCCGTGCCGGCTACGGCGGCGCAGAAGTAAGCGAAACCTTTTGGCAGTCATTCCGGGGCGCGCGTTTGCGCGAACCCGGAATCTCGCGCTGCAAGCTTTCGAGTCCGGTTCGTCGCCCCGCGACGCCCCGGAATGACGTCGATCTGGAATCAGCCCTGCGCCGCAGCCGGCTGCTTGGCCTTGGCCTCGATCTGGCCGATGGCATCGACCACGGCGTCGAAGGTCAGGAGCGTCGAGGCATGCCGCGCCTTGTAGTCGCGGACCGGCTCGAGGAACTTGATCTCTTCCCATTTGCCTTCAGGAGGCGCGCCATTCTCCTTCAGCATCTTGCGAACGGTTTCGCGTAACGCACGGAGTTCGCTCGCAGTCGAGCCGACGACGTGACTTGCCATGATGGATGAAGAGGCCTGGCCCAGCGCGCAGGCCTTCACGTCATGCGCAAAGTCGGTGACGGTGTCGCCCTCCATCTTGAGATCGACCTTCACGGTCGAGCCGCACAATTTGGAGTGGGCGGTGGCGGTGGCGTCGGCGTCCGGTAGCCGTCCGAGGCGCGGAATATTCCCGGCCAGCTCGATGATCCGCTTGTTATAGATGTCGTTCAGCATGTGATGGAGTCCAACACTTCCGGGCCGGATCGGCCTTGGCGAGCGCCGTCCAGGGCCCTATATAGGGTCGGAACTGGTGGAAAAACAGTCCAGCGGTGCGCCGGTTGCGATCCAGATCTGCGCTATCGGGGCGTTGTGACTAAAGGGCCTTTTCGCCAAGATTTGTTTTCTTCAGGCGTCCGGCGGCTTGCCGCCCCGTCTGCCGGTGACACTCCGGCCGTTGAGGCCGTCGAACGGAGAAGATATGGACGCTGCAATCAAATCCATCCGCCCCAACAAGCCCACCGACCGGCAGCCCGAGAGCCGTCCGGCCGAGCTTGATCCTGCCGAATTCCTCGCAGTCGCCGTCCGCGCCGATCAGCCGCGCCCCGTGCGCGCCGAGGCGGAAGCCGCGGTCAAGACGCTGCTCGCCTATATCGGCGAGAACACCGAGCGCGAGGGCCTGCTCGACACGCCGCGCCGCGTGGTCGAAGCCTTCGACGAGCTCTATCAGGGCTATCACCAGTGCCCGGCCGAGGTGCTCGACCGCACCTTCGGCGAGACCGCCGGCTACGACGACTTCGTGCTGGTGCGCGACATCGAGTTCACCTCGCAATGCGAGCATCACATGATGCCGTTCTACGGCAAGGCGCACATCGCCTATACGCCGGTGGAGCGCGTGGTCGGCCTATCCAAGCTCGCGCGCCTCACCGACATCTTCGCCCGCAGGCTCCAGACCCAGGAGCATTTGACTGCGCAGATCGCAGCCGCCATCGATGAGATCCTGAAACCCCGCGGCGTTGCCGTGCTGATCGAGGCCGAGCATACCTGCATGTCGGTGCGCGGCGTCGCCAAGCATGGCGCCTCCACCTTCACCAGCCGCTTCACCGGCATGTTCCGCGACAATCCGGCGGAGCAGGCCCGTTTCCTGTCCCTGGTGCGAGGCCTGCAGCGCTGACCTCGCGAGTTAACCGGCGAGGTCCCTTTGTCCACTCACTCCCATGAGATCGAGGAAGGTCTTGTCTTCCTTCCCAAGTTCGACGCCGCGGGCCTCGTGACCGTCGTCGCGACCGACGTCGCCAGCGGCGACGTGCTGATGGTCGCCCACATGAATGACGAGGCGCTACGCAAGACGATCGCGACCGGCGAAGCCTGGTACTTCAGCCGCTCGCGCAATGCCTTGTGGCGAAAAGGTGAGACCTCAGGTCAGACCCAGCGCGTCATCGAGATCCGCACCGATTGCGATCAGGATGCAGTCTGGATTCGGGTCGAGCAGATCGGCGCGGCCTGCCACACCGGGCGGCGGTCGTGCTTCTACCGCAAGGTCGAAGCCGAGGGCGGTGGCGCCAGGCTTGTGTTCGTCGATGCCGAACGGCTGTTCGATCCGGACGCGGTGTATGAGTAAGCCTTCGTTATTCCGGGTTCGGCTCTTCGAGCCCCCCGGAATGACGGAAGCTGCCAAATTAACCCCGCATTAACCATACCTGTCCCACGGTGAGACGACAGGGCGCCGAATTGCCGGCGCCGCTCAACGCCGCGCGGGGCGGGGCCTTCAGCATGTCGGTCGACAATTCCAGTGCCTCTCAGACGGCGGGTCTCGATCCGTCGCGGGCACGCGTCGCCGGTGCAATCAAGCAGGTCTCCAGCCGCACCGGTGTCAGCTTCCAGTACATGCTGACCACCGCCAAGATGGAATCGGATTTCGATCCGAGCGCGGGGGCCACGACGTCATCTGCGCACGGGCTCTTCCAGTTCATCGACCAGACCTGGCTCGGCACCGTGAAGGAGGCGGGGGCCCAGCTCGGCTACGGCAACTATGCCGACGCGATCACCAAGACGTCCTCCGGCAGCTACACCGTCGACGATCCCTTCATGAAGCGCTCGATCATGAAGTTGCGCGACGATCCGGAAGCCGCCTCCAGCATGGCCGCGGCGCTGACGCAGTCGAACAGCTTCAAGCTCACCGGTCTGCTCGGCCGCAGGCCGAGCGACAGCGAACTCTACATGGCCCATTTCATGGGCGTCGGCGGCGCGGCGAAACTGATTGCCAATGCCGAGGACAATCCGCAGGCCGTCGGCGCGCGGCTGTTTCCCAATGCGGCATCCGCCAACCGCTCGATCTTCTATGCCAAAGATGGCCGCGCCCGCAGCGTCTCCGAGGTCTATTCGGTGCTGGATGCCCGCTATGCCAGCGCAGCGAACTCGAAGGTCACCCGTACCGCGATGGCGATGTATGGCGATACGCCCTCGGCCACGCAGGTCGCAAGCGCAAATGGCGTGCAGCCGACCGCGCCTCTCATCGATAATGCCGCCTATCTCCAGACTTTCCCGGATTCGCGCGGCGTGACGCCGGTGAGCACGACGTCCTCAGCGACGGCTGCGGACAACGCGCCGGTCACCCCCGCATTTCGTTCGATCTATCAGCCCGGCGACACCACGCAGCCGGTCTCGACCACGGTGCAGACATTGTGGGGCAACAACGCCTCGCTCACCTCGGTCGCCTCGACCGCGCCCGACGTGCGTGCGCCGCAGCCGCTCGATCTCTTCAGTGATCGCAGCGGCACGTTCTCGAGCTGACATCTGCTCGCGCGTTGCGGCGCAGCTTTGTTCCCTTAACAAAACGTCAATGAAACCAGCCGGTTATGGTGAACGCTTTGTTAAGCGTCGTGGTTTATTTTGTGTTGCAGGTGACGGGCCGTCACCATTTTCGTCTTCGTTGCGTAAGCCGGAAGCAGCATGATCGTTCGGCAGTTCATCAATTGGATCAGGACGGCGCCCGCCGGCGAGCGGGCCGAGGCAACACGGGCATTGGCCCGGGCCTGGCTGATCTCAGACCTTTCGACAGACAACCGCATTGCCGCCGAAGGCGCGCTGCTGATGCAGCTCGACGATCCCTCGCCGCTGGTGCGGCAGGCGATGGCCGAGGCGTTTGCGCGCAGCCTCGATGCGCCGGCCGCGATCGTGCGGGCGCTGTCGGCAGACCAGCCGACGGTCGCATTGCCCGTGCTCGAACATTCGCCGCTGCTGATCGACGCTGATCTCGTCGACATCGTCGCAACCGGCAATGACGAGGTGCAATGTGCTGTCGCCCGCCGCACTGCGCTGCCGGTGTCGGTCTGCGCCGCCATCGCCGAAGTCGGCTGCGCGGCGGCCGCGCTGGAGCTGATCGAAAATCCGCACGCCGAGCTCACGCCGTTCTCCTGGCACCGCATCGTCGAGCGCCACGGCCAGCTCGCCGCGATCCGCGAGGCGATGCTGGTGCTGGACGATCTGCCGTCGGCAACGCGCGCTGCTTTGGTGGCAAAGCTTTCGGAAACTCTGGCGCAATTCGTCGTGGCGCGAAATTGGCTGAGCGCCGATCGCGCCGAGCGCATCGCCACCGAGGCGCGCGATCGCTCCACCATGCACATCGCGGCGCGCTCGCGCGGCGAGGACATGGCGGGCCTGGTACATCATTTGCGCGTCACCGGCCAGCTCACTGCGGGGCTGATCCTGCGCGCGTTGCTGTCGAGCAATCTCGATCTGTTCGACGCATCGCTCGCCGAGCTCGCCGATCTGCCGCTGGCGCGCGTCTCGGCGCTGCTGCACGATCGCGGCGGCAACAGCCTGCATGCGCTGCTTCGCCGCGCCGGGCTGCCCGAGGCGACGTTCGCCGCGTTCCAGGTCGCGCTCGATGCCTGCCACGAGCAGGGCTTTGTCGGCAGCGACGACGGGGCCGCCCGGCTGCGCCGCCGCATGGTCGAGCGCGTGCTCACCCATTGCGAGACCGACCGCGGCGCCGCCGAGCCGCTGATGGTGCTGCTCCGCCGCTTTGCCACGGAGTCGGCGCGCGAAGAGGCGAGGCTGTTCTGCGACGAGCTCGTTGCGGATGACGCGATCGAGCCGGTGTACGAAGATTTGATCGCGGCGTGACGAGATGCCATAGGGTGGGCAAATGCGCATAGCGCCGTGCCCACCATCTCTCCGCAAAGTTGGCGTTGATTGATCGGTGGGCACGCTTCGCTTTGCCCACCCTACGATATCTTGCGAACCGCGAGAACCTACTCCGTCGGCACGATGCTCGGCGCGAGGATCGCCTCGAGATGCTCGGGGCGGTCGCGGTTGACGTGGGCGAGATAGTCGTCGGCGACCTTGCGCAGACGGCGGCTGAGCTCGGCGGAGACGCTGATGCGGTCGAGCTGGGTGTTCTCGTGCACGATGGCGAGGATGGCGTTGATGTGGTGCGTGAACAGCTCGGCCGGCACTCGCTCCAGATCGGGAGCGTGCTCGATGATCCGGCACAGGCTCTCGGCGATTCCCGCAGCTGCCGGATAGCCGAACGTTGCAGCATCGCCCTTGATGTCGTGCGCAGCGCGGAACAGCTCGTCGCGTCGTTCCTTGGTGAAGCCGTCATTGCGAATGGCGACATAGGCGGTCGAGAGACGGTTGACCTCGGTCGTCATCCAGTCCTTGAACTCGCCGGAAAGGCCCGCGAGCGCCTGTTCGGCGCGGCCGATCGGATCGTCCATGTCCTTGTCTTCGACGCGGCGCAGAACTTTGCGCAGCGGATTGGGCTGCGTGATGATCTGATGCGTGGCGAAGGCCGTGACCTCGATGTCCTTTGCGCTGTTCTTCGCCATGATGCCTGCCTCGTCTGAAGACGTTGCGCTAGATGGAGGAGCGGGCCTTATCGAGCAACGAAGGCTGCTGGAGCACCTCGTGCTTTTCGCCGACGCGGCGCTCGGGGCCCATATAGGCGGAGTTGGTGTTGCGGCGCCGGTCCGGACCGAAATAGGTCTTGGTCTTGATGAAAGGCCGGGGATTGGCGACGACGTTGAGGATGCGCTGGTAGAGGCCCTTGGCCGAGATCGGCTTGGCCAGGAATTCGGTGACGCCGGCATCGCGCGCGACCGTGACGCGGCGCTTCTCGGAATGGCCGGTCAGCATGATGATCGGCGCGTAAGGATTGCCCTTCGATTCCGGCTGCCGGATCATCTGCGCGAGCTCGAGCCCATCGAAGATCGGCATCGCCCAGTCGGTGATGACGATATCCGGGACGTAATGGCTGTACATTTCCAGCGCCGTGGCGCCGTCCTCGGCCTCATAGACCTCGCGCGCGCCGAACGAGTGCAGCAGCGTCCGCAGGATGCGGCGCATGTGCGGATTGTCATCGCAGACGAGGAAGCGCAGCTTGTTGAAATCGATGCGGAACATGACGCCTGGGCCAGAGCGGTCAACCTTCATTAACCATATCGCGCCGGGAGTTAATGAAGGGTTGCCGACGGGCCCCGGCCGGCACCGGACAGGGCGCTCAGTAGCCGAACTGTTCGCGCAGAATGCGTTCTTCCAGGCTGTGGCCGGGGTCGAATAGCATGCGCATCGAGATGGATTTGTCGGAGAGCACCTCGACGCGGCGGACCCTGCGTACCTCTTCATGGTCGGCGACGGCCGCGACCGGGCGCTTGTCGTCTTCCAGCACCTCAATCATGACATAGGCCGTGTTAGGCAACAGGGCGCCGCGCCAGCGCCGCGGCCGGAAAGCGCTGATCGGCGTCAGTGCAAGGAGCGCCGCGTTGATCGGCAGGATCGGGCCCTGCGCCGAAAGATTGTAGGCAGTCGAACCTGCCGGCGTCGCCACGATGATGCCGTCGGCGATCAACTCGGGCATGCGCTCGCGCTCGTCGATCAGGATCCGCAGGCGTGCGGCCTGGTAGGTCTGCCGGAACAGGTAGACCTCGTTGATGGCGTGATGCAGGTGCACGCGGTCGTTGCTATCCGTGGCGCGCATCAGGAGCGGGTTGATCTCGGACTCATGCGCCGCCGCGAGTCGCGCGCGGAGGTCGTGGGTCGAGTACTCGTTCATCAAGAAGCCAACCGTGCCGCGGTGCATGCCGTAGATCGGCTTTCCCGTGCGCATGTTGTGGTGCAGCGTCTGGAGCATCAGGCCATCGCCGCCGAGCGCGACCACGACGTCCGCGTCATCAGGGTCGCAATTGCCATAGTCCCTGGTGAGCTGGCTGAAGGCGGTCTGCGCCTCGCTGCTGGGGCTCGCGACGAAGGCGATCCGGTCGTATCGCACTGGCTTGGTCATGGCTTCCGGGCAGGGCCGCTGCTGGAGAAAGTTCCGCCGGGCTCGTCTATACGACCTGGGCCCGCATTGTCGAGGAGGACCGCCTTCAAGGCAAACGGACGATTGGGCATCTTGAGGACAAAACCGGCTCAATTTGAGCTCCGGCCGGCCTCCTCGGCGCCCGCTGGACCGGTGATCCCCCAAACCGTCGCATTTGCTCGCTAGCCTTCGGATGTGCACCGGTCCTCGCGGCCGGGCAGGGAGAACGATCATGGTCACGAGCTTGCCGGCCCTGCGCCGTGCGTTCCTGGTGCTGGCGGTGTCGATCTTCGCGTTCGCTAGCTTTGCGCGCGCAGACGATCCGCCGCAGCCGCGCGCGGAGGCGGCCTCGCCAGCCGGTCAGAAGGGCGGACGCAGCAGCGGCGCGCCAGGCGCCCCGCAGAATGCGGCGTCGGCGCCCGAACTGCATCGTCTCCCGCCGGACTCCAGCACGCAGCAGACGCTGGATCTGCCGGGCCGCACTCTGAGCTTCGCGGCGACTGCCGGTTCGATCCGGGTGTACGACGGCAAGGGCGAGCCGCTGGCCGACATCGCTTACAACTCCTACGAACTCGACGGCGTAGATCGCGCCGCCCGTCCGGTCACGTTCCTGTTCAACGGCGGGCCCGGCGCCTCCTCGGCCTGGCTCCAGTTCGGGGCTGCCGGGCCGTGGCGGCTGCCGCTCCATGGCGAAGCCCTGTCGCCCTCGGCCTCGCCCGAGGTGAAGCCGAACGCGGAGACCTGGCTCGATTTCACCGATCTCGTCTTCATCGATCCCGTCAGCACCGGCTACAGCCGTTTTGTCACGAGCAGCGAGGACGCACGCAAATCGTTCTACTCCGTTGACGGCGACGTCAACACGATCGCGCTGGTGATCCGCCGCTGGCTCGAGAAGCACGACCGGCTGACCTCGCCGAAATACGTCGCTGGCGAGAGCTATGGCGGCATTCGCGGGCCGAAGGTCGTGCGCCAGTTGCAGATCCAGCACGGCGTCGGGGTCAGGGGATTGGTCCTGGTGTCGCCGCTCTTGGACTTCCGCGAGTTCACCGGCACCAGCCTTCTGCAATATGTCGCAACGCTGCCGAGCTATGTGGCGGTGGCGCGCGAAGCCAAGGGGCCTGTCACCCGTGCCGATCTCGCCGACGTCGAGGCTTACGCGCGCGGCGAATTCCTGGCCGACCTCGTCAAGGGCGAGGCGGACAAGGAGGCCACCACCCGGCTCGCCGACAAGGTCGCCGAGCTGACCGGCATCGACCAGGCGGTGAGCCGCCGGCTCGCCGGGCGCCTCGACGTCGGAGAATTCCGCCGTGAGCTTGATCGCAAGAACGGCAAGGTGACGGGACGCTATGATGGCTCGGTGCGCGGCCTCGATCCCTATCCGGACTCGAGCAGCTCCCGGTTCGGCGATCCCTCGGGCGACTCGCTCCAGGCACCGCTGACGAGTGCCGCGGTCGACGTGCTGACGCGCAAGCTGAACTGGCGCCCCGATGGCTCCTATGAAGTCCTGAACGGTGCTGTAGAGGGCCACTGGGATTTCGGCCGCGGCATCAACCCGCCGCAGTCGATTTCGGAGCTGCGCCAGATCCTCGCCACCGACGCGAGGCTGAACGTGCTGGTCGGGCACGGCCTGTTCGATCTCGCCACGCCGTATTTCGGAACGAGGCGGGTGCTCGACCAGCTGCCGGCCTTCGCGAGCCAGCGCGTGAAGTTCGTCGCCTATCCCGGCGGGCACATGTTCTATTCGCGCGACGGCTCGCGGCAGGCATTCCGCAGCGAGGTCGAGGCCCTGATCAGGGAATAGAGCGCCGTTTGCGTGGCGCATATCTGCGTGCGATCTCGCGCGCCACGACGGCTTCCTGCTTGACGTTGGCACCGGCGATCCAGATGTCGCTGACCTTGCCGCGCTTGTCGCGGACGCGGCGGACCGACTCGCCGTGGCTGGAATGGCCGGCGGCCCAGGCGAGCTTGCCGGTGTCGCGGCCGGTGACCTCGATCTCGGCGGCGTCCATGAAAGGGTTGTTGAGCTGCGGATTGGCGACGAGGACGCGGTTGCCCGCCGGTACCAGGTCGGTCGCACCCCAGATCGTCCACCAGCGGCCGGTCCAGTCCCGCACGCGCCGGTCGGGCGCGCCGCGCGAGTGGAAGACGCGCAGGATCTGCATCGCGCCGTCCATCCAGAACGGCGCGGCGCCGTCGATTGAGTTGCTGAGGATGCTGATCGCGAGCTCGCAAGAGGGGATCGAGCAGGTCCGCGAGATGTAGCCCTGGAAGTGGCCGCCATGACCGAACCAGTCCCAGCCGTCGAGCTTGCCGATGCCGATGCCCAGGCCGTAATAGCCCTCGAAACTCTGCGGGATCCGCCAATGATGCCGAGTCATCTCGCGGCGGCTTGCGGCTGACAGTACGCTCTTTTTCGTACTGGGCGTGAGCTGTGCGAAGAAGCGCGCGGTATCGGCGGCGGTCGCAGCGAAGCCTGTGGCCGATGCCATCGCGTTTGTAGGGTTGTCGCCGGGGATGACGCATCGCTCGCCCAGTGGCACTCTTCGCGTGTGGCCGCGCGCGAACGGGGCCTCTTTGGGAAACGGCGCGTCTGGCTCCGTCTCGCGCAGACCGGCGGCCTCGATGATCTCGCGCTTGATCCACGCCGTGTAGGGCTCCTTCGCCACGGCTTCGATGGCGAGGCCGAGCAGGCCAAAACCGTGATTGGAATATTTGAAGCGTGTGCCGGGCTCGATCGCAGTCGGCAGCTTCAGCTCCGCGAGCAGTTCCTTCGCACTGAGATACGGACGGCGATCGATGAACTGCCCGGAATCGGCGCCGTCGCGCGTCAGCCCCGCGGTGTGCGAGAGCAGCTGCGCGATGGTCGTTTCAGCCACGCGCGGATGCAGGCCGCCGACATATTGGCCGACCGGATCGTCGAGCCGTAGCTTGCGCAGCTCGCGCAGCTTCATGATGCCGGCCGAGGTAAAGCTCTTGGAGTGCGAGGCGATGCGGAAACGGTGGCGCGGGGTCAGCTTCTCGCCGGTGTCGAGATTGGCAAGGCCGAACGCATGCTCGGCGACGACCTCGCCGCGATGGACGAAAGCGACGACGACGCCCGGCTGCTGAATTGTCCTGTGTTGGAATTCGATCCATGAGCCGATGTAGTCGATCGCGGATCGCAGCCACCTATCCATTGCGCACCATATGTGGGGAGGATTCGTGCGCGAAGGCTAGCCGAGAAAACAGAACCGGCACAACCCTGAGGTTGTGCCGGTTCGTGCCGTTCGAAACGAGATGTCTTAGTAGACCAGCGTCGCGCCGGTCGGCTTGTCGAGCGCGGCGGCAAGCGAGCGATACTCGGAGCTGTCGGTGCCGGCGAGCGAAGCGATCTTGCTCAGGTGATACTGCGCCTGCTCGCGGTTGCCCTGCTCGAGCTGCCAGAGGCCGTAATACTGCCAGGTGCGGACGTGGTTCGGATCGTCCTTCAGCGCCAGCTCGTAATAGACCTTGGACGATTGGTAGTCGCCGAGCTTGCGATAGGAATAGCCGATCAGATTGGCGACGTCGGCGACGTCGTCGCGCTGGAGCGACTTCAGCTGGCTGATCGCGCCGGTGTAGTCGTGGTTGTCATAGATCGTGGTGTAGGCGGTGCGATAGGCGGCGAGGAATTTGGGATCGCTGACGGAGGAGCTCTTCTTCTTGCCCTTCTTGGTCGAGGAGTCCGATTTCGGCGGCGAGGAGGGCTCGTCACTTCCGGCGGCGTAAGCGCTGGTCAGCGCCGGCGCGACCGCCAGCGACATGGCGACGAGTCCCGGCACAACAAGCATTGAGAGTTTGCGCATCAAAATTCTCCGGTATGGAACGTGGCGATCCTACACGATTGCCCGAAGACCGGAACACCCGGCGGGTAAAAACATTCCCGCCGGCCCGGCCTATTCGCCCTGCGAGCACATGACAAAGTTGTCATCCAGATGAACGGAAGCCGGCGATCGGCTTCAGATTGGGTTCAGTGCGCGACGCCTAGGCTCCACCTACGATCAAAGGGTAGGCGAGAGGGCGCCGCCTCAAGATCCTTCAAAGAGGAGACCAACCATGTTGAAGACCATTTCTGCAGCCTTGCTCGCAGCTTCCGTGGTCGCAGCCCCGGCCTTCGCGGCTGAGGCCGGCAAGACCACCACGACCGCGCCGGTGATCAAGGCGGACCAGACCAAGACCAAGGCGTCGACCACCGCCGCGAAACCCGAGACGGGCATCAAGGCCGACACGAAGGCGGCCGACGTCAAGGCCGACACCAAGTCGAAGGCGATGAATGCGAATGCCGCGGTTACGCCCGACGAGCACAAGACCGTGCGCAAGCATCGCCATCACCACAAGCATCTGTCGGCCAAGAAGTCGCTGAAGGCGCAGCCGGACGTGACCAAGCCGATGGCCACCGAGAAGCACAGCTAACGACTGAATCCCGCGCGGCGGCATCCCTGGCATTGCCCTGCCGCCGCGTGCGGAATTCAGGCCCGGTCCGTTCGTCAGACCTCGTGCGCAAGCACGGGATGCTGGGGGCGGGCCGGTGCGCTGTCTGGGCTGCGAAGCGAATTCCCTTTGCGCAACCTTGGAGCTAGAACGTCTTCCGAGTCTGACTGGCCGGAGAATGTGGTCCCTTGGGGCGATTGACGAAACGTGCGGCGATCCTCGTGCTGCCGCTGGCGCTCGCGGCCTGTTTCGGCAGCGAGGGTGACCGCCCAACGCTGATGGACGGGACCCAGGCCGGAGGGCCGCAGCCCTTTCCCGACAATTTCCGCAGCGACACGCTGGCCCTGATGCGCACCTATCTCAACAACCCGGTGGGCGTGCGCGAGGCCAGCATGGCCGAGCCAGTGCAGCGCGAGGTTGGCGGCCGGCAGTTTTATATCAGCTGTCTGCATTTCACCCCGCGCGAGACCGATGGCAGCTACAAGGCCATGCGCGAGCGCGCGGTGATCTTCGTCAACGGCCGGGCGGACCGCGTCGTCGACCGCACCAGCGACCTCTGCGCCGGTGCGGTTTACGCACCGTTTCCGGAACTGGAAAAGATGACGCGGTAGCGCAAAGCCCGCCTTCATCGGTGCCTGCTAGAACGAAGCTGCCGGAGCCGCTGGATCACATTTTGGCGAGCTTTGAACGGGGTGGTTTTCTCTTGTGACAAATCGGCACGGCAAGCTTCGCGTCGAGGACGAAATCTGTCGATGCAGGGGGCGCGACGGAACAAAATCACGTTGTTGCCGCTCCGTCACAGTAACGAACGATCAACGTTCCGGCATCGTCGCGAAGCAACCCCATTCACGCCACGTTGTTTCCTGAGTGTCGCAAATGAAAGAACGGGGATGACCATGAAGACGACTTTGCTGGGCGCTGCCGCCCTGCTTGCGCTGGTCGGGCCGGCTGCAGCAGCCGACATGCAGCCGCGCACCTATACCAAGGTTCCGGCCTATACACCGCCGCAGGTGATCTACAACTGGACCGGTTTCTATATCGGCGGCCATGTCGGCGGCGCGTTTGCCGGCGACAGCAGCTTCCAGTCGAGCGACGCCCGCTTCCTGGGCGGCGTGCAAGGCGGCTTCGACTACCAGTTCGCGCCCAACTGGGTGGTGGGCATCGAGGCCCAGTATTCGTGGCTGCCGACCAACAATAACGGCGTCACGTTCCCGCTGGGGACGCAGGTGACGTCCAACACCGACCAGCTCGGCTCGGTGACCGGCCGCATCGGCTACACCTGGGGGCCGACGCTGCTCTACGCCAAGGGCGGTTACGCCTGGCGCAATGGCGGCCTCGGCGTCAACGTCGCCGGCGTGCCGCAGACCTTCACCGCGACCGGCAACAACAAGGACGGCTACACCGTCGGCGCCGGCCTCGAATATATGTTCGCGCCGAACTGGTCGGCCAAGGCCGAGTACCAGTACTACAACTTTGGCAACACCACCTTCACCTCCGGTCCGGCCGACATCGTCGGCGTCCGCGGTCGGGAGGACGAGCATACCGTCAAGGTCGGTGTGAACTACCGCTTCGGCTGGGGCGGTCCGGCAGCCTCGCGCTACTGACCTCCTGCCAGCTCTGATCCAGGATCTGACAAAGGCCGGCTCGCGCCGGCCTTTCGTTTGTAGGCCTTGCGTTTGCCGGCCTCGCATTGCCGGCTGACCGCCGTTTGCTTTGCGTGAACCATCTGGCGCGTCATTTGCTAGCAAACATTCCGGCGCGCGCCTTCTCACGCGCGTCATGGGGCGGGAGTAAAGCAAAAATAATTTTTGCCGCTTACGGAACTCGCGCTCCGGGGCGCGTTATATGAGAATTACCGGGCTGGTGGGACGACGGACATGCGTATCTTTGTGTCGGCAGTGATGCTCTCGTGCTTCACCTGCCTGCCGTGCTCTGCACAGACAATCCTCAAATCCGAGCCTCTGATGCTGGCACCGTATGAGGTGGCCTTCGTCAAGGACGCCACCTGCCCGTCGGGCAAGGTGCTGAAGGTGACAGGCGCGATCCGCGGACTGCATCGGCGCAAGGCCTGCGTGGCCCTGGCGGGCGAGCAGGCGTCGCTCGCGACCGCGACCCCCTGAGATCTTCCGGCTCACGCGGGCCGGTCTTACGAATTCAGCTCTAGCTCCAGCCTGGACTGCCGGTCGGCCTCGGCCTTGTTTTTGGCGGGGTCCTCGCCTCGGGCTGCCCGGCACGGTTTGATCTCGTAGTCATTGTCGAGCACCCGCCGCGGGCCATGGCGCTCGTCATCGGCACTGATGTCGACGACGAGGCCGCTCCGCTGCGCGATCTTCCAGACGTCGGACTCGCTCGGATAGGCCTTGCTGATCTGGGCGTCGTTGCAGAACAGGGCGTAGGGCATTCTTCCCGCTCCCGGAAAACGCATCAACGACTTGACGCGGCGAGGGGTTCCGAGTCGATCACGGGGCCGTGATCGATGGGCGAGGGCCGCCGGGCCCTGAGTCCTTAACGAGTCCTGAATCCCCAAAAAAAGAAACCCTGGGACTCATTTGCCGGAATCAGCGGATGTTTCCGGCCATGACGACCGACCTCAAAACCTGCTGCGGGCACATGCTGCTGCCACTAACGCTGGCACTATTGGGCGCCTGTGCGGCCAATCTCTGGTTGGTGTGGTCTTGGCTGTAGGCGTCTGACCGGCCGCCGGCCTTACTCTTCGGCCGACGGGCGGAGGGAGGGGTCGCGGATCGCGGCGCGCAATTTGGTCAGGGTCGCCGCGCAATATTCCTCGCGCTCGCGCTCGAACCGCTCCTGATGCTTGCGGAAGTTGGCGATGCGAGCCTGCATCTCGGTGCGGAAATCGCCGGTCATCCGAGGCGTGGTGAGCTGGATGGCTGGCGGCTGTGGCGCGGGCTCGGCGGGCGGCGGTGCGGCCTCGACCGGGACAGGCTGGACGGTGACGGTCTCCCTTGTGAACGTGAACGCAGCCGAATCCGGCGGCAGGAGGTCATCCTTCCTGCCGGTCACCGATTGGACGAAGGCCAGTGTCTGCGCGATCAGTGCGTCGCGTTCCCTGATCCACTTCATGATCCACCTCAGCCGTGCCCATTCCAGCAAAGCGGCCGCGCCGAATCAAGATCGTTTACGGGGATTTGCTTATTCGGGTTGCATATTTTTCCCGATCGCCCGACAGTGGGCGGATGGATGCCGGAAAAGAACGCTCGATCGAGGCGGAGGGCTTGAGGCTCATCCGCGCGTTCCTGTCACTGCCGCCCGACAAGCGGGCAGAGGTCATCGCGTTCGTCGAGGAATTGGTGCGTGCCCAGGACCGGCCCGAGGAAGGCTCGGAGGCCTCGCCAAGGTGAGCCTTGGCCTATTTGCTTGTGCATGATCGAGCGGCTGTCTGAAGTATCTTCGACCATTGCTGCGGCCGTCGAGGAGCAGGGCGCCGCCACCCAGGAGATTTCGCGCAATGTTCAGCAGGCCGCGCACGGCACCCAGCAGGTCTCCTCGAACATCACGGACGTGCAGCGCGGCGGAACGCGGCTTGCTACAGCAGAAATGCAAGCGCGACGACGAACAGCACGGCCGTCATGATGATGGCGGTGGCCGCACCGGCGACGATCCTGGCCTTCTGTCTGGCGGTGGTTGGGTGCATGGGGTCTGAACGGGGCCGATGAGGTGAGCGGGTTCGCTCGACAATTTCGGACAAGATGCTTTCGCTGTATAGTCCGGTTGCGCCTGAATTCCGGATAGCGTCCCGCCCCGATGATCGCCGATCGTCCTCCCGTGCTCGCTCATGAGCGGTTCGTCGCCGACCGCGACAATTTTGCGGGCCTCGATCTCGCCGCGCGGTTCGCGCGGATCGAGAAGACGAACCTTTGGGGCGCGGCGAGCTCAGTGTCCGGCCTCGGCTCGGAGGGCCTCGCCACCGCTGCGATCCGGGACGCGCTTCCGCCATTGCTGCAACGGCTCGGCGCGCGCTCGCTGCTCGATGCGCCCTGCGGCGATGCGGGCTGGATCGACCGCATGAAGCTCGATCTCGACTACACCGGCGTCGACATCGTGCCGTCGCTGATCCGGGCGAACAACCAGCGCGTGGCGCGAGGCGAATTGATTGGGCGGTTTTTCGTGGCCGACATCACGCGCGATCCGCTGCCGCACGCGGATGTCATTCTGTGCCGGGATTGCCTGGTTCACTTGAGCTTCGACAACATCGCGCGCGCGGCCGCGAACTTTCGTGCCAGCGGCGCGCGCTTCCTGCTGGCCACGACCTTTCCCGAATGGGATGCAAATCGCGATTGCGAGGACGGCGACTGGCGCGCGCTGAACATGGAGAAAGCGCCGTTCAACTGGCCGGCGCCGCGCGAACTGATCAACGAACGCTGCGAGGAGGGTGGTGGCGGCTGGCGCGACAAGAGCCTCGGGCTGTGGCGGCTCGCCGAATGAGGGCAGGCTGAGCGACCAACGCGGGTTGCGGCGAGGAGGCCTCGTCTATACGTTGCGCCCCATGGATTGGCGACTCAAGGCATTGGCATTTCGCGCCCTCGAACTTCCGGGAGGGAGCGCAATCCATTATTGGCTGCAACGCCACGTCACGCGAACATGGCCGAGACCGACAAGGACGCTGGATTCGCTGGCAAACAAGGCGAAGGAGGTCCTAGCCGAGTATGATCGCCATGTCGGCGGCGTGCCGGCATCCTTGCTTGAAGTGGGCGCAGGCCGGGATCTCGCGGTCCCGCTCGCGCTCCGCCGCATGGGCGTGAAGGATGTGACAGCCGTCGACGTCAACCGGATTGCCAGGTTGGATTTGGTCCAGCATGCGGCCGGCCATCTCCTGGCCGGCCAGGTTCCGTTCGGCTCGTGGGAGGAATTGCAAAAATTCGGCGTACGATACAGGGCGCCGCATTACGTCACGCGAGATGACGAGCAGGTCGACTGCTCCTGCTCGAACGAGGTGCTGGAGCACGTTCCGCCGGATCAGCTGCTCGAATTGCTGCGGGCGTTGCGTGCCGTCACCAGGCGTTTGACAGTCCACTCGATCGATTACAGCGATCACTATGCGCGGTCCGACAAGTCGGTCTCCCGCCTGAACTTCCTTCGCTACTCAGATGCGGAATGGAAGCCGTTCAACAGTGGCAAGCAGTATGTCAATCGGCTTCGGCACAGCGACTACGTGCGGATGTTTCGCGACGCCGGCTTCACCATTGTCGAGGAGAGTTGCGTGCCCGGCGAGCCCGCGCCGGAATTGAAGGTCGCAAGCCAGTTCGAGAGCTATGCCTCCGATGATCTCTTCGCCGTCCGCGGACGCATCGTCGCCATGTAGGCTGGATTCCATTCTTCTTGGCTTCCAGGCATGGGCTAGCGGATCGGGCCCCGGCCTTCTCCGCGCCGGCACTGGCGCAGCAGGACGGTGCCGCGTTCTACGCAATGCACTGCGCGCAATGCCACGATGGCGGCAATGCCCAAAGCCGTGCCAGTCTGGTGCAATCGTCAAGAGGGCATTTTTTGCTGGTTGGAGCGCCTCTGACCCGTCAGTCGGTCATCTTGATGGCGCTGCGCCCGGTATAATCCGTGCGGTGAAGCATCAGCGGAATCTTGTTTTCCGAAAGGTATTCGTCGACCGCCTTCTTGCAGCCAGACCATGCGCCATAGTCGTCGATCAAGAGCACGCCGCCCTTTACCAGGCGTGGAAACAGGATTTCGAGCTCAGCCTTTGTCGAGGCGTACCAGTCGGTGTCGAGCCGAAGAACCGCGATTTTGTCCGGAACATGCTGGCCCAACGTCTCGACGACGTCGCCTTGAACGAAGGTGATGCGATCCTCGGGATAGCCGGTCGAGAGCATGTTTTTGCGAACCTCGGACAGAGGAGCATAACACCAGTCGTTCCGTCCATCGTTCTTGTGTTTGGACCAGAGGCGCACGGCGTTGTTGCCGTCCCAGGGGGATTGGTCCTCGGCGCCGGGCTTAGCCATGCCGGCGAACGTGTCGTAGAGCCATATCCGTCGCGACGCATCGGCGTGCGACAGCAATGTCAAGGCGCCCAGCATTGACACTCCACCGCGCCAAACGCCGCACTCGACGATATCTCCAGACACGCCGTGCTCCGACACGTACCTGATCGCTTGAAAATGGGCGTAAAGGCGCTCGCGCGAGACCATCGTATAGGGCGCGCAGGCCGCCGCATGAGAGCGGAACTCAGGTTCCAGGAACGGTGTGTCCTGGCGAGCAATATCGAGGCCAAATTGGTCGAGCACCTTGCGAGCGAAACGCGCTAGATTTGCGGGTTGAAGCATTGCGACCTCTGGTTAGCTTTTCGAGGTCCTATCGCCGCAATATCGAAATGTAAATCTCCCTGTTAAGTCGCTCCAATTCGGGAACGTCTCGTCGGGACATGTTCAAGGATCGCGCCGCTCGCGATTTCGACGCCGGGCAGCCAAAATCGTAAAGGTGAATAAAACAAGAAGCTGCGCTGGTGCCGGCTGAGGGGATTGAACCCCCGACCTTCGGTTTACAAAACCGCTGCTCTACCGCTGAGCTAAGCCGGCGACGCCAACGTGCGGGGCAGGGCTCGGCAATGCGCCGGAGCCGTTCGCCCGCTCGCGCGTCGCATATCAGACTTGGCTGGAAAGTGCCAGAACCGGCGCGACCGGCGCCGGCATGAAAACAGGCGGCCCGAGGGCCGCCTGTTCTGTCGCTTGATCCAGACGGCTTACTGGCAGCGATGCCGGCGGCCGTCTTCACCCTTGAACCAGGCACCGGGCGTGCAGACGAAGCCGTTGCGCTGGGCATAGGTCCGGGTGTCCCAGCCGCGGTTATTCCAGGAGTTGTCATAGGCGTAGGAATTGTCCCAGGCGCGGAACGGTGCGGTCGCGATTGCGCCCGCGGTGCCGATCGCAGCACCGGCGACGTCGCCCGCGACGTCGGCCGGCCAGAAGCCGGTGTGAGTCCTGTTCCAGTCGCCGTTGCTCTGCCGGTAGGCGGCGCGGCGATGGCGATAGCGGCCATCGGTATACGGGTTTCCCGGACCGAGATTCTGGCAGTTGGCGTTCGGGAATTGAGCCGAGCAGCGGCCGGGATTGTTGACCACCGCCTGGGCCATTGCCGGGCCTGCAAGCGTAGTGGCCGCGATGCCGACAGCGCCGAGGAGTTTGATGTTCATGATTGTTGGCTCCCGTTCTGATTGAACGGGAAGCTAAATGCGAGAGACAGAGGACGTTCCGCCAAAACTTGCCGGTCTTCGGTCAAACGCGTGTGAGCACGCAGGGCGGTTCCGGCAGTCGCCGGGTGCCGTTAACGCTTCGCTAGCCTGCGCTGCAGCATTTGAGCGGCGCGCAATCCTTGCACGTTAGGCTTACCGGAATTTGGTGAGTTGGCCTTAACCCTCTCCGCGGCGCGATCGGATAGGTTGTGTTCCGGATAACCGGAACATCCTCATGCGCGCTGTGGCGCTCGCCGCTTTTCTGATCGGACTGCCCGCGACGGCGTTTGCCGGCGGCGGCTTCGACATCGTCGTGCCCGGCCGCCCGGGGGTGCCGATTACCATCAACAATATCGATGCGTCCTACAGCGTCGTCGAGGGTGTCTGGGGCCTCGGCAAGAACGTCCAGGTGCAGCCCACCATCTATGGCGGGCGCTATATCGCCGAGCGGCAGCCCGATGATGTCGGCCATTATTATCCGACACTGGGCCTGCGGCCCGGCTACGGCCGGCTCGAGGTCGAACCGCCCGCGATCCGCAAACTGCCAAGACCCGCCGAGAGCTATCATCAGAGTTGGGGCGCATCGTCCGCACCGCTGCCGCCGCAGATGGACGTGCCCGTCGATCCGCCGCCGGTGATCCTCGCGCCTGAGATCAACGACCATCCGCGGCGTCACCGGCCGCACGCAGAAATCCCCGGCAGACCGCCGGGTTAAGAAGCGACAGATCCAACAAAACGGAAATCAACAGGAGAGAGTAATGCGTCAGATGATTTCGGGCCTGGTCGCGGCGGCTGCCGTGATGTTCGTCGCCACCGCGCCGGCCGCGGCCTGCGGCTTCACCGCCTGCGCGCCCGTCGCCCCGGTCTATTCCGGCTGCAACACCGGCTGCGGTGGTTACGGCTACGGCTACGGCGCCTATGAGCGTCTCGCCGAGCCGACCACGCAGTACTATTACGTCAACCAGGGCCCGACCTATACCGGCCCGGGCGCGTTCGCGCCGTATCCGACCTATCGCGAAGATGCGGTCGTCGCGCCCGCCGATTACGGCTATGGCTATGGCTATCGCGCCGCTGCGGTCGCCTATCCCTATCACCGTCCGTACTACCGTCCGTATCGCTACGGCTACGGCCCGCGCTACGGCTATCTGCCGCGCACGCATTACGGCTACGGTCCGCGCTACGGCTACGCCCGTCGCCCCGCGCCGTATTATTACGGCGGCCATCGCGTGCTGCGCCGCTATTACTGATCTCTGATCGGTTGAGCCATCGAGACGCCTGTCCGCGCGATGCGGGCAGGCGTTTTGTTTTGCTAGCGCTTCATCAGCCCGAGACGGCTCGCGCCGACATAGAGCGAGAGCACGGCGGCGTTCGACACGTTGAGGCTCTTGATCGCGCCGGGCATGTCGAGCCGCGCCACGATGCTGCATGTCTCGCGCGTCAATTGCCGCAGGCCCTTGCCTTCGGCGCCTAGCACCAGCGCAAGCGGCTCGCGCAGCGTGACATGCGAAAGGTCGTCGGTGCCTTCGCTGTCCAGCCCAACGGTCTGGAAGCCGCGCTCGTTCAACTCGGTGAGCGCGCGCGCGAGGTTCTGCACCGTAACGATCGGCACCAGCTCCAGCGCGCCGGAGGCGGCCTTGGCCAGCACACCGGTCGCCTCGGGACTGTGGCGGGCGGTGGTGACGATCGCCTTCACCGCGAACGCTGCCGCGGAGCGCAGGATAGCGCCGACATTGTGCGGATCGGTGATCTGGTCGAGGACCAGCACCATGCCTTCCTGATCGAGGTCTTCGATATCAGGCGAGGGCAGGGGATCGGCCTCGGCAAGCAGGCCCTGGTGCACGGCGTCGGGCGAGAGCAGACGGTCGATCTCCTGGGGCCGGACGATCTCGGGGGTGACGCGGGTCTCGATGTTCTCGTCCGCCAGACGCCTTGCGGCGTTCTCGGTCAGCGTCAGCTTGCGGATCTGCCGCTCGGGGTTGGCGAGCGCCATGCTGACGGTGTGCCAGCCATAGAGGATGACGGGTCCGTCGGGGCCCGAATCGCGGTCGCGTCGAGCCAGCCGGCCTGCCGATTTTCCGGGCCTGTTGAAGGGCTTAGGCCCGCCGCGGGGCCCCCTCGGGGTGAATTTTCGATCCTTCATGCGCTCGCTTGTGTCACGGGTCCCGGAATATGGCAATTTGGGCGCGATCGGGGGTGATTTTAGCTTTTCGCCTCGGTTGACTTTACCCCACCGCTTCGCCCATAACCGCGCCCGGTCGCGCCCCCATCCGGGCTGTTGCGGCCTTCACGTTCCATGGCCGTCTTCGGTCCGCCGGCAAGGTCCGGCCCGATTGTGCTGCCGTCGAGCGGGGGAGTGTCCCGAGTGGCAAAGGGAGCTGACTGTAAATCAGCCGCCTCATGGCTTCGCAGGTTCGAGTCCTGCCTCCCCCACCAGCCTTCGCTCGCTTCGCGAGCTACGGCTCGGCAAGCCAGCCACAAATGCCTATGGCGCGAAGCGAGCGAAGGCCGTCACGCCGTGGCCCGCACGGCGTAGGCGGGCTGGCCCAGACGGTCTCACCCCATCATCTCCCGCACCATCGGCACCACCTTCCGCCCATAAAGCTCGATGCTCTTCATCAGCTTCTCGTGCGGCAATCGCCCTGCCGAATATTTCAGCTGGAATCGCGAAATGCGAAGCGCCTTCGCGGTCGCTGCGATCTTGCGCGCGACCGTTTCCGGCGCGCCGACATAGAGCGAGCCGTGCTCGGCCTCATTGACGAACTCGTCGCGGCCCATTGGCGGCCAGCCGCGCTCCTTGCCGATGCGGTCGCGCATCGCCTTGTAGTCGGGCCACAGCTCCTCGCGCGCCTGCGCATCCGTTTCGGCAACGTAGCCGGGCGAGTGCACGCCGATCGGCTGCACGGGGCGGCCGAACTCCTTGAAGGCGCGGTGATAAAGATCGACGTACGGCGCAAACCGCGCGGGATCGCCGCCGATGATCGCGAGCATCAAGGGCAGGTCGTGGTGCGCGGCGCGCACCACCGATTGCGGGCTGCCGCCGACGCCGATCCAGGTCTTGAGCCGGTCGTTCTCGACTGGTGGATAGACCAGCTGGTCTTTCAGCGGCGGGCGCAGCTTGCCCTGCCAGGTCACCGGCTTCTGCGACAGCAGCGCGGCGAACAAATCGAGCTTCTCCTCGAACAGCTCCTCGTATTTGCGTAAGTCGAAGCCGAACAGCGGAAAGGATTCGGTGAAGGAGCCGCGGCCAAGGATCACTTCGGCGCGGCCATTGGAGAGCGCATCGAGCGTCGCAAAACGCTGAAACACGCGAATGGGGTCGTCGGAGCTCAGCACCGTCACGGCCGAGCCGAGATGGATGCGGCTGGTGCGCGATGCGATTGCCGCCAGCACGGTCTCGGGCGAGGAGATCGCGAAATCGGCGCGGTGATGCTCGCCAAGACCGATGAAATCGAGGCCGAGCTCGTCGGCCAGCACCGCTTCGTCGACGACGTTGCGGATCACTTGCGCATGCGAAAGCAGGCTGCCTGAGCCGTCCTTGGTGACGTCGCCAAACGTATCCAGTCCGAATTCGAGCGGTGCGGTCATCAATCAGGTCTCTGCGGGGATGATCGACCAGAGTTAATGGATGGCCGTGACGTCGCAAGGCGGCATTCGGAAATGCTCGGTTTCCGTTTGTCGGTCTACCGCCACATCCCGCGCATCCGCGCCCCGATATCGATTTTCGGCCCTTGCGCCGCGGTGCGCGCGGTGCCCGCGGCGGCCTTTGGCCAGGCGGTGCGCTCGAATAGATAGACCAGTTGCTCCGGGATGAAGCGGGTGCGCGAGGCGTAGACGTGGCGGTCGCCCTTGGCCTGCTGGCCGTGGGTGAAGAAGCGCTGCGGCACCACGAGATGCAGATCGTCCTTGGCGCGGGTCATCGCGACATGGAGCAGGCGGCGCTCCTCCTCGAGCTCCGCCGAGGTGCCGGCGCCGAGATCGGAGGGCATGCAGCCGTCGACGACGTTGAGCACGTACACCGACTTCCACTCCTGGCCCTTGGCGGAATGGATGGTCGAGAGGATCAGATAGTCCTCATCGCGTAAGGGCGGTCCGGACTTGTCGCTGGTCGCATCCGGCGGGTCGAGCGTGAGCTCGGTCAGGAATTTTTCGCGCGAGGAATAGCCGCTCGCGATCTGCTCGAGCTGCATCAGGTCGGCGCGGCGCGTCTCGGAATCCTCATGGATGCGGTCGAGATGCGGCTCATACCAGAGCCGCACGCGCTCGAGATCGACAGGCCATTCCGAGTAGCGCAAATTTTCGACCGTGCGGACGAAGTCGGTCCAGTCGGCGCCGGTGCGTGCCGGCACCGGCAACTGGCCGAGCGCGTGCAATGGATCGCTGCTCTCCGCCATCTGGTCGAGCACGCGCTGCGCGGTGGCGGGGCCGATGCCCGGCAACAGATGCAGGATGCGGAAGCCGGCGACGCGGTCGCGCGGATTTTCGGCGAAACGCAGCAGTGCCAGCACGTCCTTGACATGCGCGGCGTCAAGGAATTTCAGCCCGCCGAACTTCACGAACGGGATGTTGCGGCGGGTCAGCTCGATCTCCAGCGGGCCGGAATGCGAGGACGTCCGGAACAGCACCGCCTGGTGCTTGAGCAGCGCGCCTTGCTCGCGGTTGGCCAGCACCTGTTCGACGATGTAGCGCGCCTGGTCGGCCTCGTCATGCACCGTGACGAGCTGCGGCTTCCGCCCTGCGCTGCGGTCGGTCCAGAGGTTTTTGGTGAAGCGCTCGCGCGCAAGCCCGATGACGCCATTGGCCGCCGCCAGCACCGCTTGCGTCGAGCGGTAATTGCGGTCGAGCGTGATCATCTCCGCCCGCGGCGAAAAGCTCTGCGGAAAATCCAGGATGTTGCGCACGGTCGCGGCGCGGAACGAATAGATCGACTGGGCGTCGTCACCGACCACGGTGAGCCCGCGTCCGTCCGGCTTGAGCGCCAGCAGGATCGAGGACTGCAGGCGGTTGGTGTCCTGATATTCGTCGACCAGCACGTGATCGAAGCGGCCGCCGATCTCCTCGGCAATCAGCGCATCGCTCATCATCTGCGACCAGTAGAGCAGCAAATCGTCGTAATCGAGCACGTGCTGAGACTGCTTGGCCTCGACGTAAGCGGCGAACAGGCCCTTCAGCTCGGCCGCCCAGCCCGCGCACCAGGGATAGTGTTGACCGAGCACCTTTTCGATCTCCATCTCGGCGTTGACGCAGCGCGAGTAGATCGAGAGACACGTGCCCTTGGCCGGAAAGCGGCTTTCGGTCTTCGATAGGCCGCGCTCGTGCCGCACCAGATTCATCAGGTCGGCGGAATCCTCGCGGTCATGGATGGTGAAAGCGGGATCGACGCCGATCCGCTCGGCATATTCGCGCAGCAGCCGCGCGCCGATGCCGTGGAAGGTGCCGGCCCAGGTGAGGGCGTCGCGCATGATCGCGGCGTTGTTCTCGCCGAGCACTTTTCGCGCGATGCGCTCGACCCGGCCGGCCATCTCGGCCGCGGCGCGGCGGGAGAACGTCATCAAGAGGATGCGGCGCGGATCGGCGCCTGCGACGATCAGATGCGCAACGCGATGGGCCAGCGTGTTGGTCTTGCCGGAGCCGGCACCCGCAATGACGAGCAGCGGAGCGCCCACGGTCGCGCCATCGGCCACGCCATGCTCGACAGCGCGGCGCTGCTCCGCATTGAGCGTGTCCAGATATGTCGCCACGAATCGCCCCGGTGAAAGGGTGAGGGTCGGCGATCCCGGCTCGAATCGCAATGCGGCTGGACGAAACCGATGTTAAGACCTAGGGACAAGACAGCCCAAAGTTCCAGCCCGAGAAGCGTGCAACAGGCATGACCGAGCTCAAACCCGACCAGTTCGAGATGCGGCGGCTGGAATCGCTCAGCAACACCATCTTCGGCGTCGCCATGACGCTGCTTGCCTATGATTTGCCCAAGGCCGCTGTCTTCACCAGCGCGCCCGACTGGAGCGATCTGGCCCAGGTCTATTCCGGCAAGCTGGCGGGCTTTGCGCTCAGCTTCATCATCGCCGGCCTGTTCTGGATCAGCCACCACCGCCGGCTGGCGCGTCAGGCGGTCGGCAGCCGCGGCGCGGTGATCCTCAATTTGTTCTTTCTGCTCTCGATCGTGCTGCTGCCTGTCACCAACGGGCTCTACACCAATTACGCCATGAGCAGCGCGGCGGCGGTGCTGTACGGCCTGAATTTGACCGCGATCGCCGGCCTCAACGCCTTGCTGTGGTGGACGATCCTCGGCGGCTGGCGGCGCGAGACGATGGCCTCGTTGTTTCCGCTGCTGGTGTTCATCCCGGGCACGATCGTTGCGGCGTTCGCGCCGCATGTCGCACCCTTCGTGTGGTTCATCGCCTTCGGCGGGCTCCTGGTCCGGCGCTTCTATATCGCACCGGCGGACCAGGGTTCATAAAGCGCGCGGTCACGGCGATGTCGTGCCGAACCCATCGGCTGCGACGTAAAGCTTCACCGGGCGGATCTCGTAGACCGCGGTCGGATTGACCTCGCGCAGCTTCCGCGCCGCCGCGATCGCCTCCTCGTCCGTGTCGTATTCGACGAGGTGGAAGCCGAGAAGCTGCTCCTTGGTCTCTGCAAACGGGCCGTCGAGCACCATGCCGGCGCCGGGGCCGCGCAGGGTGCGGGCCTTTCGGGTGTCGTCCAGACGTGCGGCCGGCCCGAAATGTCCGCTGGCGCGCAGCGGCGCCTGCACTTCGATGACTTTGGCCACGACCGCGGCGTCCTGCTCCGGCGTCCAGGACCGGATCTCGTCTTCCACATGGTAGGCCAGGATGGCGTAGAGCATCGTCACCTCGTTGATTTTTTGTTGCGCGCGTCCAAAGGACGTATTGCCGCAGCTTGTGCCGACAAAACCCCAAAGAAAAGGCGCGGCGGGGAGGCCCCGTCGCGCCCGATTTCTTGCTCGCTGGTCCAGGGCTGAGAGCGCCCCGATGCCAGGCCTTTGGTTCAAAGCCTAGCGGGCGATCCCAGCGAGGTGACAGCGCTTGAGATAAGACACTGGATCACCTCCTTTCGTTGGTTACGGGAGCCTCAATATAGGGTCGAATCGCCGCGCCGTTAAGAGGAGGGGGCCGGAGGACGGGGAACAAGCCCGTTCGCGAGGCGGGAAAGGGCGGCCGGGGACAGTTGAGACCGCCAGCGGGCCGTGTTAGGTGATCGCAAGATGCGGGTGTAGCTCAATGGTAGAGCAGCAGCCTTCCAAGCTGAATACGAGGGTTCGATTCCCTTCACCCGCTCCAATCTGGGACGTTGCTCACGTCCGGGAAATCACCACGCCTGCGAGCGGTGGAGTTTCACGCATCCTCCAAGCAGGCAGCCCACCGGCCTGTCGTCGGCAAAGCCGAGTCGGATGCCGATTTCGGACAAGGAATTCATCGCCCGGCCTTGCAGGACGGTAATGCGCTCGCTGTCAGCCTTGACGAGCCGATTCTTGAGCAACCCAAACGCGAGCGCCGCGGCAGCGATTCCCGTTGCTGCGTCCTCCGGGTAGCCCGACGATTTTGGGAATTGCCTGGCTTCAAAACGACGGCTGCCCTGATGATCGATCGCATAAGGGTAGAGCCCGGTCGACCCAATGCTTTCGCAACACTGCTCGGTCGTTGGCATGTTCGAGACCAGATTGTTCAGGAGGTCGACGCTCTTCATCGGAATGAGCGTCTTCACGCGCGACGTCGCGGCGTTTTGAATCGGCAGGTCGAGCAGGTCGGCCCGTGAGATGTGAAGCGCCGCTAGTACCACCTCTTCTTCTTCGCGCGACAGATCGACCACTTTCCCGACCGGTTGAGTGATCTCAACGTAGGGGTCATCGGATCGAGCCGTGTCGATGAAACCGGTCACCGGTCCGCTGCGCGTGTCGATGCGCACCTGCCCGGTTCGCAAATCTCCTGTCGTGGCCAGGGCCCACAACGCGCCGATGGTGGCGTGGCCGCACATTTCCATCTCATGGCGGGGGACCCAGAATCGAAAGATGTAGTCCGCATCGCCACTGACCGCGGGCAGAACGAACCCGGACTCGTGCCCGAAATGTCTCGCGATGCGTTGCATATCATCGCTGGGGAGCGCGGACGCATCCATGACGATCGGACAAGGATTGCCGCCGGCACCCCTATGCGTGAAGACATTAACCAGCTTGATCTCGGTCATCTCAATAGCCGATCTCAGTTCATCGATGGGGCGACGGCGTCGACGACGGCGTTGGTGTAGGAGGCCGCGATCGGCACGTTCACGGGCTTCTGCTCACCCTCCTCGAGAAACTTGTAGTTCTTCAGCATGCCACTCTCTTCGATCCTCGGATTGTCGCGGAAAGACGGCAGGGTCAGGCGCCAAGCCAGATCGAACTCGGCCTTCGGAACCTGAGTGAAGAATGGTCGTACCGCCTCCCGGGCGTCGTCCGAACTGGACTTCATGTAACGAAGGCCGTTCCAGAGACCGCGCACCAATTTCTGCGCGAGCTCGGATTTTCCGACGATCCAGTCGTTGCGGGCGATAAGCGTATAGAACAGGATGTCGGCGAACGGGGGGTATTCACCCCTGGCGAAGTCGAACAGCATCGCACCGCCGAACCGCGCAATTCCCGTGGTCGACGTCGGAGCGGACAACGCATATCCGTCGATCCGTTTTTGTCCCAAAGCGGCCAGCATGCTGCTTCCGCCCCCGATCGGCGTGATGGTCATATCCCGATCCGGATTTAGGCCGCCGAACACGGCGATGTGCCGGACCATCAGGTCCGTCAGGCTTCCAGGACCTGCCACCGCGATGGTCAGGCCCTTCAAGGCGGCTGCCTTTGCCCTGGGATCCTTCAAATTCGCAAGATCGATCTTTTTCGCCGCGTCGGCTGAAAGCACCAGATCCGATCCAAACTGCGTCTGAACCGCTGCGAAGGATTGCACCGGCTGGCGCTTTTCCTGCGCCCGCAACTGGACGCTCGGGCTGCCGACGTAGATGTCCGATTGGCCACCCAGCACTGCCGCCAACGCCTCGGCTCCGCCCTTGGAGAATGTGATCACCTCCGCGTCCAAGCCTTCTCGTTCGAAGAAGCCTTTCGTGCGCGCCACGTAGATCGGAAGGTAGATGAATCCCTCGCTCGGCTGTCCCAGCACGATCTTCTGCCTCGATTGAGCGATCGCCGGAGCGCAAAGCATGTTGGCAGCGCCAAGGCCTGCGATGGCAAATGCCTGTCTTCTCGAAACCTGCATGATATCTCCCGATGCGAGAAGGAAAGGGGTGAATTGGGCGCGGCTAAACCGTTACTTCCCGGTGTTCCTCAGCCTCTTTCCAAGGCATGAGGACGCGTTCCAGTATCTTGACGGCGAAGCTCAACAGCATGGTGAGGGCGACGATCGCAATCAGGGCGGCGAAGACGCCGGGTGTGTCGAACTTGGACGCGGCATTGGAGATCAGATAGCCGAGGCCTCTGTTCGAGGCGATGATTTCCCCGACGATCGCTCCGATGAGGGCGTAGGGTACGGACAGCCGCAAGCCGGCGAAGACCCACGTGATGGCCGACGGAAGCACCAGCTTCGACATCAACTGCCGCTCCGATGCTCCCATCAATCTGATCACGGTGAGCTGTTCCCTGCTCACGCTCCGCACGCCGGTATAGGTGTTCAGAAACACCAGAAAGAACACCGTAACGGCCGCCAGCACGATCTTCATCTCGATGCCGATGCCGAGCCAAAGCACGAACAGCGGCGCCAGCGCCACCTTGGGAAGGCTGTAGATCGCCGCCAGGAAGGGATCGAGGATACCGGCGAGGAGCCGTGAACGTCCGAGGACCAGCCCGGCGAAAACGCCCGCGCTTCCGCCGATCAGAAACCCGGCAAGCGCCTCTACCGTCGTGATCGAGGCGTGAAACAACAACTCTCCACTCCGCAGAATGGCCCAGAAGCTTGCGGCGATGGCAGAGGGCGTCGAGATGTAAAACTCGCTTCCGGACCAGACTGACCCCGACTGCCAGATGACGACGAGCACGGTGAGTAACCCCAGGCGCGCAAGCATGATTGAGCGATATGACGGGTGGTTTTCCATCGAGGCTCTCCTAGGCCGGGACCGCGATGGCGGATGGCGAGGGCATCGTCGCCAAATCCGGCGTCAGCATCGCCCAGAGTTCGTTGGTGAAATCGTGATGACGGGAGTCGAACCTCAACCTTGCGAGGTCGCGGTCTTTGGGCAGAGGATTGTCGAAGACTTTCGCGATCGTGCCCGGGCGGCCATGAAACACGGCGCACTTGTCACCCAGTGCCGCCGCCTCCTCGATATCGTGCGTCACGAACATCACGGTCAGATCGAGCTTGCGGCAGATCCTGAGCAACTCGGCCTGAAGCGTCAACCTGAGCTGCGCATCGAGCGCGCCGAATGGTTCATCGAGAAGAAGCGTCTCCCGGTCGGCTGCGAGCAGCCGCGCAAGTGCGCAACGCTTGCGCATTCCGCCCGAAATCTGGTTGGGATAGGATTTGGCGAAGTCTCCGAGCCCGACAAGGGAGAGAAGTTGCTCTATGCGGGCTTCTCGATCGCGCTTCGCAAGTCCCGCGACCTCCAGCGGGATCGAAACGTTGCCTGCGACGGTCCTCCATGGCAGCAAGTGATCCTGCTGCGTCATGTAAGCGACTCGATTGTTCAACCCGCCGATCGTTGCTCCGTCGTAGGTCACTCCGCCTTGACTTGGGCTGACGAGTCCCGCCGCCAAATTGAGAAGCGTGGACTTGCCGCATCCGGACGGGCCGAGCAGCATGGTGACCTCGCCGCGTCTCAGCGAAAGTGTGACGTCGCGGATCGCGGTGTAGCTCTGAGATCCCGATCGGAATGTCTTCGTGACATTGGAGAAGACAATGAATCCGTCTGGCTGAAGAACTTTCATGCCGCCGTCACCCTCCCTAGGCAATCCAGGAGAGTAGGGGGCGAGACCGGTCTAGTGCGCGACCGGGAGGGACTTACAGCTTGTCAAATCGGGCCATGCCGGCGCGCGGCGGTCGGCGAGATGCCGGCTACCCGCCGCATCATCCTCGCGAGGGCCGAGCCGGATTCCAGTCCCACTCTCCAGGCGATCTCTCCGACGGGCAAATCCGTCGTGGTCAGCAGCAGGCGTGCTCGCGCGATCCGCTCCTGTTCGTGGAATTCGCCAATCGTCACGCCGGTCTTTTCGCGGAACAATCGAGTGAGATGGCGTCTCGACAGGCCGAAAGTGGCGCCGATCAGGTCCAGAGAGAGGTCGCTGGCTGCGTTGTTCCTGATAAAGCATTTCATCTCGGAGACAAGCGCATCACCATGGCTTCCGGAAGTCGACGCCGGAAGCGGATCATTGCGTTCGATCTGGCTCAGGCAATTGATGAGCAGTGCGGCGACGAGATGGCTACGAGCCGATTGCGCGGCCAAGTTGTCGGGAGCGCCGGCTTGGCAAAGACCGAGCAGAGACCGCATCTCGCGCGAGACCGCAAAGAACGTAGGAGCCTTGAGCTTGGTCCGGACGCGGTTCAGAGATCCGAGTCGGGTTGCCATTCCGGCCAATTGATCGTCCGTCGCATAGATAGCCAGGTGCTCGTGCCCCCTGCGGGGCGCAGTGGTCTGATGAGAGAGGTTCTTGGGCACGACAACGAACCGGTCTTCGCTCAGCCAGGCCGGGGTTTTTCTCGTCTCGTCCCGGAAATCAACGACGCCCACGCGCGGCAGGAGGATCATCAGGCAATCATGCCAATGCCATGGCATGTAATAATTGTCGCCACCCCCGATCAACGCAAGCTGGTCGTCATCGGCCGCCAGTATCTGGGCATCGGACGATGTGTTGCGAAGTGTCTGAATGGATCTGAGCATCTTCTAAAGTAGCATCTAGGGGCTCATTGGCAAGCCATCGAGTGCTCGCGACGAATCGGGGAGGCGGGTCTTGCAAATCGTCATTCCGACCAAGAGAAATCCAGTAGTTCAATTGCCCGGAAAGCTGCGAATTGCTAGAACAGTTCTTGAAAACTTGCGAAAATCACGCAACTTCCAGGTGGAATACGAGGTTTCGATCCCCTCCACCCGCTCCAATCCCGGTTGTGCAGTTTGCGGCGGATGGCGCCCGCGGATTGCGCCGGCCATACCTCCGGTTTCCTGATCTCCTGGAAATTTCTTGGCATTCCCCGAGTTGACCATGGCTGCCATTCTGTCAAAGAAAGAATGTCGCGTTGTTTGCTGGCACGAACAAGTCGGCCTCGGTCAATCACGTCGCGTTGGGAGTTGAGATTTCATATGGCTGAGCGGATTGCTCTCATCACCGGCGTGACCGGCCAGGACGGCGCCTATTTGGCCGAATATCTGCTGTCGCTCGGCTATGTCGTGCACGGCATCAAGCGCCGCTCGTCCTCGTTCAATACCGCGCGCGTCGATCATCTCTATCAAGACCCACATGTCGGCAACGTGCCGTTCCTGATGCATTACGGCGACATGACGGATTCGACCAATCTGATCCGCCTGATGCAGCAGATCAGGCCGACCGAGATCTACAATCTTGCCGCGCAGAGCCACGTTGCCGTCAGCTTCGAGAGCCCGGAATACACGGCCAATGCCGATGCGATCGGCGTGCTGCGCCTCCTGGAGGCGATCCGCATCCTCGGCATGGAGAAGGAGACGCGGTTCTACCAGGCCTCGACCTCCGAGCTCTACGGCCTCGTGCAGGAGATCCCGCAGAAGGAGACGACGCCGTTCTACCCGCGCTCGCCTTATGGCGTCGCCAAGCTTTACGGCTACTGGATCACGGTGAACTATCGCGAAGCCTATGGCATGTTCGCCTCCAACGGCATCCTGTTCAACCACGAGAGCCCGATCCGCGGCGAAACCTTCGTCACCCGCAAGATCACCCGCGGCGTCGCCCGCATCGAGGTCGGGCTCGAGGACACGCTCTATCTCGGCAATCTTTCGGCCAAGCGCGACTGGGGCCATGCCAGGGACTACGTCGAGGGCATGCACATGATCCTGCAAGCCGACAAGGCGGACGATTTCGTGCTCGCCACCGGCGAGACGCGCTCGGTGCGCGAGATGATAGAGCTGGCTTTTGCGCAGGTCGGCCGACGCATCGCATGGCGCGGACAGGGCGTCGACGAGACCGGCGTCGACGAGAAGAGCGGCAAGACCGTGGTGCGGATCGATCCGACCTATTTCCGCCCGACCGAGGTCGATCTCCTCGTCGGTGATTCCAGCAAGGCGCGGCAGGTGCTCGGCTGGAAGCCGAAGCGCACGTTTGCGGAGCTCGTCGCGGAGATGGTGGCGAGTGATCTCGCCGAAGCAAAACGGGACGCCGGCCGTGGCAAGCATCCCGTTTGAGCTGAAGGGCAAAAGTGTTTACGTCGCCGGCCATCGCGGCATGGTCGGCAGCGCCCTGCTGCGCCGGCTCGCGCGCGAGGAGGTCGAGCTCGTCACGGTGGACCGCCGCGACGTCGACCTGTGCAACCAGGCCGCGGTGTTCGACTGGTTCGCGCGCGTGCGGCCGCAGGTGATCTTCCTCGCCGCCGCAAAAGTCGGCGGCATCGTCGCCAATAACACGCTGCGGGCCGAGTTCATCTACGACAACATCGCGATCGCGGCCAACGTGATCCACGCCGCGCACCAGAACGGCGCCGAGAAGCTGATGTTCCTGGGGTCCTCCTGCATCTATCCCAAGTTGGCGGCGCAGCCGCTGCGCGAGGATTCGGTGCTATCAGGTCCGCTGGAGCCGACCAACGAGCCCTATGCCATTGCCAAGATCGCCGGCATCAAGATGGTGGAGGCCTATCGCAGCCAGTATGGCTCTGACTTTATCAGCGTGATGCCGACCAATCTGTACGGCCCCGGCGACAATTATCATCCCGAGCTCAGCCACGTCGTCGCCGCCCTGATCCGCCGCTTTCACGAGGCCAAGGTCTCCGGCGCGAAAAGCGTCGTGGTCTGGGGCACCGGCACGCCCCGGCGCGAGTTCCTCTATGTCGACGACATGGCGGACGCCTGCGTGCACCTGATGAAGACCTATTCCGGCCCCGAGCTGATCAACATCGGCACCGGGAAGGACATCGCCATCGCCGAATTCGCGAGGGTCGTCGCCGAGATCGTCGGCTACAGCGGCGAGATCAGTTTCGATACCTCGCGTCCCGACGGCACGCCGCGCAAGCTGCTCGACGTCAGCCGCCTCGACAAGCTCGGCTGGCGCGCCAAGACCTCACTTCACGATGGTTTGAAGCGCGCCTATGATGCCTATCTAACCCAGACGGTGCGGTCCGCACGATAACCTCGCACGCAGCCTGAGGCGCAGACGATGCGCCGAGCCGACTATTCCCGCTCGGTGTCTTTCACCTGGCGCGCCTCTTTCGCGCGGTCCACGGCGCCGCCCTGAGGCTGACCGCTCACCTTGACGCCGGGCAGATGATCCACCTTGTTCTTAGCTGCCTCGTCGGTGCGCTTTAGCTCGCGCTCGATGATATCGCGTGATCCTTCGGCCGGTTCCTTGTCGAATGGACTCTGGGTTTCAGTGCTCATGGAGATCCTACTTATCGCGGCACTTGATCTGATGAGGCAAGCTCGGGACGTGGCGCATCGTTCCTGTCGGGTTGGCGCGGGTGCAGCCCTATTCCCTGTGGTCGTCAATTTCCGCGGCAACTTGTCCATAGTTCAGCAGAGCAACCAGGGTCGTTCCACCCAGTATATTACCGAGCAACGTCGGCACGAAGAACTCGGCGGTATATTGGGCCAGCGACGCCTGGCCGCTCTGCACCAGAAAAGCGCACTCGACCGAGCCCGCAACGATGTGCGCAAACTCGCCGAGCGCGACCACATAGGTCATCACGACGATGATGTGCGCGCGCGATCCTTTGGTAGCTGGAAGAAGCCATGCCATCAGGGCGATCACCCAACCGGCAAAGATCGCCCGGACGACCGTCGTCGCGAACGTCCCCTCGATGGTGTGGCGGCTGAGATCGACGAAGGCGTCCACGACACGCGGCTCGAAGATGCTGACTCGGGCAAGCACGGAACCAACGGCCCAGGTTCCTGCAATGTTCGAGGCGAGGACCAGGCCCCACAGCTTGAGCACGCTTCCCAAGGTCTCGAGATCCCTGTTGTGGCAACAGCGGCAGGATCGGCGTCAGCGTGTTCTCGGTGAAGAGCTGCTGCCGCCCCAGCACCACGACCAGGAAGCCCACCGTGTAGCCGAGCGGAGCGACCAGGCGCCGGGTGCTTTCATCCAAGATCAGCGCGTGAAACTCGCCCTGGACGATCAGGGACAATCCCATCGATAGGCCGGCGGCAAGACCCGAGAGCACGATGGCCCACCATCGCCGCTCCAGCTCCTGCTCACCTTCGGCGCGGATGGTCTCGTGGATCAGTGCGGCGTTCGGCCGGCTCTGGGAGTCGATCTGCTCGGTCTGGCGGCGCGATACACCGTCGAGCTTGGAGGCTGGATTGAAAGAAGCGCCGTCGCCGGGCTGATCCACGGTCTGTCTCCGAGTATGGTGGGTCGAGTTCAAGGCAGCGATTCTCGATCAGTTCCTCGTCAGTGTTGGGGTGCTGAGTGCAGTTTGCCGCGCACCGACGCTTGGAACCTTCAGCGCAAGCACGAGTTGGCCGGTCGGGGGGGTGAAAGCCACACGAGGCCAACCGTGCAAGAAGCTGTGCGCGTGCGTTCCACCGCGCAAATCGCGGGCCATCCTATTCATCCGATGCTGGTGCCGATCCCGATAGCGTGCTTCATCGGCGCGCTCTTGACCGACATCGCCTATGTCGTCAGTGCCGAGATCATGTGGGCGGACTTTTCCGCCTGGCTCTTGTTGGTCGGCGTCGTCTTCGGCGTGCTAGCGGCGATCGCGGGCCTGACGGACTTCCTCTGTAACCGCCTGGTGCGTGCGCAGACGCCGGCCTGGCCGCATCTGATCGGCAACGCGATCGTGCTGATCCTCGCCATCATCAATGCGCTGATCCACACGCGCGACGCCTGGACCTCGGTGTGGCCGACCGGACTCATTCTTTCGGTGATCACCGTGCTGATCCTGCCCGTCACCGGCTGGCTCGGCTGGTCCATGGTGTATCGCCACGGCGTAGGAGTTGCGCGATGAAATCGTCGATTGCCCGCGCGCTGGTGTGCTCGTCACTGCTGTGTCTTGCCGGCTGCGACGACGGCAGCGGCGATCCCACGGCGCAAATCGGCGCCAATCCGAAGCTGCCCGATATCCAGCAATATTTGCTGCCGCCGATGCACATCGCGCGCATCGTCGGCTGGAAGAAGGGAGAGACGCCGACCGTCGCGCAGGGGCTGCAGGCCAAGGCCTTCGCCACGGGCCTCCAGCATCCGCGCTTCCTCTACGTGCTCCCCAACGGCGACGTGCTGGTGGTGGAATCCAAGGCGCCGAAATCCGCCCCGATCAAGCGGCCCAAGGAGATCGTGATGGGCTATATCGAGTCCTGGGCGACATCAGGCGGCGACACCGGACCGAGCAACCGCATCACGCTGCTCCGCGACAGCAACGGCGACGGCGTGCCGGATACGCAGAGTGTCTTCCTCGACCATCTCAACTCGCCGTTCGGCGTTGCGCTGGTCGGTAACGACCTCTATGTCGCCAACACCGATGCGATCGTGAAATATCCCTACACCGAAGGCGATACCAAGATCACCGCGCCGGGCACGGTGCTGACAGAGCTGCCGGGCGGACCGATCGACCATCACTGGACCAAGAGCCTGGTCGCGAGCCTCGACGGCGCGAAGCTTTATGCGGGTGTCGGCTCCAACAGCAACATCACCGAGAATGGCATGGAGGCCGAGCACAACCGCGCCGCGATCCTCGAGGTTGACCGCGCCAGCGGCCGCTGGCGCATTTTTGCGAGCGGCCTGCGCAATCCCAACGGGCTCAGCTTCGAGCCGCAGACCGGCGCGCTGTGGACGGTCGTGAATGAGCGCGACGAGATCGGTCCCGATCTCGTGCCGGACTATATGACCTCGGTGAAGGACGGCGGCTTCTATGGCTGGCCCTACAGCTACTACGGCCAGCACGTCGATCCCCGCGTCAAGCCGGAGCGACCGGATCTCGTCGCCAAGGCGATTGTGCCCGACTACGCGCTGAGCTCGCATGTCGCGCCGCTCGGAATGGCCTTCTACACCGGAACCAGCCTGCCGAGCGCCTATCGCGGCGGCGCCTTCGTCGGCGAGCACGGCAGCTGGAACCGGCAGGTGCTGAACGGCTACAAGGTCGTGTTCGTGCCGTTCGCGGACGGTAAGCCGAGCGGTCCGGCGCAGGACGTCGTCACCGGCTTCCTCGACAGCGACAACCACGCGCGCGGCCGTCCCGTCGGCGTTGCCATCGACAAGACCGGCGCGCTGCTGGTCGCCGACGACAGCGGCAACACGGTGTGGCGGGTGACCGCCGCGCATCCGCAGCTGACGCAGCGTTAGACACGGATTTGAAACAGCTGGAGGAGGAGACCATGGGCCTTGCTCAATACGCGATCGTGCCAGTGCAGGACGAATGGGGCGTGCTGCACGATGGCGACGTCAAGAGCAGATATGCCACCAAGGAAGCGGCGTTCGAGTCCGCCGTCGCGGCAGCGTCCCTGGCGCTGCGTGAGGGCCACGAAGTTCATGTCAGCGTGCCCGGCCGCGACGCCGGCGAGAACGCGCTCGGGATCTAAAGCATGATCCGGAAAAGTGCGCAGCGGTTTTCCGAAAGATCATGCTCAAACAACGACCTGAAGCGCGATGACGATTCATCAAGGACTCATCGCGCCTTAGGGACAGCATTCGAGAGGAGGCCGCGATGACCAGGCCACGTGAGCAAAACGGCGTCGAGCCGCCCCGGTCCGAAGACGACATCCAGCGCGAGCAACTCGGGCCCCGCGGTGTGCCTGATGCGCCGGACCCGGCCAGAATGACGCCCCAGCGCGAGAAGAAGACGCCGAAGCACATCGATCCGGGTCACACGTCCTGATGACCGCGCTGCTCTGCGGCTGACGCCGCCGTGCCATTCGGAACCGAACTTCCCGGCCGCCGCACCCAGGGGTAAGACTGACGTCACGGGCACGGTCTTCGCCCGCCGGGCAGGCGACCTTTGGAATGCGGTTCTTGAAATCTGACGGCAGGCTTATTGGCATCCTGCTGGTGCTCGCGATCACCCAGCTCATCGCATGGGGCACGATCGGGCTGCCCGCCATCGTCGGGCGCGATCTTGCCGCCGATCTCGGCATGAGCCTGCCGGCAGTGTTCGGCGGGACCTCCGTTCTCTACGTCACCATGGGCCTGTGCGCGCCCTGGCTCGCCAGGGCGTTCGCGCGGCATGGCGCGCGCAAGGTCATGATGGTCGGGACCGTCCTCACCGTGCCCGGCTTCGTGCTGCTGTCCGTCGCGCGCGAGCCGGTGCTCTATTTCGCCGCCTGGACCATCTTCGGCGTGGCTGGCAGCGCCACGCTCTCGACCGGCGCTTATATCATGTTGAACGAGATTGCCGGGCGGCAGGCCAAGAGCGCGATCGGCGCGCTCATGCTGGTGACGGGCCTCTCCAGCAGCATCTTCTGGCCGACCACGTCGTTTCTGAGCGGTCATCTCGGCTGGCGCGGCACCTGCGTCGTCTATGCCGCCATGCTGATCCTGGTGTCGCTTCCGCTCTATGCGTTTGCCGCGCCGCGCCGGATTGTCGCGAAGGATGAGGGCGCCGCGCCGGCGAAGCGTGCGGAGGTCGCCCGGATTGCCCGGAGCACGTTCGGCCTTGTCGTCTCCGCGGTTACCCTCAACGCCTTCGTCAATTTCGGCCTCAACGCCGTGTTCATCGAATTGCTGCGGGCGGAGGGACTCGCGCCGGCGCAGGCGATCGCGTTCGGCTCCATGCTCGGCGTGATCCAGGTCAGCGCCCGCGGGCTCGATTTCCTCGGCGGCGGCCGCTGGGACGGGATCACCACCGGGCTCGTCGCCGGCACGGCGCTGCCCGTCGCGATGCTGCTGCTGATGCTGAGCGAGGGCGCGACCTGGGCGGTCGCCGTTTTCATCCTGCTCTATGGCGCTGGCAGCGGCGCGATGGCCGTGGCGCGGGCGACGATCCCGCTGGTGTTCTACGATCAGGCCGAATTCACCAAGGCGATGTCGATGATCGCGCTGCCGCTCAACCTGGCCTCTGCGATCTCGCCGCCGCTGCTGGCCGGCCTGCTCACCCAGTTCGGCAGCCGCGGCGTGCTCGGTCTCACTTTCGTGTTCTCCTGCGCCACGGTGCTGATCCTGGTCCTGCTCGGCCGGCGGCGGCCGCACATCGCCGCGGCGACCGCGACCTGACGCTTTCTTCGCGGCACGGAAAGTCGCCGCTTCCGATTGGCGGGGCGGGGATGGCCGTATGCCCGGGGCGCAGTGCTCAGGATGCGAAAATGGTGTATCCGCAAGGTGCGCGGCCCGCGATCTCGCCGCCGCGCCAAAGATCCAGTTCCCCGGAGGAAGCTTACATGTCGGCCCTGCCGCTCTCAGGCATCAAGATCCTTGACCTCACTCGCGTGCTTGCCGGGCCCCTGTCGGCCCAGATGCTCGGCGATCTCGGCGCGGAGGTGATCAAGATCGAGCGGCCGGGCACCGGCGATGACGCGCGCGCCTTCGGCCCGCCTTACCTGACCGACCCCGAGGGCAAGGCCAACAACAACAATTCATTCTATCTCTGCGCCAACCGCAACAAGAAGTCGGTGACCGTCAACATCGCCAAGCCCGAGGGGCAGGCGATCATCCGCGAACTCGCCAGGGATGCCGACGTCTTCATGGAGAACTACAAGGTCGGCGATCTCAAGCGCTACGGCCTCGACTACGAGACGATCAAGGCGATCAATCCCAAGATTATCTATTGCTCGGTGACCGGCTTCGGCCAGACCGGTCCCTACGCACCGCGCGCCGGCTATGACGCCATCCTCCAGGCGATGGGCGGCCTGATGAGCGTCACCGGCCATATCGACGGCGAGCCGGGCGAGGGCCCGATGAAGGTCGGCCCGTCGATCGTCGACTACATGACTGGCATGAACACCTCGATCGGCATTCTCTCGGCGCTCTACCATCGCGACGTCAATGGCGGGCAGGGCCAGCACATCGATGTCTGCCTGTTCGACACCGTCATCGCCTCGCTGTCGCACTGGCTCCAGATCTACCTCGTCAACGGCAAGATGCCGCCGCGCCGCGGCACCTGGGGCAATGGCGGCATGCCGGCCGGCGTGTTCCGCTGCACCGACGGCGAGCTGATGCTGGTGGTCGGCAATGATGGCCAGTTCCAGCGCACCTGCGCCGTGCTCGGCGAGCCCCACCTCGCCAGCGATCCGCGCTTCATCAAGAACAACGACCGCGTCGTGCACGGCAAGGAGATCATGGCGATCTTCGCCGGCCTGTTCCTGAAGCAGCCGGTCGCCTACTGGCTGGAGAAGCTCGAGGAGGCCGGCGTGCCGTCGGGCCCGATCAACAATTTCGAGCAGGTGTTCTCCGATCCGCACGTGCAGTCGCGCGGCATGCGCGTGAAGGTCAACCATCCCTTCGAACCCGACCTGTCGCTGATCCGCAACGCGCTGACCCTCTCGGAGACCCCGATCAAGACTTACCGCGCCCCGCCGCTGCTCGGCGAGCACACAGAGGAGGTGCTCGGCGGCAAGCTCGGCTATGATGCGGGCAAGATCGAAGCGCTGAAGCAGCAGGGCATTGTCTAGCGTGCTCTTACCCTCCCCCTCCAGGCCCCTCCAGGGGAGGGTAAGATAGCATCGCGGCCTCCGCGCCTTTCAGCTACGACGACATCGGGACAGCACGCCATGACCTCCGGCAAAACCATCATCACCTGCGCCATCACGGGCAATCTCACAAAACCCGAGCAGTCGCCGTATCTGCCCATCACGCCCGAGCAGATCGCGACATCCGCGCTGGAAGCGGCAGAAGCGGGCGCCGCCATTGCCCACATCCATGTGCGCGATCCCGCCACAGGGCGGCCCTCGATGGAGGTCGATCTCTACCGCGATGTCGTGGATCGCATCCGCGCCCGCAACAAGAGCCTCGTCATCAATCTCACCACCGGCCCCGGCGGGCGTTTCGTTCCTTCCATCGAGGATCCCCGCATCGCCGGTCCCGGCACCACGCTCCTCCAGCCCGAAAAACGCGTCGAACACATCGAGCTCTTGAAGCCCGATATCTGCACGCTCGACCTCAACACCATGAATTCCGGCGGCGAGGTCGTGATCAACACGCCGCGCAACGTCCGCATCATGGCCGAGCGGATGAAGGCGGCCGGCGTGCTGCCCGAGATCGAGCTGTTCGATTCCGGCGACTGTCATCTGGCACGCGACCTGTTCGCCGACGGCACCCTGCAGGGACCGGGCCTGTTCTCGCTCGTGTTGGGGGTGAAGTACGGCTTCTCCGCCACGCCCGAGACCATGTTCTATGCCCGCGGCCTGCTGCCATCAGGCGCAATCTGGTCCGGCTTTGGCATCGGCCGCGCCGAGTTCCCGATGGTCGCGCAGGCCTATCTGCTCGGCGGCCATGTCCGCGTCGGCATGGAGGACAATCTCTATATGTCCAGGGGCGTCCTGGCGAAGACCAATGCCGAGCTGGTCGCGCATGCCGCCGGCATCCTCAAAAGCCTCGGCGCAAGCCTTGCGACCGCGGAGGATGCGCGCGCGATGCTGGGCTTGGCGTAGGCCACGCGATCGCTGCGCACAGTCCGGTGACGGAAGCATGACGCTGGCGTGGCCTTATGTGAGGCTTGCGCGCAATCCCCAGATAAACCCGGTCCGTACTCGCACAGGCTTCCGCTTCGCGCCCGACTCAGATTCGATCTCTCCACGCGAGTTCGGGAGGGAAGTGAAATGTCCTACACGATCGGGTTCCAGGCCAAGAACCAGAAGGCAATTCTGGCGACCGAGGCGGCCACCGCCAATCAGGCCGTCGCCATCATCGCCGCGCTGCGGCAGAGTGCGGACGAAATAAAGTTCATCCGCTCGCCGCAGGAAGGCGAGATGGGCATCGAAATGCTCCTGCTGCTCGCCAAGGAAGAGGCCGAGGAGATGCCGCGGCGGGTTTAGCTCCCGCGATCACACTTCGGCCAAAAGCGAAACATGCCGGCTGCACAATAGTGTAGTCAGGCAGCAGTCTCGCTTGAACCGAAGGTGGCCGCCATGAAACGCGAAGCGCTCCGCGTCGAACCGATTTCGGCCTTTCTCGACCGCGTCAAGGCGCCGGTCTCTCCGGTGACGCGCGCCGGCAATATGATCTTCGTCGCCGGCCTGCCGCCGTTCGACCCGGACACGGGCGAGATCGGGGGGATGCCGATCGAGCGGCAGAGCGAGATCATCATGGAGCAGATGAAGCTCTGCCTTGAAACGGCCGGCGCATCGCTCGACAATGTCATGAAGTGCAACGTCTACTGCACCTCGACCAAATACTTCGCCGCCTTCAACGCGGTCTATGCGCGCTATTTCCCGATCGATCCGCCCGCGCGCATCTTCGTCTGCACGCCGGAATGGTTCGGCCCCTTCGACGTCGAGATCGACTGCATCGCGATGATGTGAGCGGCTAGCGCGCGTCGCGCGCCAGCGCACGTGCCGGCGTCCTGGTTTCGATCTTCCTTGTCGCCAGCGCCATCGTGGCGACGCCGACGACGCGCGCGACGATGCCTTCGACGTCATCGACGTCGCATTGGCCTTCCGACAGTTTCGTCAGCCGCTCGCTGTCGCGCACTGTCTGCTGCGCCATGGCGAGCGCGAAATGCAAGCCCCAGAACAGTTCGACATCGGGCAAGCCCGGCAGCGACCGCCGCATTGCGGCGATGAACTTGCGCAAATGGTCGATCTCGCGATTGCGGATGCGGCGGATCGCCGGCACCGACTCGATGCTGACGCGGATCATGAAACGCGCCGCGGTCGAGCGCGCATTGTCCGGGCCGAGGCAGCCGCGCAGGGTCGGCCCGACCAGCGCCCGCAGGATGTCGGCGATGTCGGCACGTCCGCCGCCTTGCTCTTCCGCCGCCCGCAATTCCTGCAGGCGCTCGCGGTTGAGCGCGAGGCTGCGCGTCACGAACAGCTCCGCGATCAATTCGTCCTTCGAGCCGAAATGATAGTTCACGGCGGCGAGGTTGACGCCTGCCTCCGCGACGATGTCGCGCAGCGTGACGTCGCCGAAGCCGCGGTCGGCATAGAGCCGTTCGGCGGCGGCGAGGATGGCGGACCTTGTGTGATCGCTGGCCATGGGCCCCTCAGGGAGGGAGTTGCAATTCAAACAGTTGTATGAAACTATCGTTTGAAGGCCGGCAAAAGTCAATCCGCAATCGCGGCTGGTTCGCAACGCGCGATCTGGTTCCGCAAAACGCTCGCAAGTCCGCTTTCAAGGCGCGCTTGCGGGCGGTGCGTGGCGGGAGGGCAGTCCGGCGCAAAACGATTGTGAGAGAGCAACGAGGAGCGTCCCATGGATTTCGATCTGTCGCCGAAGCAGAAGGAATGGCTCGACCGCGTGCGGTCCTTTATGGCCAAGCACGTGCGTCCGGCGGTGCCTGTCTATGACGAGCAGGATCGCAGCGGCGAGCGCTGGAAGGTCATCCCGGTGCTCGAGGACCTCAAGAAGAAGGCGAAGGCCGAAGGCCTCTGGAACATGTTCATGCCGCCGTCCGAGCATGAGGACGATGAATTCCACGGTGCGGGATTGACCAATCTCGAATACGCGCTGCTGTCGGAGGAGATGGGCCGCATCACCTGGGCCTCGGAAGTTTTCAATTGTTCGGCGCCCGACACCGGCAACATGGAAGTGTTCATCCGCTACGGCTCGAAGGAGCAGAAGCGCAAATGGCTGCGCCCGCTGATGGACGGCGAGATCCGCTCGGCCTTCCTGATGACGGAACCGGCCGTCGCCTCGTCCGATGCGACCAACATCGAGACCCGGATCGAGAAGGACGGCGATCACTACGTCATCAACGGCCGCAAATGGTGGTCATCGGGCGTCGGCGATCCCCGCTGCAAGATCGCGATCCTGATGGGCAAGACCGATCCGTCGGCCGCCAAGCACCAGCAGCAGTCGCAGATCCTGGTTCCGCTGGACACGCCCGGCATCAAGGTCGAGAAGATGCTTCCCGTATTCGGGTTCGATGACGCGCCGCACGGCCATGCCCAGGTGCTGCTCGAGAACGTGCGGGTGCCGAAGGAGAACATCCTGCTCGGCGAAGGCCGCGGCTTCGAGATCGCGCAGGGCCGTCTCGGCCCAGGCCGCATCCATCACTGCATGCGCACCATCGGCAAGGCCGAGGAGGCGCTGGAGAAGATGGTGAAGCGGCTCGCCTCGCGCACCGCGTTCGGCAAGAAGATCATCGAGCACAGTGTGTGGGAGCAGCGCATCGGCGAGGCGCGCACCGACATCGAGATGAACCGCCTGTTGTGCCTCAAGGCCGCGGACATGATGGACAAGGTCGGCAACAAGGCCGCGCAGCTCGAGATCGCCATGATCAAGGTCGCAGGTCCCAACATGGCCTTGAAGATCATCGATCAGGCGATCCAGGCCTTTGGCGGCGCCGGCGTCTCCGACGAGGCGGGCCTTGCCAAGGACTACGCCCACATCCGCACGCTCCGCCTCGCGGACGGTCCGGACGAGGTGCACAATCGCGCCATTGCCAGACTTGAACTTCGGAAGTATGCAAACTCTCCCACGCATTAACGACGGGGAGGGCTTCGTGGCGCTCCCTTCAAGAAACTCAAGGGAGCGTCACCGTGGCCGACGGCGTCAGGAAAGACGAAGAGTTCTCGGGCACCAAGCCGGTCGAGGAGCGGCATCGTTTCGACGAGCTGCGCCTCGAGGCGTGGATGCGCGAGCACGTCGAGGGTTTTGAAGGCCCGCTGGTCGTGCTCCAGTTCAAGGGCGGCCAGTCCAATCCGACCTATCGCCTGAACACGCCGAACCGCTCCTACGTGATGCGCCGAAAACCGTTCGGCAAATTGCTGCCGTCGGCACATGCGGTCGATCGCGAGTATCGCGTCATTGCAGCCCTTGGAAAGCAGGGCTTTCCGGTCGCGCACGCCTATGCGCTGTGCCAGGACGACAGCGTCATCGGCGCCGCCTTCTACATCATGTCGATGGAGGAAGGCCGGGTGTTCTGGGATCCGACGCTGCCGAGCCAGGATAACGATGCACGACGCAAGATCTTCACCAGCAAGATCGAGACGCTGGCCAAGCTGCACATGTTCGACCCCGTCGCGATCGGGCTCGGCGACTTCGGCAAGCCCGGCAATTATTTCGCCCGGCAGATCGATCGCTGGACCAAGCAGTACCGGGCGTCCGAGACGCAGCACATCCCGGAGTTCGAGAAGGTCGCCGAATGGCTGCCCAAGACCGTGCCGGAGCAGGCCCGCGTCTCGATCGTCCACGGCGATTATCGCCTCGACAACATGATTTTCCATGCAACGGAACCGCGCGTGCAGGCCGTGCTGGATTGGGAGCTGTCGACGCTCGGCGATCCCATGGCCGATTTCACCTATCTCTTGATGCAGTGGATCATGCCGGGCCTGCACGGCGCCGACCTCAAGGCGCTCAACATCCCAAGCGTGGAAGAGGCCGCGCAGATCTATTGCAACGTCACCAAGATGACGGTGCCCGATCTCAACTGGTATTTCGCCTACAACCTGTTCCGCCTCGCCGGCATCACCCAAGGCATCGCCGGCCGCGTCCGCGACGGCACCGCCGCCAACGCCAAGGCGCTGGAATCAGCCAAGCGCACCGTGCCGCTGTCGAAGGCGTCGTGGGAATACGCACAAAAGGCCGGCGCGGTTTAGGTACGACGAAGGCGCGGCCGTTGCCGCGCCTTTTCGCTTTGACATCTCTCTCGTGTCCCGGACGCGGTGCAGCGCGCCGTGCTGCTCCGCAGAGCCGGGACCCAGTCATGTCGCCAACGTATTCAGCTCATCCGTGAGATCGCGCCAATCCGGATTGAGCTCTTCAATGAGTTTGAGCTTCCACGCACGTCGCCAGCGCTTCAACGAATGTTCGCGCGCACGAGCCTCGATCACCGACTCGAAGGTTTCAAAATAGACCAGGAGGGTGACGTCGTATTGCCGCGTGAACCCGGGAATGAGCTTGGCTTTGTGCTCGCTTATGCGCCGGACGAGGTCGTTCGTCACACCGATGTAGAGCGTGCCGTTTCGCTTGCTCGCCAGGATGTAAACGAAGAAGGGCATGGCCGTGCAACCGGGGCTTCGGACGTTATCGACTTAAGATTGCATAACTGAAGGGTATCGCCAAGCATCTCTGGGTCCCGGCTCTGCGGAGCGTCACTTCGTGCCGCACCGCGTCCGGGACACGACCTATTTTACTGACGTCTATTTTACTGACGTCTATTTTGCTGACATCTATAATGTCTCTCGGGCCGGAGTACCGGCCGCGCTCTCGTGTCCCGGACGCGCTGCAACGCGTCGCGTTGCTGCGCAGAGCCGGGACCCAGTCAACTAGGAACTCCGATTACCCCTTTGCGCAATGCGCGATCAGCCGCTCCACAAACGCCGCGCATTTCTCCAGCTCCGCCATCTCCACGAACTCATCAGGCGTATGCGCCTGCGCGATCGAGCCAGGTCCGATCACCACCGACGGCACGTCGGCCATGCTGACGAACAGGCCGGCTTCGGTTCCGAAGGCGACCTTGGCGTGGTCGTTGCGCCCCGCAAGGCTCTTGGCCAGCGTGACGATGGCGGCATCAGCCTTGGTGTCGAGCGCGGGATAGTCGAGGATCTCCTCGAATGCGATGCCGCACTCGGCGTTCTGTGCCTTCATCGCCGGCTCGAGCTCGGCCTTGGCCCAGGCCACGATCGCGTCCGTCACCTGCCGCGATTCCGTGATGCCGATGCCGCGGCATTCGAACTCCACCGTGCAGGTATCAGGCACGATGTTGAGCGCCGCGCCGCCATGAACGATGCTGGTGAGCAGGGTGGTGTGGGGCACGTCGTAGAGATTGTCGCGCGCACCATCGCTTGCAAGCTTCGCCGCGCGGCGACGGATCTCGGTGATCAGCTCGGCGGCGTATTCGATCGCGTTGACGCCATCAGGCGCGATCGAGGAATGGCGAGCGAGCCCCCTGAACGTCGCGCGGACGCCGTGCTTGCCCTTGTGGCCGATGATGACCTGCATCTGGGTCGGCTCGCCGACGAAGCAGCCGAGCGGCTTGACGTTCTTCTTCGCGACCTCGCGCAGCATTGGCCGCACGCCGACGCAGCCGATCTCCTCGTCATAGGAGATCGCGAGATGAATCGGCCTAGTCAGCTTCGCTTCCAGCATTTCCGGCACCATGGCCAGGCACACCGCGACAAACCCCTTCATGTCGGTGGTGCCGCGGCCGTAGAGCTTGCCGTCGCGCTCGACCAGCTTGAACGGATCGTGGCTCCAGTCCTGGCCGACGACGGGCACGACGTCGGTATGGCCCGACAGCACAAAGCCCGGGCGATCCTCGGGCCCGATCGTGACCCACAGCGAGGCTTTCTGTCCGGTCTCGTCGGTGATGCGCTCGCTCCTGACGCCGAGGAACGCGAGATAACTCTCGATGTGGGCGATGAGAGGCAGGTTGGAGCGATCACTGATGGTGTCGAAGCCGACGAGGTCAGCAAGCAGTTCGCGGATGCGATCGGGTCGTGCGCTCGGGAAGATCGGGTTGGGCATTGTCATTTCTGTTGGGAATTGCGGGGGCAGAGGCTGCTTGCACGAACATACCAACGTTGGAGCTGGTGACGCAAATCGAGATCGTTTCATAGGGTGGGTTAGCCCTGAGGCCGCGCGAAGCGCAGCCCTCTGGGCGTAATCCACCGCTTCTGTTACCGCGGAAAATAAAGAGTTAGTTACGCTACGCTAACCCGTCCCACGCATCTACATGATCTTGCGTTGCCCGACGGGCAAAACACCCAAAAAGCTGGTCAACCCGCGCAGTCAAAAATATTCCACTTTACCGAAATTCGGAAATCACGTATGTGTTGCCGCAACCCGGCCCAAGGAAGAGGGGCGTATCGCGATCGTCACGAACGCGGGCCGGGCGGCGGTGGACGTGGGCCACACTGGTGCGAAGGGCTTTGCAGGGCGGGAAACCGTGAGCGAGGCACGTCGCACGCACGACCGGTATGATCCGCGTACGGCCAAATCGTGTCGTCCTGGCGCCCGGGGTCTGTGCGCCAAGTCTTGTGGTGATGCAAAGTGCCCAACCGGGCACGCGCGTCAGTTATCGGCAAGGCGACGGGGGCAATAGTGCATCGCTCCCCGGGGAGAGCACGACATAAGCCGTTCCAACCACTGCGCAGGGAAGGCCGGGATGTCCTGGCTACACCTGTATGCCGCTGTGCAAACTTCTTAACGCAACTTCGCACAGTGGACCGCGGGTGCCAGCGGGCTCCCGGCCTTCCCTGCGCCCTCTTTCAATTGAGGGTGAGGTAATAAGGCAAAGCTCGGGCGAAATGCGCCGCGAGGATGCGAAGCTGTGTCTGCGATTGACATGCGAATAATGAAGCGACCGTGTCACTCACACTCCGTCATTGCGAGCGCAGCGAAGCAATCCAGAGTCTTTCCGCGGAGGGATTCTGGATTGCTTCGCTGCGCTCGCAATGACGATGTTGAAACAGCTTCGCCCGAAACCGCGCTCTCGTGCCCCGGACGCAGCGCAGCGTCTCTTCGACGGTGCGCGGCAGGGCCGGGGCCCATGTCGCAGCTATCCGTGTGGCTGCTGGGTCCCGGCTCTGCGCCGCACCGCTACGCGCTGCGTCGAGTCCGGGACGCGAGAGTGCAGTGGCTAAACCGGTTTGCCCGTATACGGCATCGATGCGGTCAGGCCGCCGTCCACCGGGAACGCCTGGCCGTTGACATACGAGGCCTCGTCGCTGGCCAGGAACAATCCCATCGCCGCGAGCTCGTGCGGCTGGCCGGGGCGCTTGAGCGGATTGAGCTGGCCGATCTTGTCCTGGGTGCCGCGCTCTTTCGCACGGTCGAAGATCGGTTTCGTCATGCCGGTTTCGATCAAGCCGGGGCAGACTGCGTTGATGCGCACGCCGGTGCCGGTGAGCGAAGACGCCGTGGTCTGCACCAGCGAGATCACGCCGGCCTTGCTGGCGGCATAAGGATGCCCGCTGGCGCCGGCCTTGAGGCCCGCGACGGATGCCGTCAGCACGATCGCGCCGGATTGCTGCTTCACCATGTGCGGCATCGCATGCTTCACCGCGAGGAATGGCCCGATCAGATTGACGCGCAAGACCTCCTGCCAGTGCTCGACGGTCTGCTCGCCGAGCGGGACCAGTCCGCCGCTGATGCCGGCATTGGCCCAGATCACGTCGAGCCTTCCATGCGTCTTCACCGCCTTGTCGATCATGGCGATGACGTCCGTCTCCGAGCCGGCATCCGCCACCATTGCTTCGGCGACGCCGCCGGCCTTCTTGATCTCGTCAACCGTCTCCTTCACCGCCTCGGTACGATCGACCGCGATCAGGTTTGCGCCTTCTTTGGTGAACAGCAGCGCAGCCGCGCGGCCGATGCCGCTGCCCGCGCCGGTGATGATGACGGATTTGCCTTGCAGGCGGCCCATGCGTTTCTCCCCTTGGTTTGCTCCGCGACGCTTGCCGCGCGACGGAATTTCAAACAGAATTTCAAACGGCAAAGTGTCTTGAGACACGTTCGCTCCTCACGTACAGCGACATCACACGGGATGGAAGGGTTTCGATGATGTCCGACTCCGGCAAGAAGGTCGTCACGACGCGGTGGTGGTGGGTCCGTCACGCGCCGGTGCGCAATGACGGCGGCAACATCTACGGGCAGAGCGATATCGCCTGCGACACCAGCGACACCTACGTGTTCAATGCTGTTGCCAAGGTGCTGCCACGCAAGGCGATCTGGTATTCGAGCAATCTGATGCGCACCCACCAGACCGCAGAGGCGATCTGGGCGGCGGGCTACCCGCGGCCGGCCTCGATGAAGCGGGAGGCCGATCTCGCCGAGCAGAATCTCGGGCGCTGGCAGGGCATGAATCGCGCCGAGTTCGTCGCCAGCCGCCCTGTCGGCACGAGCTGGTTCGCCGACATCAACGAGCCCGCGCCCGGCGGCGAAAGCTTCATGGATCTCTACAACCGCACGCGCCGCACCATCGAGCGGATCAATATCGAGGCGGCCGGCCAGGACGTGATCGCGGTCGCCCATGGCGGCACCATCAAGGCAGCGGTCGGACTCGCGCTCGGCGATCTGCCGGAGCAGGGGCTCGCGTTCGATATCGACAATGTCTCGGTCACACGGCTCGATTATTTTGCGAGTCCCGAGCGCAGCGTCTGGCGGCTGCCGATGGTGAACCAGCAGCCCTGGATCGCCGACGATGCGCATGCGGCGATGCATCAGCCGGCGGGGCCGGAAGTCAAGAAGCTCGCCTGAGCAATTGCGCGTTCGCGCGGACGCGGCGTAAGCTCCGCGCCAAATCAAATCGTACTCTGGGAGGAAAGCATGACCTTGTTCGACATGAAGGGGAAAGTCGCCGTCATCACCGGCTCGACGCGCGGCATCGGGCTTGCGATCGCCGAGCGCATGGCCGAGCACGGCGCCAAGGTCGTGATCTCCTCGCGCAAGGCCGATGTCTGCGACGAGGTGGCGAAGGGCATCAACGACAGATACGGCAAGGGCACCGCAGTCGCGATCGCCGCCAACATCTCGTCAAAGGAAAATCTGCAAAACCTCGTGGACGAGAGCAACCGCGCGTTCGGCAAGATCGACGTGCTGGTCTGTAACGCGGCGTCGAACCCGTATTACGGCCCGCTCGCCGGCATCTCCGACGATCAGTTCAGAAAAATTCTCGACAACAACATCGTCGCCAACAACTGGCTGATCTCGATGGTGGTGCCGCAGATGATCGAGCGCAAGGACGGCTCGGTCATCATCGTCTCCTCGATCGGCGGCCTCAAGGGCTCGACCATCCTCGGCGCCTACGCGATCTCCAAGGCCGCCGACATGCAGCTCGCGCGCAACCTCGCCTGCGAATACGGCAAGCACAACATCCGCGTGAACTGCATCGCGCCCGGCCTGATCAAGACCGATTTCGCGAAAGCGCTATGGGACAATCCGGAGAATTTGAAAGCCTCGACCTCGCGCTCGCCGCTGCTCCGCATCGGCATCCCCGACGAGATCGCGGGCGCGGCGGTGTTCCTGGGCTCCAAGGCCGGCGACTTCATGACCGGCCAGACCATGGTGATCGATGGCGGCGCGACGATCAGTTGAAGGAATTGCGCGAGAAGGGGCACGCGGCCGCTCAAAACACAGCTGTCATCGTCCGCGAAGGCGGATGATCCAGTACTCTGCGGCCCACATTGGAGAGCTCGCTCTCACCACATCTGCCGCGGCGTACGGGATGCCCCGCTTTCGCGGGGCATGACGGCGAGAGTGAAGAAACGGCGCCGCGTCACTCCACCGCCGCGTAAACCAGGTCCCTTACCAGCGTCCGCGTATAATCACGCTGGCCCGGGCCCTGGCTCATGAACACCACGAACAGATCCTCCTTCGGATCGATCCAGAAGAACGTGCCGGCAATGCCGCTCCAGAAATACTGGCCGACGCTGCCGGGGAACGGCGCGATACCGGCCTCGCGGCGCACGGCGAAGCCGAGACCGAAACCGTGGCCGGGCGACAGCAGCGTGCCGTTGGTCACGACATCAGGCCCGAGATGATCGGACGCCATCAGTTCCAGCGTCTTGCGGCCGATGATCCTGTTGCCGTCGAGCGTGCCGCCGTTGCGCAGCATCAGAACGAAGCGGGCATAGTCCATCGTGGTCGAGACCAGCCCGCCGCCGCCGGACTCCATCACCGGTTGCTCGAGCATGTTGAACAGCGCGACCTTGTCGCCGGTCCAGGGATCGGCCGCGAACGGCTCGGCGAGGCGGCCGGCGTTGGCTTCGCTCGTCGAGAAGCCGGTCTCAGCCATCTGAAGCGGCGCGAGGATGCGCTCCGCGAGGTACGCGCCGAGCGACTTGCCGCTGATGATTTCGATGATGCGGCCGAGGATGTCGGTGGAGCGGCTGTAGTTGAACTCGTCGCCGGGATGGCAGACGAGGGGGAAGCTCGCCACCAGCGCGGCATGCTCGGCATTGCTGATCTTGCGGCTGCGGACGCGAGACTCCTGGTAGAGCTTGTGCACGGGGCCGTCGCCTTGGTGCTCATAGGTGAGGCCCGAGGTGTGGCGGAGCAGGTCCTGCACCGTCATCGGCCGCCTGGCCGGAACCAGCTCCAGCTTGCCGCCGCTAACCACGCCCACCTTCTGGTCGGCGAATTCCGGGATGAACTTGGCGACGGGGTCGCCGAGTAGCAGATGGCCGTCCTCGACCAGCATCATGATGCCGACCGAGACGATGGGCTTGGTCATCGAGAAGATCCGGAAGATCGAATCAAGCGCCATCGGCGTCGAGCTCGCCGGGCTCTGCTTGCCGAGCGCCTCGAACCAGCCGACTTGGCCGCCCCTCGCCACCAGCACGGTCACGCCGGGCACGGTTCCCTTGTCGATCTCGCGTTTGAACGCGTCCGACATCGCCTCGAGGCGGAGCCGCGACAGGCCGAGTGCTTCGGTCTTCGCCTCGGGCAATGGCGGGGTTTTCGGCGCGGTTGTGGAAGATAGGGCGGCTGTCGCGGTCATGGGCGCTCCCGGTGGCTTTTTGTTGTCGGAAACGAACTGTGACCCAGAACGCGCGGCACAAACAAGCGAAGCCAGCGCGCTTCACCCTTGCAATCCGGCCGTCCCCTGTGCTTGAAAGCGCCCCTGATCCGCGTGGCGACGCGAGGGTCCACAGGAGTGTAGCTCAATTGGTAGAGCACCGGTCTCCAAAACCGGGGGTCGCAGGTTCGAGCCCTGCCACTCCTGCCAGTTAGCTGCCGGCTAACCCCTTGATCCCAAACTGTTCGACGGTGCCCGTCCAGAAGCCAAGGCCGACTGGCCGCACCCGTCCATCCTTGACCTTTGACCCCATCCGCAGTATCTACCCGACACTCGCTGCCGGCCCGCTGAGATGCGGATATCCGGCGCGGCTTTGAAATCCCCGAACAATCGAGCCCGATTTCCGGCTCATCCTTCGAGACAGAGGGCTGGGCCAACGGCGGCTGTTCGGAATCCCTGAAATTCAGTTGCGTCTGTCGACGGACGTTGGACATCAAGCGATGGCAGTCAGCCCGTTCAAGTTCTTGCAGGAAGTGCGCTCGGAGACCGCCAAGGTCACCTGGCCGACCCGTCGTGAGACCACGATCACCACCATCATGGTGTTCGTCATGGTCGCTGTGGCCTCGGTCTTCTTCTTCGCCGCCGACCAGATCATCCGCTACCTCATCACCTTCCTTCTGGGCATTCACTGATGGCAACAGCAGCCGCCGCAACCCAATCGTCCGACAAGCGCTGGTACATCGTCCACGCCTATTCGAACTTCGAGAAGAAGGTCGCCGAATCGATCCGCGAGCAGGCCAAGCAGCGCGGGCTCGAGGATCTGTTCGAACTGGTGCTGGTTCCGACCGAGAAGGTCACGGAAGTGCGCCGCGGCCGCAAGATCGATGCCGAGCGCAAGTTCTTCCCCGGCTACGTGCTGGTGAAGATGAAGCTGACCGACGAGGCGTTTCATCTGATCAAGAACACGCCGAAGGTCACGGGCTTCCTCGGCGCGGAAAACAAGCCGATGCCGATCTCGGAAGCCGAGGCCATGCGCATCCTGCACCAGGTGCAGGAGGGCGTAGAACGGCCGAAGGCGTCGGTGTCGTTCGAGATCGGCGAGAACGTGCGCGTGGCTGACGGCCCGTTCGCCTCGTTCTCGGGTGTGGTGGAGGAAATCGACGAGGCGCGCTCGCGCGTGAAGGTCGCGGTGTCGATCTTCGGCCGCGCGACGCCGGTGGAACTGGAATTCGGTCAGGTCGAGAAGGTCTGACCGGACGAGGCGCGAGGCTTTGGTCTCGCGCAACAAGAGGCCGTGGGAGGGAGAGGGCGGTCGCCAGCCGCATCCGACCCAGACCACGAACCTGAAACCGCCGGCCTTGCCGGCACAACAGGAGTGATACATGGCAAAGAAAGTGACCGGATACCTGAAGCTTCAGGTCCCGGCCGGTGCGGCGAATCCTTCGCCCCCGATCGGTCCCGCGCTCGGTCAGCGTGGTCTCAACATCATGGAGTTCTGCAAGGCGTTCAACGCCCAGACCCAGAAGGAAGAGAAGAACACCCCGATTCCCGTCGTGATCACGATCTACGCCGATCGTTCGTTCACGTTCGAGATGAAGACGCCTCCGATGTCCTACTTCCTCAAGCAGGCCGCAAAAATCCAGTCCGGCTCGAAAGCGCCGGGCCGTGACAAGGCCGGCAAGGTGACCAAAGCGCAGGTGCGCGAGATCGCCGAGAAGAAGATGAAGGACTTGAATTGCGACAGCATCGAATCGGCCATGAAGATGGTCGAGGGCTCGGCCCGTTCGATGGGTTTGGAAGTGGCGGGGTAATCGGTCATGGCAATCGGAAAGCGTTTGAACAAAGCCCGCGAAGGCATTGACCGTGAAAAGCTTTACCCCCTCGCGGACGCCATCAAGATGGTCAAGGAACGCGCGAAAGCGAAGTTCGACGAGACCATCGAGGTCGCGATCAATCTCGGCGTCGATCCGCGCCACGCCGACCAGATGGTCCGCGGCGTCGTGACCCTGCCGAACGGCACCGGCCGCACGCTCCGCGTCGGCGTGTTCGCCCGCGGCGCCAAGGCGGACGAGGCCAAGGCTGCCGGTGCCGACGTCGTCGGTGCCGAGGACCTGGTCGAGAAGGTGCAGAACGGCACGATCGAGTTCGACCGCTGCATCGCTACCCCCGACATGATGCCGCTGGTCGGCCGTCTCGGTAAGGTGCTGGGCCCGCGCGGCCTAATGCCGAACCCGAAGATCGGCACCGTGACCATGGACGTCACCGGTGCGGTGAAGGGTGCGAAGGGCGGCTCGGTCGAGTTCCGTGTCGAGAAGGCCGGCATCCTGCAGGCCGGCGTCGGCAAGGCCTCGTTCTCCGAGGAGAAGCTGGTCGAGAACATCAAGGCTCTGGCCGATGCTGTCTCGAAGGCGAAGCCGGCCGGCTCGAAGGGCACCTACATCCAGCGCGTTGCGGTGTCCTCGACGATGGGCCCCGGCGTGAAGGTCGAGCCGGGCACCATTCTCGGCTAAGTCTGGAAATTGCATGAGGCGAGGGGCGGAATTGGGCAACCGATTCCGCCCCTCGTCGTTTGTGGCGGCGTTGACCGGAAACAACAACAATGGCTGACAAGGTCCTGATCTATTCACGCTCCCGAAGTCGATGACGGCGCGCTTTGCCGAGCGGTTCGACCTGCTCGACACCGGTAGCAAGCCCGCGCGGGAGGTTTTCGCGGCCGAGGAGCTGAGCGACATCCGTGCGCTGCTGACGGCGGGCGGCACGCCGCTCGGCGCTGAGGCGATGGACTTCTTCCCAAAGCTCGGCGCGATCGTCTGCTACGGCACCGGCTATGACGGCGTCGACCTGAAAGCCGCCGCCGCGCGCAACATCGCGGTCGGGCACAGCCCCGGCGCCAATGCCGCCTCGGTGGCCGACCTCGCGATGTCGCTGATGCTGGCCACGACGCGGCGGATTTTGGTTGCCGACCAATATGTCCGCAGCGGCGACTGGGCCGCGTCGAAGCGATCGCCGATGATGCGGCCGCAGGCCGGCATGCCTGGCCGCCGCATCGGCGTCTTCGGCATGGGCGAGATCGGTCGCAAGATCGCCGCGCGCTGCGCCGCCTTCGAGAGCGAGGTCGGCTATTTCAGCCGCAGCCAATACGATCTGCCCTATCAATATTTCCCGTCGCTGGAGGCGCTCGCCGACTGGTGCAGCGTGCTGATGATCGCGGTCCGGGCAGGGGCGGAGACGCAGCACGTCGTCAATGCGGATATCCTGGGGCGCCTCGGCGCGGACGGCTATGTCGTCAACATCTCCCGCGGCTCGGTGATCGACGAGAAGGCCTTGGTCGCGGCGCTCACCGACAAGGCCATCGCCGGCGCCGGCCTCGACGTCTTCGAGAAGGAACCGCACGCGCCCGACGCGCTGACCGCGCTCCCCAACGTCGTGCTCGCCCCGCATATCGGCGGCCACACCCTGGACTCGCACGTCGCCATGCAGAACTGCGTGCTGGCGAACCTGACCGCATTCTTCGCGGGCAGGCCACTGCCTTATGAAGTCAAATCGGCCTGAATCGGCCCTTATCGGCCCGCCTGAACCCCCGCCGGCAACGGATTGGAACTGGTGTGAATTTTGCTCTTGGCAAGCAGGCAGAGAGGGGTTAAAGAACCGCTTCCGGACGTGCCGGCTTCGGCTGGCGCGTTCGTGCACGCATTCCGAAAACCTGACACGACAGGAGATCATTCCTTTTCAGGACGTCCGCAAGGATTTGCCCGAAAAGGAAAGAAAGTCCGTCGGCTGGTGGAGTGCGGGCAGAGGTCGGGCGGTTCGCCGGCTGACCTTGTCCTGTCCAAGACTGCAGGCGCCCGCGGGAATTTCGATTTCTCAACGGCTTAATCGCATGGCCTGCATAGACGGGTGAAGACCGGATTTCACTTCGCTCCCAGCTTTGACGGCTGGCTTCGCGAAACGGGTCTGGTTCGGACCTCGACACGCCGTGGGCCTTTAGGGGTTCCCGGAGGGCAGGCTTTGAATTGTCGTCTTGCCCGGCGTGTCCGAAGGGTTTTGGCCCCGAGGTTCAGGTTTGGGCGGGACGATGGGTGCAACCCGGCGGTCCCGCTTTCGCGATGACCGCCAACCGGAAAGAGCTTGCTGTGGAACGAGCGGCAAAGAAAGAAGCGGTCGAACAGCTCAACGGGGTCTTCAAGACCACGAGCGTCGCGGTCGTTGCTCAATATTCCGGCCTCACCGTCGCCCAGATGCAGAAGCTGCGCACGCAGATGAAGCAGGCGGGTGCCTCGGTGAAGGTCTCGAAGAACCGTCTCGCCAAAATTGCTCTTGAAGGCACTGACGTCGTTGCCATCGGCCCCATGCTGAAGGGGCCGACCGTGATCGCCACTTCGAACGATCCGGTAGCGGCGCCGAAGGTCGCCATCGAATTCGCCAAGGCGAACGAAAAGTTCGTCATCATCGGCGGCTCGATGGGGAAGACCGTCCTGAATGTCGACGGCGTGAAGGCGCTTGCCTCGCTGCCGTCGCTTGACGAACTGCGCGGCAAGATCGTCGGCCTCCTCGTGGCCCCGGCGACCAAGCTGGCCCAGCTCGCCAACGCGCCCGCGGGCAAGCTCGCGCGCGTCATCCAGGCTCATGCCTCAAAGGGCGAAGCGGCCTGACGCCCTTCGCAAAACTCAAACCCGAACCAGACTTACACTCAAGGAAACTGAACAATGGCTGACTTGCAGAAGATCGTTGACGACCTCTCGAGCCTCACCGTGCTCGAAGCTGCTGAACTGGCGAAGCTCCTCGAAGAGAAGTGGGGCGTTTCGGCTGCCGCGGCTGTCGCCGTGGCCGGCCCGGCTGCTGGTGGCGCTGCCGCCGCTCCGGCCGAAGAGAAGACCGAGTTCACGGTCGTTCTGGCCGCCGCCGGCGACAAGAAGATCGAGGTCATCAAGGAAGTCCGCGCCATCACCGGCCTGGGCTTGAAGGAAGCAAAGGACCTCGTCGAGGGCGCGCCGAAGCCTGTCAAGGAAGGCGTGAACAAGGACGAAGCCGACAAGATCAAGGTCCAGCTCGAGAAGGCTGGCGCCAAGGTCGAGCTCAAGTAAGCACCACTTGCTGGTACGAGATCCCGGACGCGCATCATGCGGGCCCGGGATCTTGGTCCACCCTTCCCGAGGGGCGGACCGGATGCAAAAGGCGTGCGACGGAACGTCCCGACGCAGGCCGAACACGAAAAAGTGTGGGGATTTGAGGGTTTATCCCTCGAATCTGCACTATTGTCGCCCCATATCGGGTCGGCAGCACGAAAGCGCGGTGGGCAGGGATGCCGGATTCCCTGTAAGCCGTTGGGAGAGCAGGCTATTTCGGGCTTTTGCAGTCCGTGAAGACAATCGTTGTGACGGGCGGGCGCGCAGCAGCGCCCCGCGCGTCGTTTTGCGTTTTGAAGGTCTGAAGAACAGATTCAGGACATTCCCGCCTGAAACTGAGTTTCCGGCCCCCAAGACGGGTTCGAAAAATTCAACCCGGGGAGCGGCGGCAGCCGCGTTCCGGACGGCGCGCCCAGAGCGGGCGACGAAATGAGAGGCCACGATGGCGCAGCAGACATTCACCGGTCGCAAACGCGTTCGCAAGTTCTTCGGACACATCAAGGAAGTCGCCGAGATGCCGAACCTCATCGAGGTTCAGAAGGCGTCCTATGACCAGTTCCTGATGGTCGACGAACCCCAGGGCGGTCGGGCCGATGAAGGCTTGCAGGCGGTGTTCCGCTCGGTGTTCCCGATCTCCGACTTCTCGGGCACCTCGATGCTGGAATTCGTCCGTTACGAGTTCGAGCAGCCGAAATATGACGTCGACGAGTGCCGCCAGCGCGGCATGACCTTCGCTGCGCCGCTGAAGGTGACGCTGCGCCTCATCGTGTTCGATATCGACGAGGAAACCGGCGCGAAGTCGGTGAAGGACATCAAGGAGCAGGACGTCTACATGGGCGACATCCCGCTCATGACGATGAACGGCACCTTCATCGTCAACGGCACCGAGCGCGTGATCGTTTCGCAGATGCACCGTTCGCCCGGCGTGTTCTTCGACCACGACAAGGGCAAGACCCATTCCTCGGGCAAGCTGCTGTTCGCCGCCCGCGTGATCCCGTATCGCGGCTCCTGGCTCGACATCGAGTTCGACGCCAAGGATATCGTCTATGCGCGTATCGACCGCCGCCGCAAGATTCCGGTGACGTCGCTGATGTTCGCGCTCGGCCTCGACGGCGAGGCGATCCTGTCCACGTTCTACAAGAAGATCCTCTACAAGCGCACCAAGGAAGGCTGGCGCGTTCCGTTCGACGCCAACCGTTTCCGCGGCTACTCGACCGTCAACGACCTGATCGATGCCGATACCGGCAAGGTCGTGCTCGAGGCCGGAAAGAAGCTCACCGTCCGTGCCGCCCGCCAGCTCCAGGAGAAGGGGCTGAAGGCGCTGCGCATGGCCGACGAGGAGTTGGTCGGCAACTACGTCGCCGAGGACCTCGTCAACCCGAAGACCGGTGAGATCCACGCCGAAGCCGGCGAGGAAATCACCGACAAGCTGATGAAGGCGCTCAACGAGCAGGGCTACAAGGAGCTGCCGCTGCTCGACATCGACCACGTCAATGTCGGCCCCTACATCCGCAACACGCTCTCGGCCGACAAGAACATGACGCGTGAGGACGCGCTGTTCGATATCTACCGCGTGATGCGTCCGGGCGAACCGCCGACGCTGGAATCGGCGCAGGCCATGTTCCAGTCGCTGTTCTTCGACGCCGAGCGCTACGACCTCTCCGCGGTCGGCCGCGTCAAGATGAACATGCGCCTCGACCTCGATGCGCCCGACACCCAGCGCACGCTGCGCAAGGAAGACATCCTCTCGGTCATCAAGACCCTGGTGGACCTGCGCGACGGCAAGGGCGAGATCGACGACATCGACCATCTCGGCAACCGCCGTGTGCGCTCGGTCGGCGAACTCATGGAGAACCAGTACCGCATCGGCCTCCTGCGTATGGAGCGCGCGATCAAGGAGCGCATGTCCTCGGTCGACATCGACACGGTCATGCCGCAGGACCTGATCAACGCCAAGCCCGCGGCTGCCGCCGTGCGCGAGTTCTTCGGCTCCTCGCAGCTGTCGCAGTTCATGGACCAGACCAACCCGCTCAGCGAGATCACCCACAAGCGCCGCCTCTCGGCGCTTGGACCGGGCGGTCTGACCCGCGAGCGTGCCGGCTTTGAAGTCCGCGACGTGCATCCGACCCATTACGGCCGTATCTGCCCGATCGAGACGCCGGAAGGTCCGAACATCGGCCTGATCAACTCGCTCGCGACCTTCGCGCGCGTGAACAAGTACGGCTTCGTCGAGACGCCTTATCGCAAGGTCAAGGACGGCCGCGTCACCGACGAGGTCGTGTACCTCTCGGCGATGGAGGAAGGCCGCTACACGGTCGCGCAGGCCAACGTGCCGCTCGACCCCAAGGGCCGCTTCACCGAGGATCTCGTGGTCTGCCGTCACGCCGGCGAAGTCTTGCCGGTGACGCCGGACAAGGTCGACTACATGGACGTCTCGCCGAAGCAGCTCGTCTCGGTCGCTGCGGCGCTGATCCCGTTCCTCGAGAACGACGACGCCAACCGCGCGCTGATGGGCTCGAACATGCAGCGCCAGGCGGTGCCGCTGGTTCGTGCCGAGGCGCCGTTCGTCGGCACCGGCATGGAAGGCGTGGTCGCCCGTGACTCGGGTGCCGCGATCGCGGCGCGCCGTTCGGGCGTGATCGACCAGATCGACGCGACCCGCGTCGTCATCCGCGCCACCGAAGATCTCGATCCGACCAAGTCGGGCGTCGATATCTACCGTCTGATGAAGTACCAGCGCTCCAACCAGTCGACCTGCATCAACCAGCGTCCGCTGGTGAAGGTCGGCGACATCGTCAAGAAGGGCGACATCATCGCCGACGGTCCGTCGACCGATCTCGGCGAACTCGCTCTGGGGCGCAACGTGCTGGTCGCGTTCATGCCGTGGAACGGCTACAACTTCGAAGACTCGATCCTGCTCTCCGAGCGGATCGTGAAGGAAGACGTGTTTACCTCAATTCATATCGAAGAATTCGAGGTGATGGCCCGTGACACCAAGCTCGGGCCTGAGGAAATCACCCGCGACATTCCGAACGTTTCGGAAGAAGCGCTGAAGAACCTCGACGAAGCCGGTATCGTCTACATCGGCGCGGAAGTGCGCGCCGGCGACATCCTGGTCGGCAAGATCACGCCGAAGGGCGAAAGCCCGATGACGCCGGAAGAAAAGCTGCTGCGCGCCATCTTCGGCGAGAAGGCCTCCGACGTCCGCGACACCTCGCTGCGCGTTCCTCCGGGCGTGCAGGGCACGATCGTGGAAGTGCGCGTGTTCAACCGTCACGGCGTCGACAAGGACGAGCGTGCGCTGGCGATCGAGCGGGAAGAGATCGAGCGTCTGGCCAAGGACCGCGACGACGAGCAGGCGATCCTGGACCGCAACGTCTACAACCGTCTTGCCGAGCTGCTCGAGGGGCGGCAGGGCATTGCCGGTCCCAAGGGCTTCAAGAAAGACACCAAGATCACCCGTGCGGTGCTCGAGGAGTACCCGAAGTCGCAGTGGTGGCTGTTCGCCTCGCCGAACGACAAGCTGATGGCCGAGATCGAGGCCATGCGGAAGCAGTACGATGAGTCGAAGAAGGGGCTGGAACAGCGCTTCCTCGACAAGGTCGAGAAGCTTCAGCGCGGTGACGAATTGCCGCCCGGCGTGATGAAGATGGTCAAGGTCTTCGTCGCGGTGAAGCGCAAGATCCAGCCCGGCGACAAGATGGCCGGCCGCCACGGCAACAAGGGCGTGGTGTCGAAGATCGTGCCGATCGAGGACATGCCGTTCCTGGAAGACGGCACGCATGCCGACATCGTGCTCAACCCGCTGGGCGTGCCCTCGCGCATGAACGTCGGACAGATCCTCGAGACCCATCTCGGCTGGGCCTGCGCCGGCCTCGGCAAGCGTATCGGCCAGACGGTCGATGCCTACCTGTCGAAGCAGGACATCAAGCCGCTGAAGGAGACCTTGAAGAAGGTCTACGGCGAGGACGAGACCATCAAGTCGCTCAACGACAACGAGCTGCTCGAGCTCGGCCACAACCTCAGCCGCGGCGTTCCGATCGCAACCCCGGTGTTCGACGGCGCCAAGGAAGCCGACATCGAGGAGATGCTGAAGCTTGCCGGTCTCGACGCTTCGGGTCAGTCGACCGTCTATGACGGCCGCACCGGCGATGCCTTCGATCGCAAGGTGACGGTGGGCTACATCTACATGCTCAAGCTGCACCATCTGGTCGACGACAAGATCCACGCGCGTTCGATCGGTCCGTACTCGCTCGTCACCCAGCAGCCGCTGGGCGGCAAGGCGCAGTTCGGCGGCCAGCGCTTCGGCGAAATGGAGGTGTGGGCGCTCGAGGCTTACGGCGCGGCGTACACGCTCCAGGAGATGCTGACGGTGAAGTCGGACGACGTCGCCGGCCGCACCAAGGTGTACGAGGCGATCGTGCGCGGCGACGACACGTTCGAGGCCGGTATTCCGGAATCGTTCAACGTGCTGGTCAAGGAAATGCGCTCGCTCGGCCTCAACGTCGACCTGCACAACTCCAAGATGGGACCGGCGCCGACCTCGGAAGCGGCCGAGTAATTCGACCTTTCATGCCCGGCCTTTGACGGCCGGGCATCGGCGACCCGTCTGAGGCCTTGAGGGCAGGGCGCCCTGCTCGAGTGATTTTCGAATTTGCGGCCGGAGGCGACCGGCACGCGAGGAGAAGACGATGAACCAAGAAATTATGAATCTCTTCAACCCGACGACGCCGGCTCAGGTCTTCGACCAGATCCGGATCTCGATCGCGTCTCCAGAGAAGATTCTGTCCTGGTCCTACGGCGAGATCAAGAAGCCGGAGACCATCAACTACCGTACTTTCAAGCCCGAGCGCGACGGCCTGTTCTGCGCCCGCATCTTCGGGCCGATCAAGGACTACGAATGCTTGTGCGGCAAGTACAAGCGCATGAAGTACAAGGGTATCATCTGCGAGAAGTGCTCGGTCGAGGTCACGCTGTCGCGGGTCCGGCGCGAGCGCATGGGCCATATCGAGCTCGCCGCCCCCGTCGCCCACATCTGGTTCCTGAAGTCGCTGCCCTCGCGCATCGGCCTTCTGCTGGACATGACGCTGAAGGATCTCGAGCGGATCCTCTACTTCGAATACTACGTCGTGCTCGAGCCGGGTCTCACCGCGCTCAAGGACCGTCAGTTGCTGTCGGAAGACGAGTATCTGAAGGCCCAGGACGAGTACGGCCAGGACTCGTTCACCGCCATGATCGGCGCCGAAGCGATCCGCGAGCTGCTCAAGGGCATGGACCTCGAGAAGCTCGAATTGTCCTTGCGCGCGGAGATGCAGGAGACCGACTCCGACATCAAGCACAAGAAGCTCGCCAAGCGCCTGAAGATCGTGGAAGCGTTCCGCCACTCCGGCAACAAGCCGGAATGGATGATCATGACCGTGGTCCCGGTGATTCCGCCGGACCTGCGTCCGCTGGTGCCACTCGACGGCGGCCGCTTCGCGACCTCGGACCTCAACGACCTCTACCGCCGCGTCATCAACCGCAACAACCGCTTGAAGCGGCTGATGGAGTTGCGCGCGCCCGACATCATCATCCGCAACGAGAAGCGCATGCTTCAGGAGGCGGTCGATGCGCTGTTCGACAACGGCCGCCGCGGCCGCGTCATCACGGGTGCCAACAAGCGTCCGCTGAAGTCGCTCGCCGACATGCTCAAGGGCAAGCAGGGCCGCTTCCGTCAGAACCTGCTCGGCAAGCGCGTCGACTATTCGGGCCGTTCGGTGATCGTGGTCGGTCCCGAGCTGCGCCTGCATCAGTGCGGCCTGCCGAAGAAGATGGCGCTCGAGCTGTTCAAGCCGTTCATCTATTCGCGGCTTGACGCCAAGGGCCTGTCCACCACCGTCAAGCAAGCCAAGAAGCTGGTCGAGAAGGAGCGGCCCGAGGTCTGGGACATCCTGGACGAGGTGATCCGCGAGCACCCGGTGCTGCTCAACCGCGCGCCGACGCTGCATCGCCTCGGCATCCAGGCGTTCGAGCCGGTGCTGATCGAGGGCAAGGCGATCCAGCTTCACCCGCTGGTCTGCTCGGCGTTCAACGCCGACTTCGACGGCGACCAGATGGCCGTGCACGTCCCACTGTCGCTCGAAGCGCAGCTGGAAGCGCGCGTCCTGATGATGTCGACCAACAACATCCTGCATCCGGCGAACGGCCAGCCGATCATTGTGCCGTCGCAGGACATCGTGCTCGGTCTCTATTACGTCTCGATCATGCGTGAAGGCCTGCCCGGCGAGGGCAAGATCTTCGGCGACATGGCCGAGCTCGAGCACGCGCTGCACGCGAAGGTCATCCACCTCCACACCAAGATCAAGTACCGGTGGCAAGGCATGGACGAGACCGGCAAGGTCTCGACGCGCTGGATCGAGACCACCGCCGGCCGCGTCATGCTCGGCAATCTGCTGCCGAAGAACCCGCGGATTTCGTACGAGATCATCAACAAGCTGATGACCAAGCGCGAGATTTCGGGCGTCATCGACCAGGTCTACCGTCACTGCGGCCAGAAGGAGACGGTGATCTTCTGCGATCGCATCATGGCGCTCGGCTTCTATAATGCGTTCAAGGCCGGCATCTCGTTCGGCAAGGACGACATGGTCGTGCCGCACGGCAAGTGGAAGATCGTCGACACCACCCGTACGCTGGCGAAGGATTTCGAGCAGCAGTACAACGACGGTCTGATCACCCATGGCGAGAAGTACAACAAGGTCGTCGACGCCTGGTCGAAGGCCACGGAAGAAATCGCCAAGGCGATGATGAAGGAAATCTCCTCGACCAAGAAGACGGCGAGCGGGGCCGATGCCGACATCAACTCGATCTACATGATGGCTCACTCCGGTGCCCGCGGTTCGCCGGCCCAGATGCGCCAGCTCGCCGGCATGCGCGGTCTGATGGCGAAGCCCTCGGGTGAGATCATCGAGACGCCGATCATCTCGAACTTCAAGGAAGGCCTCTCGGTGCTCGAGTACTTCAACTCGACCCACGGCGCCCGCAAGGGCCTCGCGGACACCGCGTTGAAGACCGCGAACTCAGGCTATCTGACCCGTCGTCTCGTCGACGTCGCGCAGGACTGCATCATCACGCAGTCCGACTGCGGCACCAAGCTCGGCATCAAGATGCGCGCCATCGTCGATGCCGGCACCGTGGTCGCCTCGCTCGGCTCGCGCATCCTCGGCCGCACGGCCTGCGAAGACATCCGGGACAGTTCGGGCAAGGTGATCATCAAGCGCGATACGCTGATGGAGGAGAGCCATCTGGACGCCATCCAGCAGGGTGGTGTGCAGGAGGTGAAGATCCGCTCGGCGTTGACCTGCGAACTCGTCAACGGCATCTGCGGCAAGTGCTACGGCCGCGACCTCGCCCGCGGCACGCCGGTCAACCACGGCGAAGCCGTCGGCGTCATCGCGGCGCAGTCGATCGGCGAGCCGGGCACCCAGCTCACCATGCGCACCTTCCACATCGGCGGTGCGGCGCAGCTCAACGAGCAGTCTTTCGTCGAAGCCAATTTCGACGGCAAGATCGTGATCCGGAACAAGGCCATCGCCCGCAACAGCGAAGGTCACCTGATCGCGATGGTGCGCAACATGGTGGTGGCGATCGTCGATGCCGACGGCACCGAGCGTGCGACGCACCGCGTCCAGTACGGCTCGCGCCTGCATGTCGACGAGGGCGACAACGTCAAGCGCGGCCAGCGCATCGTTGAGTGGGATCCCTACACCCGTCCGCTCCTCACCGAAGTCGAGGGTACGATCGGCTTCGAGGACCTGGTCGAGGGGCAGTCGATCTCGGAAACGCTCGACGAGGCCACCGGTATCGCCAAGCGCGTGGTCATCGACTGGCGCTCGACCCGCGGCGGCTCGGACTTGCGTCCGGCCATCGTGGTCAAGGGCAAGGACGGCAAGGTGCTCAAGCTCCCCCGTGGCGGCGATGCCCGCTACATGCTGTCGGTCGACGCCATTCTCTCGGTCGACGTCGGAGCCAAGGTCAACCCGGGTGACATCCTCGCCCGTGTCTCGACCGAAAGCGCCAAGACGCGTGACATCACCGGCGGTCTGCCGCGGGTGGCGGAACTGTTCGAGGCACGGCGTCCGAAGGATGCGGCGATCATCGCCGAAATCGCGGGCACCATCCGGTTCGGACGCGACTACAAGAACAAGCGTCGCATCTCGATCGAGCCGATGGACAAGACCGAGGAGGCGCGCGAGTACCTGATCCCGAAGGGCAAGCACATCCACCTTCAGGACGGCGACGTCGTCGAAAAGGGCGACTTCATCGTGGAAGGCAACCCGGCGCCGCACGACATCCTTGCGGTCAAGGGCATCGAGGAGCTTGCGGCCTACCTGGTCAACGAAATCCAGGAAGTCTACCGGCTCCAGGGCGTGCTCATCAACGACAAGCACATCGAGGTGATTGTCCGTCAGATGCTCCAGAAGGTGGAAGTCACCGACCAGGGCGACACGGACATGATCTCCGGCGAGCAGGTCGACAAGATCGAGTTCGACGCACTGAACGAGAAGGCCAAGGAAGAGGGCAAGAAGCCCGCCACGGGTACGCCGGTTCTGCTCGGCATCACCAAGGCGAGCCTGCAGACCCGCTCCTTCTTCTCGGCGGCCTCGTTCCAGGAGACCACCCGCGTCCTCACCGAGGCGGCAGTCAACGGCAAGATCGATCCGCTCGAAGGCCTCAAGGAGAACGTCATCGTCGGCCGGCTGATCCCGGCAGGCACCGGCGCCTCCATGGCCAAGATCCGCGAAGTCGCGATGAAGCGCGACAAGCTGATCCTGGACGAGCGCGAGAAGCAGGCAGCCGTGGTGTCGCCCGCGCCGGAAGCGGAGCTTCCTGCGTTGCCGCCCGCGGAATGATCGTTCATCCGTAGGAATACCGAGGACAATGAAAAGGCCGGCGCAAGCCGGCCTTTTTGCTGCTTTGTTTCCCTGTTGCGGTGCGGGATCAACCTTTGTTCATCTTTCCTTCAGCCAAAAAAGCGCTTCTGCTAAGGCGACTTACACCGGTGGATCCCGTGACGGGGGCAAGGCCGGAGACCACGGAACTGACATGCTTGATCTCGCAATCGTAGGCGGCGGCCCCGGCGGGCTGATGAGCGCCTGGTATCTGAAGCGTAAGCTCGGCGATCTCTGCCGCATCACCATCTTCGAGGCGTCCGACCGGCTCGGCGGCAAGATTGTCACGCGCAAATTCGATTCCGCGCCCGCGATGTACGAGGCTGGCGTTGCCGAGATCTACGATTACTCGATGACCGGTCCCGATCCGCTGCGCGAGCTGATCCAGCATTTCGGCCTTCAGACCATTCCGATGGACGCCGAGCAGGTGCAGTTCGGCGGCGAGCTGCTCAACGACGTTGCCGGCATGCGCCGCAGATACGGCGCCAAGACTGCGGCCGCGATCGAGGCGTTCCGCAAGCGCTGCGCCGAGACGATGTCGCCGATCGAATATTACGAGGGCGTCGGCGCGCACGACAACGAGAACCCGTGGGCCTACAAGACCGCCGAGCAGGTGCTCGACGAGGAGGTCGAGGACGAGACCGCAAAGCGCTTCTTCAAGGTGATGGCGCGCTCGGACATCGCGACCGAGAGCCACAACACCAACGGCCTCAACGCGCTCAAGAACTATTTGATGGACGTCGACGGCTATATCGGCCTCTATTCCATCCAGAACGGCAACGAGCAGCTGATCGAGTGCCTCCAGTCGGAGGTCAATGCCGACATCCAGCTCAATCATCGCGTGCTCACCGTCGGCAAGGCGCCGACCGGCCGCTACCAGCTCAGGATGATGAACGGCAAGGGGCCGGAGACGCGCGACTTCGATCTCGTGCTGATGTGCCTGCCGCATTCCTGGCTCGCCACGATGGGGTGGGAAGGCGAGCAGCTGCGCAAGTCGATGGTCAAGCACGTCTCGTATTTCGACCGTCCGGCGCATTATCTGCGCGTCTCGATCCTGTTCGACACCCCGTTCTGGGGCGAGAAGATTTCCGGCGCCTGGTTCATGTCGGAGGCCTTCGGCGGCTGCTGCGTCTACAACGAGGGCGCCCGCCACGACGTCGGCAAGCATGGCGTGCTGAATTGGCTCATTCCCGGCTCCGACGCGCTCGCCTTCGCCAACCTCTCGGACCAGGAGCTGATCGATGCCGCGCTGAAATCGCTGCCGGCCTCGCTCGGCGATGCCCGTTCGCATTTCATGGAAGGCAAGATCCACCGCTGGCTGTCGTCGGTGAACGCGATTCCAGGCGGTCTGCCGGTACGCGACGTCATGACCAATCATCGGCCCGAACCCAAGGAGCATCCCGGCATTGTCGTGGTCGGCGACTATCTGTTCGACTCCACGCTGAATGGCCTGCTCGATTCCTCGGATGCGGCGACCGACATCATCCTCACCGAGATGATGCGCCTGCGCCGTGCGCGCGCGCAGGACGGCAAGCCGGTCTCCGATAAGGTCGACCGCGCCTATTTCGAGAACTATCGCGGTCTCGGCCCCTATAGCGAAGCGTGGCGGCACTTCACCGATCCCGACTATCTGACAAAACTGATCGGGATCGTCTGGGGCAAGACCAGGGGCGCGAAGTTGCTGGTTGCGGGCTCGGCCAGCGGCGAGCTGGTCGGGGCGCTGCGCGAGCGCGGCTTCGATGCCTTCGGCATCGAGAACAACCGTGCCATCCACGCCAGGACGCCGAAGGCGCTGAAGAAGTACAACAAGCTCGGCTCGATCACCGACATGCCGTTCAAGGACGGCAGCTTCGATTTCGTGTTCGAGACCAGCCTCTGCCATGTTTCTCCGAAGCAGGTGGTCCGCGCGATTCGCGAGCTCAACCGCGTGGTCAAGACCGGCCTCGTGTTCGGCTCGATCACTTCGGACATGGCATCAGGGTTGATCGACCGCTACGACCTTCTGCGCGGGGTCAAGAAGCTCGGCACCTGGTGGGAATGGTCCGAACTGTTCTTCGGCAACGGCTTCGATCTGTCGATGCACCGCAAGGACTGCACCGACGCGCTCTGGGAGGCGACGCTCGCCGCGGGCAAGGGCCCGGGGCAGTGGTACGCCGACGCCGACAGTCTGCGCTATTCCTTCTTCGACAAGGTCGCTGACGAGGACGACGACTAGCTTTCAAGAATCGGGTGAATTCGCCAATTGCTTTGCCGAATTCATCATGATCGCATAGAATCGGTGCGATAGCGGCTCTCCGCTACGTCCTGCTTTCTCTGCGGTCATGCCGGCCGTCAGCATCGGTTGGTTTCATGGCGTCCAAGCCTCTCTCGCCCGACAAACAGAAACTCGCCGCCGGAGGGGCGGCCGAACTCGACGACAAGTTCGCCTCCGCCGTCAAGCCGGACCTCGAAGACGACGAGAACGACGAAGACGAGGAGGATGACGAGCTGGAGCTCGATGACGACGATGAGGACGAGGACCTCGTCGTCTTCACCGCGCGCGAGGCCGCCGGCGCGCTTGCCACCATCCTCGGCTTCGTCAAGCCGTTCCTGACCAACTACAAGCGGATGCTGTCATTCGTGGCGTTCGGCGTCGTCGTCGAGACGCTGTTCAACGTCATCATGCCGCTCAGCCTCAAGTTCCTGATCGACGACGCGCTCGGCGAGGAGGATTTCCAGGCGCTGTACAAGATTCTCGGCGTCCTCGCCGCCGCCGGCATCTTCACCTCGATCGTCGCGATCTGGTACGAGCTCTGGGATGCGCGGCTGGCCGGCTGCATCATCTCCGAGGTCCGCAAGCGGCTGTTCGAGCACGTCCAGGATCTGCCGGCGGGCTATTTCGGCCGCACCAAGCGCGGCGAGATTCTGTCGCGCTTCTCCGTCGACCTCTCGGCCTTCGAAGGCTCGGTGAAATCCTTCGCCAACAGCGCCGCGCTGCCGTTTCTGGAACTGATCGCCGGCATCATCCTGATGGTGTTCCTGAACTGGCAGCTCGCCGCGGTCGCGCTCTTGGTGTTCCCGATCACGCTGATCGGCCCGCGCATCCTCACCCCGAAAGCGGTGCAGGCCAATTACGAGCAGAAGCTCAACGAGAGCGCGCTGCTCGGCATGGTGCAGGAGAACGTGGCCGCGCAGGCGGTGATCAAGGCGTTCAGCCTGCAACGCAAGATGTTCGGCTTCTTCACCTTCCGCAACGACGAGACGCGTCACAGGATCGCTTCAGCCGCGTTTCTGTCCACCATGGTGGAGCGGACCGTTACCATCTCGGTGCTGTTGCTGCATCTCGTCGTGCTCGCGATCGGCGCGTATCTGGCGACCAAGGGCCAGATCACCATCGGAACCTTCGTCACCTTCGAGAGCGCGTTCTGGGAGGTCTCCTACAACATCGCCCATGTGATGCATTTCATCCCGGTGTCGATCTCCTCCGCCGCCGCGATCCGCCACATCCAGGAACTGCTCGACGAGCCGACCCGCGGCGCCGATCGCCCCGGTGCGCCCGACCTGCCGCGCATCACCAACGACATCACCTTCGACCACGTCACCTTCCAGTACGAGGGCAGCCAGACGCCGGTGCTGGACAATCTCAGCCTCAAGCTCAACGTCGGCAAGAGCATCGCCATCGTCGGCCCCTCGGGCTCCGGCAAGAGCACGCTGCTCAATTTGATCCTGCGGCTCTACGTGCCCGACGAGGGCCGTGTCACTATCGACGGTGTCGACGTCCGCAAGGTGACGCTGGATTCGCTGCGCCGGAGCATGGCGGTCGTGTTCCAGGAGAATATGCTGTTCAACATGTCGATCCGCGAGAACATCCGGCTCGGCAAGGAAGGCGCGACCGACGAGGAGGTGGAGGAGGCCGCCAGGAAGGCCGAGATCCACCGCTACATCATGAGCCTGCCGCAGCGCTACGACACGCCGGTCGGCGAGCGCGGCGATACGCTGTCGGGCGGCCAGCGCCAGCGCATCGCGATCGCGCGCGCGATCATCCGCAATCCGTCGGTGCTGCTGTTGGACGAGGCCACCTCGGCGCTGGACCAGACCACGGAGGCCGCGATCAACCGCACGCTGCTCAAGGTCGCCAAGGGCCGTACCATGATCTGGTCGACCCACCGTCTCACCTCCGTGGTCGAGATGGACGAGATCATCGTGATCTCAGGGGGCAAGGCGATCGAGCGCGGCTCGCATGCCGAGCTGCTCGCGAAGAACGGCACCTATCGCAAGCTGTGGAACGACCAGATGCACCAGCCGCACAGCGCAGTTGCTCAGGCCGATGACGACAGCGAGGAAGACGACGACCTCGATGATGACGAGGACGACGACGACGAGGAGGCGTGACCGAGGAAGTTCGGCTCCAGATCGAGGGCGCCGCCAAGCGGCCGCGCCAACCCCTGAACCGACCAGGCCATGAAGCGCGCCCAGCGCTGCGCCGTCCAGTAAGGGCTCGTTGCGGTCGAGACCGAGCGGAAGTCGAACGCCTTGGCCGCTGACCATTCGTCGCAGGCCCGCTTGAGCGGATCGGCGTAGAAGCCGGCGATCTTGTTCACATCCATCCCGTCGGAGGCCAGCCACTGCGGGATGTAGACATTGCAGAGCCGCTCGACGTCGGTGAAGACCTTGTCGCAGCCAGTGCCGGCGGCGGGGCAGGAGGTTGCGAAGGCATCGCCCACCAGCACCAAGCCCGGCAGGCCGCCTGCGTCATTCACGTGGAGATCCGTGGGGCGGATCTTGATCTCGCCGGGGATGTCGAATGCGCCGGTGATGCGTCTCAGCCGGGGCAGGGCGGCATTCAGCGTCTCGGCCGGGCTGCGGCGCAGCTGGTTCAGCCACGGGTCGTCAAAGGCCCGGTAGACGAACAGATTGGCGCGCATCCGCGTGCCGATCGGAAACAGCGTGATGTAGGGAATGCGGTCGCTCGGCCGTTCCGAGAAATAGGTCAGCGCCGGGAAGCCGAACGAATCCCGCCCCGCCGGCACCACGTCGAACCCGACCGAGATCGAGTGGCAGGCGCTGATGACTTTGCGCGCGATGCCGAGCTGGTGGCGCAAGCCGACATTGAGGCCGTTGGCGAGCACGACCAGGCGGGCCGAGATGGTCTCGTCATTGGAAAGCGCGATCCGCTGCCGCTCGGGGCTGGTCTCGACCGCGATCGCCTTGGCGCAGATCCGCTCGACGTCAACAGGGATCTCGTCGCGGATCGCGTTGACCAGGGAATCGTAGAGAATGTTGAACTGCCGGCTCGGCGCCTTGTCGAGCAGATAGCCGAAGCGCGCGATCCAGTTCTCGCCGGCAAAGGTCGCGCGGCGCAGCACCGATTCTCCGATTCCGGTCTTCAGGAATCGCTCGACCTGGACGTGACCGCTGAGTTTCTCGACGCGAAAATCCGCCGGATAGCTCTCATGCGGATCGATCAGCACTGCAGAAATGCCGGCGCGGCCGAGCATTGCGGCGGCGGTCGAGCCGGACAATCCCCCGCCGACAATGGCAATGTCGGTGTACCGCATGGCGCAACTCTCCGCCGAAGGCGGCAGATTGCCGCATCAACAGGAAAAAAAGCCTTAGCAAGAGATATAAAAGTATATTTCACCCGGATATAAATGGATCGCAGGGGCGGCGGAACAGGCGACCCCTGCCCATCTGCGGATGGCGCAGTGAGTGCGGCAAACGGCGATTTCGATAGGTGCCAGAAGCGTTTTCCGACTGTCGTTTCGCTTGACTTGATCGATTCTCACTTATAGAAAGCGCCTCACTTAACGACAGGCGGTGAGCATCGCCAGCGTCGGAACGGGCCACCCGTTGATCCCCCAGGATTAGATCTGCAAGGGGTCACTTAAGACGGGCACCAACCTCGACGAATGCCGCTCAAACGCTGTCGATCATAGCTAGGCAATGCCAGTGCGATTTTAGTTCTCTTGAGCACGTTCTCTTGAGATCGAACTCGGATGCATGACCTCGGTGCGGGCCGCAGCGTTGCGCTGACCGGCCCGAATACTGCGGTCCTCTGTGGCGTCGAAGCGCTTTCCGCTCGTTGATGGAGCGGTTGGCGCAATTTCGCTTTGTGCGGATTGTTCCGTGCGAGGCGGCCCCGTCGGGCGGGTAGCGCGGCAAGAATTTGCGGTCCCGGTGACGGGCCGCGGCAAGACAGCGGACCCGTAAGGGGCCGCGATAACAAAGGGTAAGGCCAGGATGCCGACGATCAACCAGCTGATCGCTCAACCGCGTGAAGTGCAGAAGTCGCGCAAGAAGGTGCCGGCGCTCCAGCAGTCGCCGCAGAAGCGCGGCGTTTGCACGCGCGTCTACACCACGACCCCGAAGAAGCCGAACTCGGCGCTTCGTAAGGTTGCCAAGGTGCGTCTGACCAACGGTTTCGAGGTGATCGGCTACATCCCCGGTGAAGGCCATAACCTCCAGGAGCACTCGGTGGTCATGATCCGCGGCGGCCGCGTCAAGGACTTGCCCGGCGTGCGCTACCACATCCTCCGCGGCGTTCTGGATACCCAGGGCGTCAAGAACCGTAAGCAGCGTCGTTCGAAGTACGGCGCGAAGCGTCCGAAATAAGCGGGAACCAGCTCAATGTCTCGTCGCCACTCAGCGGAAAAGCGCGAAGTTCTTCCCGATCCGAAGTTCGGGAACATCATCGTCACGAAGTTCATGAACTCGGTGATGTACGCCGGCAAGAAGTCGGTCGCCGAAGGCATCGTCTACGGTGCATTCGGTCTCATCGAATCCAAGACCAAGCAGAGCCCGCTCGGCGTGTTCGAGCAGGCACTCGAGAACGTCATGCCGACGATCGAAGTGCGCTCCCGCCGCGTCGGTGGCGCGACCTACCAGGTTCCGGTCGAAGTTCGTTCGACGCGCCGTCAGGCGCTGGGCATCCGCTGGCTGATCTCGGCCGCGCGCGAGCGCAACGAGAAGACGATGACGGAGCGTCTCTCGGCGGAGCTCCTGGACGCATCGAACAACCGTGGGAACGCCGTCAAGAAGCGTGAAGACGTGCACCGGATGGCGGAAGCCAACCGCGCCTTCTCGCACTATCGCTGGTAACGGCGAAACAAACGGACTCGCAAGGAACACCCCCATGCCCCGCCAACATGCCATCGAAGACTACCGCAACTTCGGTATCATGGCGCATATCGACGCCGGCAAGACGACCACGACCGAGCGCATCCTCTATTACACCGGCAAGAGCCACAAGATCGGCGAAGTGCACGAAGGTGCCGCGACGATGGACTGGATGGAGCAGGAGCAGGAGCGTGGCATCACGATCACCTCGGCTGCGACCACCGCGTTCTGGAACGGCAAGCGCCTGAACATCATCGACACCCCCGGCCACGTCGACTTCACCATCGAAGTCGAGCGTTCGCTGCGCGTGCTCGACGGCGCCGTCTGCGTGCTCGACTCGAACCAGGGCGTTGAGCCCCAGACCGAGACCGTTTGGCGCCAGGGCGACAAATACAAGGTTCCGCGGATCGTCTTCGCCAACAAGATGGACAAGACCGGCGCGGACTTCTTCAAATGTCTGGCCGACATCGTTGACCGCCTCGGCGCCAAGCCGATCGCGATCCAGCTTCCGATCGGTGCCGAGAACAACTTCAAGGGTCTCGTCGATCTCGTGAAGATGAAGGGCATCGTCTGGAACGACGAGTCGCTCGGCGCGAAGTTCGACTATGTCGACATTCCGGAAGACATGGTCGACCAGGCCAAGGAATACCGCGAGAAGATGGTGGAAGCCGCCGTCGAGCTCGACGACGATGCTATGGCCGCCTATCTCGACGGCAAAGAGCCTGATGAGGCGACCCTGAAGCGTCTGCTCCGCAAGGCGGTGCTGACCGGCGCGTTCTATCCCGTGCTGTGCGGCTCGGCCTTCAAGAACAAGGGCGTGCAGCCGCTGCTCGACGCCGTGGTCGACTATCTGCCGTCGCCGATCGACGTGCCCGCGATCAAGGGCACTGACGACAAGGGCAATGAAGTCGTGCGCAAGGCCGACGACAAGGAGCCGCTGGCTCTGCTCGCGTTCAAGATCATGGACGACCCGTTCGTCGGCACCATCACCTTCTGCCGCATCTATTCTGGCGTTCTCCAGAGCGGCACCGGCGTCGTGAACTCGACCCGCGAGAAGAAGGAGCGCATCGGGCGCATGCTGTTGATGCATGCGAACAACCGCGAAGACATCAAGGAAGCCTATGCCGGCGATATCGTGGCACTGGCCGGCCTGAAGGAAGCGCGCACCGGTGACACGCTGTGCGATCCCGACAAGCAGGTGATCCTGGAAAAGATGGAATTCCCCGAGCCGGTCATCGAGATCGCGATCGAGCCGAAGTCCAAGGCCGACCAGGAAAAGCTGGGCGTCGCGCTGGCGAAGCTTGCTGCAGAGGATCCGTCCTTCCGCGTGTCGACCGACCAGGAGTCCGGCCAGACCATCCTCAAGGGCATGGGCGAACTCCACCTCGACATCAAGGTCGACATCCTGAAGCGGACCTATAAGGTCGATGCCAACATCGGCGCGCCGCAGGTGGCATTCCGTGAGCGCGTCACCAAGCGGGCCGAGGTCAAGTACACCCACAAGAAGCAGACCGGCGGTACCGGTCAGTTCGCCGAAGTGTCGATCGTGGTCGAGCCGAACGAGCCCGGCAAGGGCTACGAGTTCGAGTCCAAGATCGTCGGCGGCGCGGTGCCGAAGGAATATATCCCCGGCGTCGAAAAGGGCCTGAACAGCGTGATGAGCTCTGGCGTGGTCGCGGGCTTCCCCGTGGTCGACGTCAAGGTTCAGCTGGTCGACGGCAAGTACCACGACGTCGACTCGTCGGCGCTCGCCTTCGAAATCGCAGCGCGCGCGGCTTTCCGGGAAGCGCTGCAGAAGGGCAAGTCCGTCCTGCTCGAGCCGATCATGAAGGTCGAAGTGGTGACCCCGGAAGACTACACCGGCTCGGTCATCGGCGACCTGAATTCCCGGCGCGGTCAGATCCAGGGTCAGGACATGCGCGGCAACGCCAACGTCATCAACGCGATGGTGCCGCTCATGAACATGTTTGGTTACGTGAATAACCTGCGTTCGATGAGCCAGGGTCGCGCGACCTTTACCATGCAGTTCGATCACTACGCAGAAGCGCCGGCCAACGTGTCGGCAGAAGTCCAGAAGAAGTTTGCCTGATTGTCGTCGGTCTCGAACTGACGATTGAACGGAGAGTCAAATGGCCAAAGCAAAGTTTGAACGTAACAAGCCCCACTGCAACATCGGCACCATCGGTCACGTCGACCATGGCAAGACGTCGCTGACCGCGGCGATCACCAAGATCCTCGCCGAGACCGGCGGTGCAACGTTCACCGCGTACGACCAGATCGACAAGGCGCCGGAAGAGAAGGCTCGCGGCATCACGATCTCGACCGCTCACGTCGAGTACGAGACGCAGAACCGCCACTACGCCCACGTCGACTGCCCCGGCCACGCCGACTACGTGAAGAACATGATCACCGGCGCCGCCCAGATGGACGGTGCGATCCTGGTCGTGTCGGCCGCTGACGGCCCGATGCCGCAGACCCGCGAGCACATCCTGCTCGCCCGCCAGGTCGGCGTGCCCGCGCTCGTCGTGTTCCTCAACAAGTGCGACATGGTCGACGATCCGGAGCTGCTCGAGCTCGTCGAGCTCGAGGTCCGCGAGCTGCTCTCGAAGTACGAATTCCCCGGCGACAAGATCCCGATCATCAAGGGTTCGGCGCTGGCCGCCCTCGAAGATTCCGACAAGAAGCTCGGCCACGACGCCATCCTCGAGCTGATGCGCAACGTCGACGAGTACATCCCGCAGCCGGAGCGTCCGATCGACCAGCCGTTCCTGATGCCGGTTGAAGACGTGTTCTCGATCTCGGGCCGCGGCACCGTCGTGACCGGCCGTGTCGAGCGCGGCGTCGTCAAGGTCGGCGAGGAAATCGAGATCGTCGGTCTGCGCGCCACCCAGAAGACCACCGTCACCGGCGTCGAAATGTTCCGCAAGCTGCTCGATCAGGGCCAGGCCGGCGACAACATCGGTGCGCTGCTGCGCGGCACCAAGCGCGAGGACGTCGAGCGCGGCCAGGTTCTGGCCAAGCCGGGTTCGGTCAAGCCGCACACCAAGTTCAAGGCTGAGGCCTACATCCTCACCAAGGAAGAGGGCGGTCGCCACACCCCGTTCTTCACCAACTACCGTCCGCAGTTCTACTTCCGCACCACCGACGTGACCGGTGTCGTGCACCTGCCGGAAGGCACCGAGATGGTGATGCCGGGCGACAACATCGCGATGGAAGTGCACCTGATCGTGCCGATCGCGATGGAAGAGAAGCTGCGCTTCGCGATCCGCGAAGGCGGCCGCACCGTCGGCGCCGGCGTCGTCGCCTCGATTATCGAGTAACAAGCGAATAGGGAATGGTGAGTGGCGAATAGGGAATTCTGTTCGCTACTCGCTGCTCGCCACTCTACTCAAAGAAAGCACGGCAATGAACGGCCAAAACATTCGTATCCGTCTCAAGGCGTTCGACCATCGTATCCTCGATACGTCGACCCGCGAGATCGTGAACACGGCGAAGCGCACCGGTGCGCAGGTCCGCGGACCCATTCCGCTGCCCACGCGCATCGAGAAGTTCACCGTCAACCGTTCGCCCCACGTCGACAAGAAGAGCCGCGAACAGTTCGAGATGCGCACGCACAAGCGCCTGCTCGACATCGTCGATCCGACCCCGCAGACCGTCGATGCTTTGATGAAGCTCGATCTGGCCGCCGGCGTCGACGTCGAGATCAAGCTCTGAGCACGACCCCGACAAGTGGGCACCGGTTTTCGGACCGGGTCATGCTCACTCAGAAGATTAGCTAGTCCGCAAGGACAGAAAGAACAGGAAGCAAGCCGATGCGCTCCGGAGTGATCGCACAAAAGGTCGGGATGACGCGGGTCTTCACGGAGACCGGCGAACATATCCCCGTGACCGTGCTGAAGCTCGGCAATTGCCAGGTCGTAGGCCACCGCACCGAAGAGAAGAACGGTTACGTCGCGCTCCAGCTCGGTTCGGGCAGCCGCAAGACCGTTTACATGCCCAAGGCCGAGCGCGGCCAGTTCGCGGTCGCCAAGGTCGAGCCGAAGCGCCGGGTCGAGGAATTCCGCGTCACTGCGGATGCCATGATTCCGGTCGGCGCCGAGATCCAGGCCGATCACTTCGTCGTCGGCCAGTTCGTCGACGTCACCGGCACCTCGGTCGGTAAGGGTTTTGCGGGCGGCATGAAGCGCTGGAACTTCGGCGGTCTGCGCGCCACGCATGGTGTGTCGATCTCGCACCGTTCGATCGGTTCGACCGGCGGTCGTCAGGACCCCGGCAAGACCTGGAAGAACAAGAAGATGCCCGGCCACATGGGTGTCGATCGCATCACCACGCTCAACCTTCGCGTCGTCCAGACCGATGTCGAGCGCGGCCTGATCCTCGTCGAAGGCGCCGTTCCCGGCTCCAAGGGCGGCTGGATCCGCGTGCGCGACGCCGTCAAGAAGCCGCTGCCGAAGGAAGCTCCGAAGCCCGGCAAGTTCAAGGTTGCGGGCGATGCGGAAGCCGCTCCGGCTGCGCAGGAGGCGTGAGATGGAATTGAAGGTCACCACCCTCGAAGGTAAGGAAGCGGGCTCGGTCCAGCTCTCCGACGCCATTTTCGGTCTCGAGCCGCGCGAGGACATCATCGCGCGCTGCGTGCAGTGGCAGCTCAACAAGCGCCAGGCCGGCACCCACAAGGCCAAGGGCCGCGCCGAGATCTGGCGCACCGGCAAGAAGATGTACAAGCAGAAGGGCACCGGCGGTGCTCGTCACGGCTCGGCCCGCGTGCCGCAGTTCCGTGGCGGCGGCCGTGCCTTCGGCCCGGTGGTGCGCTCGCACGCCACCGACCTGCCAAAGAAGGTCCGTGCGCTCGCGCTCAAGCATGCGCTCTCGGCCAAGGCCAAGGACGGCGATCTCGTCGTGATCGAGAAGGCCGCGCTGGAAGCCGCCAAGACCAAGGCGCTGCTCGGTCACTTCTCGGGCCTCGGGCTCACCAACGCGCTGATCATCGACGGCGCCGAGCTCAACAACGGCTTTGCCGCCGCGGCCCGCAACATCCCGAACATGGACGTGCTGCCGATCCAGGGCATCAACGTCTACGACATCCTGCGCCGTCAGAAGCTCGTTCTGACCAAGGCCGCCATCGATGCGCTGGAGGCGCGCTTCAAATGACGAAGAACATCGAGCCTCGCCACTACGACGTGATCCTGTCGCCGGTCGTGACCGAAAAGGCGACGATCGCCTCGGAGCACAACAAGGTGCTGTTCAAGGTGGCCGCGAAGGCGACCAAGCCGCAGATCAAGGAAGCGATCGAGAAGCTGTTCGACGTCAAGGTCAAGAGCGTCAACACGCTGGTCCGCAAGGGCAAGACCAAGGTCTTCCGCGGCAATCTCGGCTCGCAGTCGAACTCCAAGCGCGCGATCGTGACCCTCGAAGAGGGTCATCGGATCGACGTGACCACCGGTCTGTAAGGTCGTACGACGATGGCACTGAAGACATTCAATCCCACGACGCCGGGCCAGCGCCAGCTGGTCATGGTCGATCGTTCGGCGCTTTACAAGGGCAAGCCGGTCAAGGCGCTCACCGAGGGCAAGCACTCCTCTGGCGGCCGCAACAACACCGGCCGCATCACCGTGCGCTTCCGTGGCGGTGGTCACAAGCGGACGCTGCGTACCGTCGACTTCAAGCGTGAGAAGGTCGACGTTCCCGCGACCGTCGAGCGGCTCGAATACGATCCGAACCGCACCGGCTTCATCGCGCTGATCAAGTATCAGGACGGCGAGCAGGCCTACATCCTGGCGCCGCAGCGCCTGGCCGTGGGCGACACCATCGTCGCCGGCAACTATGTCGACGTGAAGCCGGGCAACGTCATGCCGCTCGGCAACATGCCGGTCGGCACGATCATCCACAACATCGAGGTCAAGATCGGGAAGGGCGGCCAGCTCGCCCGTTCCGCGGGCACCTATGCCCAACTCGTCGGCCGCGACCAGGACTACGTGATCATCCGCCTGAACTCGGGCGAGCAGCGCCTGGTGCACGGCCGTTGCCGCGGCACGATCGGCGCGGTGTCGAACCCGGATCACATGAACACCTCGATCGGCAAGGCCGGTCGCAAGCGTTGGATGGGCCGCCGCCCGCACAACCGCGGTGTCGCGATGAACCCGATCGACCATCCGCACGGCGGTGGTGAAGGTCGCACCTCGGGCGGCCGCCACCCGGTCACCCCGTGGGGCAAGCCGACCAAGGGCAAGAAGACCCGCACCAACAAGTCGACCAACAAATTCATTCTCCTAAGCCGCCACAAGCGGAAGAAGTAAGGAACGCCGGACATGGTTCGTTCAGTCTGGAAAGGCCCGTTCGTCGAGGGTTCTCTGCTCAAGAAGGCAGATGCCGCGCGCGCGTCCGGCCGTCACGACGTCATCAAGATCTGGAGCCGTCGTTCGACGATCCTGCCGCAGTTCGTCGGCCTGACCTTCGGTGTCTACAACGGTCAGAAGCACGTGCCGGTGGCCGTCAATGAGGAAATGGTCGGTCACAAGTTCGGCGAGTTCTCGCCGACCCGGACCTTCCATGGCCACTCCGGCGACAAGAAAGCCAAGAAGGCTTGAGGATTAAACGATGAGCAAACCTAAGCGCGAACGGAGCCTCGCCGAGAACGAGGCCAAGGCGGTCGCCCGGATGCTGCGGGTGAGCCCGCAGAAGCTCAACCTGGTCGCCCAGCTCATTCGCGGCCGGAAGGCGGCTGCTGCGCTCGCCGACCTGCAGTTCTCGCGCAAGCGGATCGCGGTCGATGTGAAGAAGTGCCTGGAATCTGCGATCGCCAATGCCGAGAACAACCACGATCTCGACGTCGACGATCTCGTCGTCGCGCAGGCCTTCGTCGGCAACGGCCTCGTGATGAAGCGCTTTGCCGCCCGCGGTCGTGGCCGCTCGGGCCGTGTCTACAAACCATTTTCGCAGCTGACGATCATCGTTCGTCAGGTCGAAGCCGAAGCAGCGGCTTAAGGGCGCAGGAGCACACGATGGGTCAAAAGATCAATCCGATCGGTCTGCGTCTCGGCATCAACCGGACCTGGGATTCCCGCTGGTTCGCCGGCAAGCAGGAATACGGCAAGCTGCTGCACGAGGACGTCAAGATCCGCGAGATCCTGCACAAGGAGCTCAAGCAGGCCGCCGTCGCCCGCATCGTGATCGAGCGTCCGCACAAGAAGTGCCGCGTCACCATCCACTCGGCACGTCCGGGCGTGGTGATCGGCAAGAAGGGCGCCGACATCGACAAGCTGCGCAAGAAGGTCGCGGACATCACCTCGTCCGACGTCGTCATCAACATCGTCGAGATCCGCAAGCCGGAGCTCGATGCGACGCTGGTGGCGGAATCGATCGCGCAGCAGCTGGAGCGCCGCGTCGCGTTCCGCCGCGCCATGAAGCGCGCCGTGCAGTCGGCGATGCGTCTCGGCGCGGAAGGCATCCGCATCAACTGCTCGGGACGTCTGGGCGGTGCGGAAATCGCGCGCATGGAGTGGTACCGCGAAGGTCGCGTGCCGCTGCACACGCTGCGCGCAGATATCGACTACGGCGTTGCGACCGCGTTCACGACCTTCGGCACCTGCGGCGTCAAGGTCTGGATCTTCAAGGGCGAGATCCTCGAGCACGATCCGATGGCCCAGGACAAGAGAATGGCCGAAGGCGAGACCGGCGGCGGTGGCGATCGTGGTGGCCGTCAGCGCCGCGATGCGGCCTGAGCCAGTACAGGGAATTGAGGGCTTAAAGCCATGATGCAACCTAAGAAAACGAAGTTCCGGAAGGCGCATAAGGGCCGTATCCACGGCGTCGCGTCTTCGGGCGCAACGTTGGCGTTCGGCCAGTTCGGCCTGAAGGCGACCGAGCCTGAGCGCGTCACGGCGCGCCAGATCGAAGCCGCGCGCCGCGCGCTGACGCGCCACATGAAGCGTGCCGGCCGCGTCTGGATCCGCGTGTTCCCCGACGTTCCGGTGTCGAAGAAGCCGGCCGAAGTCCGCATGGGCTCCGGCAAGGGCTCGCCGGAATTGTGGGTGGCCCGCGTCAAGCCGGGCCGGGTGCTGTTCGAGATCGACGGCGTCAACACCCAGACGGCGCGTGAGGCGCTGACCCTGGCGGCCGCCAAGCTGCCGATCAAGACGCGCTTCGTCGAGCGCATTGCGGAGTAATGGCCATGGCCCAGATGAAGATCGAAGACATCCGCGCGATGAGCCCCGACCAGCAGGATGACGCCATCCTGAACCTGAAGAAGGAGCGCTTCAACCTGCGCTTCCAGCGCGCCACCGGGCAGCTCGAGAACACCTCGCGCTTGCGCGAGGCTCGCCGCGACATCGCCCGCATCAAGACCGTCGCCGCGCAGAAGCGCGCGAAAGAGAAGTAAGGGGCTTACGAATATGCCGAAACGTACTCTGCAGGGCGTGGTCGTCAGCGACAAGACTGCCAAGACCGTCGTGGTGCGCGTCGATCGCCGCTTCACGCATCCGATCTACAAGAAGACGATCCGCCGTTCGAAGAACTACCACGCGCACGACGAGGACAACCAGTTCAAGCCGGGCGATATGGTGTGGATCGAGGAATCGAAGCCGATTTCGAAGTTGAAGCGGTGGGTCGTGATCCGGGGCGAGCACAAGAAAAGCGCCTGATCTGTTGGCTTTAGCCGACTGACTTCAGGGAAATGTTGAGCGCCGGCTGGGCTGGCGCAATTGGAAAGAGGACGAGGTGCATCAATGATTCAGATGCAGACCAACCTCGACGTGGCCGATAATTCTGGCGCACGCCGTGTCATGTGTATCAAGGTGCTCGGAGGCTCCAAGCGCCGCTACGCCACGATCGGCGACATCATCGTCGTCTCGATCAAGGAAGCGATTCCGCGTGGCAAGGTGAAGAAGGGCGACGTGATGAAGGCCGTCGTGGTGCGCGTCCGCAAGGACATCCGCCGCGCCGACGGTTCGGTCATCCGTTTCGACCGCAACGCCGCCGTGCTGATCAACAACCAGTCCGAGCCGGTCGGCACCCGTATCTTCGGGCCCGTGCCGCGCGAACTGCGCGCCAAGAACCACATGAAGATCATCTCGCTCGCGCCGGAGGTGCTGTGATGGCTGCGAAGATCCGCAAGGGCGACAAGGTCGTCGTGCTGACCGGCCGCGACAAGGGCCGGACCGGCGAAGTGTTCGAGGTTCGTCCCGACGCCGGCACCGCGCTGGTGCGCGGCATCAACATGGTCAAGCGTCACCAGAAGCAGACGCAGGCCCAGGAGGGCGGCATCATCTCGAAAGAGGCGCCGATCCAACTGTCCAACATCGCGTATGTCGGCAAGGACGGAAAGCCGACCCGCGTCGGATTCAAGATTCTGGCGGACGGCAAGAAGGTCCGCATCGCCAAGAGCTCGGGAGCTGAGATCGATGGCTGAGGCCGCTTACACCCCGCGCCTGCGCGCGGAATACGACGCGAAGATCCGCACGGCCATGACCGAGAAGTTCGGTTATGAGAACGTGATGCAGGTTCCGCGCCTGGACAAGGTCGTGCTGAACATGGGCGTCGGCGATTCCGTCAACGACCGCAAGAAGGCCGAGACCGCCGCCGCCGAGCTGACCCAGATCGCCGGCCAGAAGGCGATCGTGACCTATTCGCGCATCGCGATCGCGACCTTCAAGCTGCGTGAGAACCAGCCGATCGGCTGCAAGGTCACGCTGCGCAAGGCCCGCATGTACGAGTTCATCGACCGCCTGGTGACGGTCGCGCTGCCGCGCGTCCGCGACTTCCGTGGCCTGAACCCGAAGAGCTTTGATGGCCGCGGCAACTACTCGCTCGGCATCAAGGAGCACATCATTTTCCCCGAGATCGACTTCGACAAGGTCACGGAAGCCCGCGGTATGGACATCACCGTCTGCACCACGGCCAAGACCGACGAAGAGGCGAGGGCCTTGTTGACCGCTTTCAATTTCCCGTTCCGGCAGTGAGACGCTGAGCTAAAGCCTCTCAAACGCGGATACCCAGGAGCCAAGCATGGCAAAGAAGAGTTCAGTCGAGAAGAACAACCGGCGCAAGCGGATGGTGAAGAACGCCGCCGCCAAGCGCGAGCGGTTGAAGGCGATCATCGCCGACAAGAAGCTGCCGATGGAAGAGCGTTTCGCCGCGACGTTGAAGCTGGCGGAAATGCCGCGCAACTCGTCGGCGACCCGCATCCGCCTGCGCTGCGAGCTGTCGGGCCGCCCGCGCTCGAACTATCGCAAGAACAAGCTGTCCCGTATCGCGCTGCGCGAACTTGGCTCCAAGGGCATGGTCCCGGGCCTCGTGAAGTCGAGCTGGTAAGGAGGGTCGTTTAGATGTCTACGCACGATCCAATCAGCGATCTGATCACCCGCATCCGCAACGCGCAGATGCGCTCCAAGACCAAGGTCTCGACGCCTGGCTCGAAGATGCGCGAGAACGTGCTCGAGGTGCTGAAGTCCGAGGGTTACATCCGCGGCTACGCCACGGTCGAGCACTCCTCGGGCCGCAGCGAGATCGAGATCGAGCTGAAATATTTCGACGGCGAGCCCGTCATCCGCGAGATCGAACGAGTCTCCAAGCCGGGGCGCCGCGTCTACGCCTCGGTGAAGGCTCTGCCGCGGGTCAACAACGGGCTCGGCATTTCGGTGTTGTCGACGCCGAAGGGGATCATGGCCGACCACAGCGCGCGCGACGCGAATGTGGGCGGCGAAGTCCTCTTCACGGTGTTCTGAGAAGGATTTTTCATCCATGTCACGTGTTGGCAAAAGGCCTGTGGCGGTTCCGTCGGGTGTGACCGCGACCGTCGATGGGCAGACCGTCAAGATGAAGGGCCCGAAGGGCCAGCTTCAGTTCGTCGTCCACGACGACGTCGAGGTGAAGCTCGAGAGCGGCCAGATCAAGGTCAAGCCGCGGGCCGAGACCAACCGCGCGCGCGCCCTGTACGGCACCGCTCGCGCCCAGGTCGCGAATCTGGTCGAAGGCGTCACCAAGGGCTTCGAGAAGAAGCTCGAGATCACCGGCGTCGGTTACCGCGCCGCGATGCAGGGCAAGAACCTGCAGCTCGCGCTCGGCTACAGCCACGACGTGATCTATCCGATCCCGGAGGGGATCACGATCGCCGTGCCGAAGCCGACCGAGATCACGGTGTCGGGCAGCGACGTGCAGCGCGTCGGCCAGGTCGCCGCCGAGATCCGCTCCTATCGGCCGCCGGAGCCCTACAAGGGCAAGGGCGTGAAGTATGTTGGCGAATTCATCTTCCGCAAGGAAGGCAAGAAGAAGTAACGGAGCCGGTCATGTCCAAAGCCAAGGTTACGAATGCCCGGCGCAAGCGGAGTGTGCGGCTGAAGCTGCGCCGCTCCGGTGGCGGCCGTCCGCGTCTGTCGGTATTCCGCTCGTCCAAGCACATCTACGCCCAGGTCATCGACGACCTGAAGGGCGAGACGCTGGCCTCTGCCTCCTCGCTCGAGAAGTCGATGCGCGACGGCGGCAAGACCGGCGCCGACATCGATGCGGCGAAGGCGGTCGGCAAGCTGCTGGCCGAGCGCGCCGCCGAGAAGGGTGTCAAGGAAGTCGTGTTCGATCGCGGCAGCTACCTCTATCACGGGCGCGTCAAGGCTCTTGCCGACGCTGCGCGTGAGAGCGGGCTGAGCTTCTAACGGAATTTGAGGATTGAGGCGCAAGCCTCTGAAGGATTGGAAAAATGGCAGAACGCGAACAACGTGGTGGACGCGATCAACGCGGCGGCGGACGCGACCGCAAGGAGCGCGAGGAGCGCGACAGCGAGTTCGTCGACAAGCTGGTCCACATCAACCGCGTGGCCAAGGTCGTCAAGGGCGGCAAGCGCTTCGGTTTCGCAGCGCTGGTCGTGATCGGCGATCAGAAGGGTCGCGCCGGCTTCGGTCACGGCAAGGCCCGCGAAGTGCCCGAGGCGATCCGCAAGGCGACCGAGTCCGCCAAGCGCAACCTGACCCGGGTCTCGCTGCGCGAGGGCCGCACACTGCATCACGACATCGCCGGCCGTCATGGCGCGGGCCGTGTCTATCTGCGTGCAGCTCCGGCCGGTACCGGCATCATCGCCGGCGGCCCAATGCGCGCCGTGTTCGAGACGCTCGGCGTCCAGGACGTGGTGGCGAAGTCGATCGGCTCGTCGAACCCCTACAACATGGTGCGCGCGACCTTCGATGCGCTCAAGCACCAGGATTCGCCGCGTTCGGTCGCAGCCCGCCGCAACATCAAGGTGTCCACTCTGCAGTCCCGCCGTATCGGCGGTGATGCCGAGGCGGCTGCCGACTAACGGAAGGTTCGGAGTAGACTCCCATGGCCAAGGACGCCGCTAAGTCCAGCAAGACGATCAAGCTCGAGCAGACCGGCAGCGCGATCCGCCGCCATCACTCGCAGCGGTCGACGCTGATCGGGCTCAAGCTCAACAAGATCGGCCGCACCAGCGAACTGCCGGATACCCCGGCGGTCCGCGGCATGATCGACAAGGTTCACCATCTCGTCCGCATCGTCGACGAGAAGTAAGCAAAAGCGCATGATCCCGAAACCGGGTGCCGGTCTTCGGTGACGATCATGCGCAAGACACAAGGAGAAGGGCGATGAAGCTCAGCGATATCGCCGACAACGCCGGGTCGCGCAAGAAGCGTATGCGCGTCGGCCGCGGCATCGGTTCGGGCAAGGGCAAGCAGTCCGGCCGCGGCGGCAAGGGCCAGACCGCGCGTTCGGGCGTGCGCATCAAGGGTTTCGAAGGCGGCCAGATGCCGATGCATCGCCGTCTGCCCAAGCGCGGCTTCAACAACATCTTCCGCGTCGAGTTCGCCGAGATCAATCTCGACCGGCTCCAGGAAGCGGTCGATGCCAAGAAGATCGACGCCGGCAGCGTCGTCAATGTCGAGGCCCTGGTGAAGGGCGGCGTGCTGCGCCGCGCCAAGGCCGGCCTGCGGCTGCTCGGCCGTGGCGAGCTCAAGTCCAAGCTCAACATCGAAGTGCACGGCGCCAGCAAGACCGCGATCGCGGCGGTCGAGAAGGCCGGCGGTTCGGTGAAGATCCTCGCCCCCGCCAAGGAAGAAGGCGAGGCGGCGTAACAACTGCGTCATTGGCCCGCGCCTCGCGGGCCTTTACGCATGCGGGACGATGGACTTATCGAAGCCGAAGCCCCAGATAATGTCCGGCGTCCGCTAGAATAGCCCGGCCGCGGGTATCACGGCGCAACAGGCGGCGGGAGAAAGTCCAAGATGGTCTCTGCAGCGGAACAACTGGCAGCCAATCTCAATTTCGGCGCGTTTGCGAAGGCCGACGAACTGAAGAAGCGCATCTGGTTCACCCTGGGTGCGCTGCTCGTTTATCGGCTCGGAACCTACATCCCGCTGCCGGGCATCGATCCCAACATCTGGGAGCAGGTGTTCAAGTCGCAGGCGGGCGGCATCCTCGGCATGTTCAACATGTTCGCCGGCGGCGGCATCCACCGCATGGCGATCTTTGCGCTGAACATCATGCCGTACATCTCGGCCTCGATCATCATCCAGCTCCTCACCACCGTCTCGCCGCAGCTCGAGGCGCTGAAGAAGGAGGGCGAGGCCGGCCGCAAGACGCTGAACCAGTACACCCGCTACCTGACGGTGATCCTGGCCGCGTTCCAATCCTATGGTATCGCGGTGGGTCTCGAAGGCGCCGGCAATGTCGTCAGCGACCCCGGCATGTTCTTCCGCCTGTCCACGGCAATCACGCTGACCGGCGGCACCATGTTCCTGATGTGGCTGGGCGAGCAGATCACCTCGCGCGGCATCGGCAATGGTATCTCGCTGATCATTCTCTCCGGCATCGTCGCCGAGCTGCCCGCGGCGCTCGCCAACATGCTCGAGCTCGGCCGTCAGGGCGCGATGTCGACCGGCCTGATCCTGGTCGTGATCGTCATGGCGGTCGCCGTCATCGCTTTCATCGTGTTCATGGAGCGCGCCCAGCGCCGGCTCCTGATCCAGTATCCGAAGCGCCAGGTCGGCAACAAGATGTTCGAGGGCCAGTCCTCGCATTTGCCGCTCAAGCTCAACACCTCGGGCGTGATCCCGCCGATCTTCGCGTCCTCGCTGCTGCTGCTGCCGACCACGGTTGCGAACTTCAACGCCGGCCGCGGGCCGGAATGGTTCCAGTGGATCACCACCCAGCTCGGCCACGGCCGCCCGCTGTTCCTGATCCTCTATCTCGCCCTGATCGTGTTCTTCGCCTTCTTCTACACCGCGATCGTGTTCAACCCGACCGAGACCGCTGACAATCTGAAGAAGCACGGCGGCTTCATCCCGGGCATCCGTCCGGGCGAGCGCACCGCCGAATATATCGACTACGTGCTGTCGCGCATCACTGTGCTCGGTGCGATTTATCTCGCGATCGTCTGCTTGATTCCGGAAATCCTGATCTCCTACGCCTCGGTGCCGTTCTACTTCGGCGGCACGTCGCTGCTGATCGTCGTCAGCGTGACCATGGATACGGTGGCGCAGGTGCAGGGCTATCTGCTGGCGCATCAGTACGAAGGTCTGATCCGCAAGTCGAAGCTGCGCGGCGGCCGCCGCCGCTAAGCGCAGCGCTTTCAAGGCGGCGCGACAGCGCCGCCGATTCGCCGTGCGAGCAACGCGCGGCGCCCGCGCAAGCGGTGAGCCAGTCATGCGGCCATGTCGGCAGAGCTGCTCTCACTGCGACGCAATCACTGATTTCAAAGGCCTTCTTGGCGTCCGGGCATTTGCTCCCCTATGATATGGGTAGCGGTGCGGCGCTGATTATGATTTGCACTGTTACCGAACTTTCAAACACAGGTGCGCGACGTATCGCTCACCAATCCGGGGGGCGTACGCCGATGAGAATCATACTTCTGGGACCGCCGGGGTCGGGCAAGGGGACCCAGGCGCAGCGGCTGGTGCAGCGCTATGGCATCGTCCAGCTCTCGACCGGTGAGATGTTGCGCGCGGCCGTCGCGGCGGGAACGCCAGTCGGGCTGAAGGCCAAGGAGATCATGGCGAGCGGCGGCCTCGTGCCCGACGACGTCGTGGTCGGAATCATCTCCGACCGGCTCGATCAGCCGGACGCCAAGGCCGGCTTCATCCTCGACGGTTTCCCGCGGACGGTGCCGCAGGCCGAGGCGCTGGACGAACTGCTCAGGCACAAGCATCTCAAGCTCGACGCCGTGATCGAGCTCCGTGTCAACGAGAGCGCGCTTTTGAGCCGCGTCGAGACCCGCGTCGCCCAGATGCGGGAGCGCGGGGAGGAGATCCGGGTCGACGACACCCCGGAGGTCTTGACCAAGCGTCTGGCCAGCTACCGCAGCCAAACCGAACCCCTGATTCACTATTATTCCGAGCGTCGGAAGCTCTCCACCATCGACGGCATGATGGCGATCGACGAGGTCACCCGCGCCATCCACCGCCAGTTGCTGGCGCTCGGGGCGGTCGAGCCCAAGACACACGCCAGGAGTGCCGCCAAGGCGGGCCCGGCCAAGAAGGCGAAGACTACCAAGAAACCGGCCAAAAAGCCGGCGAAAGCGGCTAAAAAGGCCGCAAAATCGGCCAGAACCGCCAAAAAGGCCAAGAAGGGCGCCAAGAAGGCTGCCAAGAAAACGGCCAAGAAAACGGCTAAAAAAATGGCCAAGAAGGCCGCCAAGACAACGGTCAAAAAGACCGCCAAGAAGGCTGTCAAAAAAGGTTCGAACAAGGGACCAAAAAAGGTCACGAAAAAGCGAGCCAAACGCTAGCAGCGGTTGACGAAAGCCCCTGGAATCCCCTAATAAGCCCCGCATCCAAGTCGGATAGTTTCAGACGATGCCGGGCCCCAGGAAGACCGGGGGTGGGCGTCGTGTTCGCGTTTGTGAACACCTGCCCGAGAACATAAGCACTTAAAGCGCGATTCCTGACGAGGGATCGGCGACAGGAGAGAAGGCCGTGGCCCGTATTGCCGGCGTGAACATTCCCACCAACAAGCGCGTGCTGATCGCGCTCCAGTATATCCATGGCATCGGTCAGAAGATCGCCGGTGAAATCCTGGAGAAGGTGAAGATCCCCGTGGATCGTCGCGTCAACCAGCTCAGCGACGCCGAAGTGCTCCAGATCCGCGAAGTGATCGACCGCGACTATCTCGTCGAGGGCGACCTGCGTCGTGAGGTCGGCATCAACATCAAGCGTCTGATGGACCTCGGCTGCTATCGCGGCCTGCGTCATCGTCGCGGCCTGCCGGTGCGCGGCCAGCGGACCCACACCAACGCGCGCACGCGCAAGGGTCCGGCCAAGGCCATCGCCGGCAAGAAGAAGTAAGTTTTCGAATCCAATCGCGGTGCGTGGCGATGCGGGGTGACCGTTCGCCACGCCCCTTTCGTTCCACAGGTGTAGCCGCTGGCATTACGGCGGCGTTTGAGATCTCCAGGAAAGGTACTCTATGGGCAAGGAAGCCACCCGCGTTCGCCGTCGCGAGCGCAAGAACATCGCCTCCGGCGTCGCGCATGTGAACTCGTCGTTCAACAACACGACCATCACCATCACCGACGCGCAGGGCAACACGATTGCCTGGTCCTCCGCCGGCACGATGGGCTTCAAGGGCTCGCGCAAGTCGACCCCGTATGCCGCGCAAGTTGCCGCCGAGGACGTGTCCAAAAAGGCGCAGGAGCACGGCATGCGCACGCTGGAAGTCGAAGTCGCCGGTCCCGGTTCGGGCCGCGAGTCGGCTCTCCGTGCGCTCCAGGCCGCGGGCTTCACCGTCACCTCGATCCGCGACGTGACCACGATCCCGCACAACGGTTGCCGTCCCCGCAAGCGTCGGCGTGTTTGATTGAGAGGTTGCGGGCGCTTCGGCGCCTGCAATGACTTTTGCAAGAAGCCGCGGGTGCGACCTGCGGCCTTTCTCCAACGCCAGTGTCTGCAGCGGCAGTTCGACTGGCCTGTATGGGTGAAACAGTGACGATCCAGAAAAATTGGCAAGAACTGATCCGGCCGAACAAGCTCCAGGTCATTGCTGGCAGCGATCCGGCCCGTTTTGCGACCGTCGTTGCCGAACCGCTCGAGCGCGGCTTCGGCCAGACCCTCGGCAACGCGCTGCGCCGCATCCTGCTCTCCTCGCTCCAGGGCGCGGCGGTGCAATCGGTGCACATCGACGGCGTGCTGCACGAGTTTTCCTCGATCGCGGGCGTCCGTGAGGACGTCACCGACATCGTGCTCAACATCAAGGACATCGCGATCAAGATGCAGGGCGAAGGCCCCAAGCGCATGGTCGTGAAGAAGCAGGGTCCGGGCACCGTCACCGCCGGCGACATCCAGACCGTCGGCGACGTCATCGTGCTCAATCCGGACCTCCAGATCTGCACGCTCGACGAGGGTGCCGAGATCCGCATGGAGTTCACAGTCTCGACCGGCAAAGGCTACGTGCCCGCCGAGCGCAACCGTCCCGAGGACGCGCCGATCGGTCTGATCCCGGTCGACAGCCTGTACTCGCCGGTCCGCAAGGTCTCCTACAAGGTCGAGAACACCCGCGAGGGCCAGATCCTCGACTACGACAAGCTGACCATGACGATCGAGACCAACGGCGCGATCTCGCCGGATGACTCGGTGGCTTATGCTGCCCGCATCCTCCAGGATCAGCTCAACGTGTTCGTCAATTTCGAAGAGCCGCGCAAGGAAGTCGCCCAGGAGATCATCCCGGACCTCGCCTTCAACCCGGCCTTCCTCAAGAAGGTGGACGAGCTCGAGCTGTCGGTGCGTTCGGCCAACTGCTTGAAGAACGACAACATCGTCTATATCGGCGATCTCGTGCAGAAGAGCGAAGCGGAAATGCTCCGCACCCCGAACTTCGGCCGCAAGTCGCTGAACGAGATCAAGGAAGTGCTGGCCCAGATGGGTCTGCATCTCGGCATGGAAGTGCCGGGCTGGCCGCCGGAGAACATCGACGAACTCGCCAAGCGCTTCGAGGATCATTACTGAGAATTCGTCGTTCCGGGGCGGCTCGCAGGGCCGAACCCGGAACCTCGAGATTCCGGATCGTCGCTTCGGGCCGTCCGGAATGACTGACTGGGGCGAACGCAGGCAGCCCACCTGAGCAACATGTCCGACGAACCGTCGCGGCAGTTTTATCGTAAGGAATAGTCACATGCGTCACGGCAAGGTTCATCGGAAGCTCAACCGCACGGCCGAGCATCGCCGCGCGATGTTCGCCAACATGGCGGCCGCGCTGATCAAGCACGAGCAGATCGTCACCACGCTGCCGAAAGCGAAGGAATTGCGTCCGATCGTCGAGAAGCTCGTCACCCTCGGCAAGAAGGGTGGCCTCTCCATGCGCCGCCAGGCGATCTCGGAGATGCGCGACAAGGACCAGGTCAAGAAGCTGTTTGACGTCCTGGCCACCCGCTACAAGGACCGCCAGGGCGGCTACACCCGCATCATCAAGGCCGGCTTCCGCTACGGCGACAACGCCGCGATGGCCGTGATCGAGTTCGTCGATCGCGACGTCGATGCCAAAGGCCAGGACTCCGGTCCGGTGCAGGAGAAGGAAGCCGAGGCGGCGTAAGCCGGTCGCGCAAGGATCGAATTTCGAAAGCGGCGCCCTCGGGCGCCGCTTTTTTGTGCGGCCGTTCTCGTCGCTCCAATCACATGTAGCTTCGTCACGCATGAGTGAGCGCCGATTGCAGCGTCACTGACTGCGTCCGATATCTCCATCGGCATCAATGGAGACATGACATGAACATCGACCTGTCCGGAAAGACCGCCCTTGTGACCGGCTCGACTGCCGGCATCGGCCACGCCATCGCCAAGGGCCTTGCTGCTTCGGGCGCCGGCGTCGTGATCAACGGCCGCGGCCAGGACAAGGTCGATGCCGTCGTGCGCAAGCTCGAAGCGACGGGCGCCAAGGTGCGCGGCATTGCCGCCGACGTCTCGACCGCCTCGGGCTGCAAGGCGCTGATTTCGGCGCTGCCTAGCGTCGACATCCTCGTCAACAATGCCGGCATCTTCGAGCCGAAGGACTTTTTCGAGATTCCGGACGAGGACTGGAGCCGCTTCTTCGATGTCAACGTCATGAGCGGCGTCCGGCTGTCGCGCGCGTATTTGAAGGACATGCTCGAGCGCAACTGGGGCCGCATCGTCTTCATCTCCTCGGAGTCCGGGCTCAACATTCCCGTCGAGATGATCCACTACGGGATGACCAAGACGGCGCAGCTCGCGGTCGCGCGCGGGTTGGCCCAGCTGACGCGTGGCACCGGCGTCACCGTCAACTCCGTGCTGCCGGGACCGACCATGTCGGAAGGCGTCGAGACCTTCGTGAAGGATCTTGCGAAGCAGAACGGCCAGTCCGTGGACGAGGCGGCAGCCAATTTCGTCAGGCAGCATCGCCCGAGCTCGCTGATCCAGCGTTTTGCCAGCGTCGACGAGATCGCCAACATGGTGGTCTATGTCGCTTCGAAGCAAGCATCCGCCACCAACGGCGCGGCGCTGCGCGCGGAAGGCGGCATCGTCAACACGATCGCCTAGAGCATGCGCGCAACGCGCTACAAAGGCCGCCAGGGTCCATCTTGAATTTGAACGCGGCGCCTTCGGGCGCCGCATCTGCTTTGATTCGTTGATCCCGGCTGGCGCCGCCTTCCTCGCGCCACGAACGCAATTCTATTATTTCCCTTTCAACCCCTGGGGGAAGCCGATGTATAAATCACGCTACGCGATCTTGATTGTCCTCTTGGCCGTTTCGATGACCTGGCCGCTTGGCCATGCGCATGCCGACCAGTCATTTCAGCGCCTCCTGCCGCTTCTGATCGATCTGGACGGATGGCAAGGCAAGAAGCCGGACGGCGTGTCGATGGAGATGGCCGACACCAGCATGACGACAGCGACCCGTGACTACGAGCGGGGCGCAGCGAAAGTTCATGCCACCGTGATCGTTGGCCAGGCAGCAGAAGGCGCATTGGCGCCGCTCCAGGGCGGGATGAACCTCGAAACGTCCGAGGGCCATATGGTGAGCGCGACGATCCGCGGCCTGTCCGCGTTGAAGGTCTTCAACAGCAAGGAGAAGTCGGGCAACCTGATGGTCGAGCTCGACAAGAACGCCATGTTCAATTTTGCCTATGAGGGCATGGGCGAGGACGAAGCGCTCGCACTTGCGGATAAGTTCGACTGGAAGGCAATCCAGACCGCCGCCCGGAAGAAATGATGAGGACGCAGCGGCGGGACGCGCGATCTCGGAGACGATCATGAAGGCCTATGTGATTTCCGAAGTCGAGGTACGCGACCAAGCCGCGATGGCCGCCTATCGCATGCTGGCTGCCCAAACCATCGCGCAATATGGCGGCCGCTACCTCGCACGTGGCGGAGCCGCTGAGGTGGTGGAGGGCGCTCCGCCGCCCAAGACTATCGTTGTCGTGGAGTTCCCCTCGATGAGCCGCGCGCGCGAATGGTACGCGTCGGTCGAATACGCGGAGGCGCTGAAATTGCGGCAGACGGCGCTGGAGCGGCGGCTGATATTTGTCGAGGGGGCGGCTCCATCTAGCTGATTTGCCGGTTTGCCCCTTCTTTTCGAGGCGCAACCGGCTACAACAGCGCTCCATGCTCTGGCCCCTTTCGACCCGCCACAAACGTCTGTTCAGGCTGACGTCCGCGCGATGGCAGCGGCGGGCGATCTTCTTGCTCGGGGGCATTGGGGTCGGCGCTGCGGCCGTGGCGCTGGCGCAACTCGCCGATCTCGCGCAGTATACTTTTGCGTTCCTGCTGACCAAGTCACGCTATGCTGTGCTGGCGGTGACGCCGCTTGGCTTCATGCTGTCGGCCTATCTGACCGTGCGCCTGTTTCCGAATGCGCAGGGCAGCGGAATCCCACAGGCAATCGCCGCCCGGCATCTGACCGACCAGCATGCGCGCGAGAGCCTGGTCTCGGTCCGGATTGCGATTGGGAAGGTGATCCTTACTTTATTCGGCCTGTTGTGCGGCGGTTCCGTCGGCCGGGAAGGGCCGACCGTCCAGGTCGGCGCCTCCATCATGTTCGCGCTTGGCCGTGTCTCGCCTCGCCGGCAGCCCGGATTGATCCTGGCCGGCGCGGCCGCCGGCGTCGCCGCGGCCTTCAATACTCCGCTGGCGGGCATCGTCTTCGGCATCGAGGAGATGAGCCGGGCGTTCGAGACCCGCACGTCGAGCCTCATCATCGCCGCGGTTATCGCCGCCGGCCTGACCTCGCTCGCGCTGGCGGGGAATTACGCTTATTTCGGCAGCAGCGCGATGACGCTTGCGCGCGGTGCCGATTGGCTGGCCGTTCCGCTCTGTGGCGTGGTCGGTGGCCTCGCAGGCGGACTGTTCAGCCGTACCGTCATTGCGATGGCGCGCGGTTTCAAGAATCCGCTCGGCCGCGCCGTCAAGGGCCATCCGCTCTGGTTCGCGTTTGCCTGCGGCCTCGCTGTCGCGATCTGCGGCCTCGTGTCCGGCGACACGATCTACGGCACCGGCTATCAGCAGGTGAAGACAGCGCTGGAGCACGGCACGCCATTGCCGTCCGACTTCGGCGTGCTCAAGCTTCTCGCCACCACCTTCGCCGCGATCAGCGGCGTACCCGGCGGCATTTTTTCACCCTCGCTCGCTGTCGGCGCCGGCATCGGCAGCAACATCGCCGGGTTCTTCCACGATGCGCCGCTCGGCGCGATCATGCTGCTCGGCATGGTCTCGTATTTTGCCGGCGTCGTGCAGGCGCCGATCACTGCCTTCGTGATCGTCACCGAGATGACCGACAATCATGGCATGGTCGTGCCGTTGATGGCGGCCGCGCTGATCGCGCACGCGACCTCGCGGTTGATCTGCGAGGAGGGCATCTATCACGCGCTCGCCAAGGGCTTCATCGAGCGGGCGGGGCATCCGCCGGGAGCGAAGGCGCCGCCTGCGTCCGGCTAGAGCATGATCCGGAAAAGCGCGCAGCGGTTTTCCGAAAAGATCATGCTCAAACAACAGCCTAAGGCGCGATGACGATTCATCCTAATCTCATCGCGCTTTAGAGGCTACCACCCCTCGAGCACGATCTTGCCGCGCGACTTGCCGCTCTCGAGCAGCGCATGGGCGCGCTTGAGGTTGGCGGCATTGATGGTGCCAAAGGTCTGGTCGAGCGTGGTGCGCAGCACGCCCTTGTCGATGAGATCGGCGACGTCGTTGAGCAAGTGATGCTGCGCGATCATGTCGGCCGTCTGGAACGAGGAGCGCGTGAACATCGATTCCCAATGCACCGAGATCGCCTTGCCCTTGAAGGTGCTCATGGTGAACTCGGGCGGATCGTCGATCAGGCCGAACCGGCCCTGCGGCGCCATGAACTCGGCAATGCTCTTGTAGTGCTGCTCGGTGAAGGTGAGGCTCGCCACCAGCGCGACCGGCGGCAGCTTGAGCTTCTCGATCTGCTCCTTCATCGGCTTGCCGTGGTCGATCACCGCATGCGCGCCGAGATCGAGGCACCATTTTTGCGACTCCGGCCGCGTCGCGGTCGCGAGCACCGTGAGGCCGGTGAGGCGGCGCGCCAGCTGGATCAGGATCGAGCCGACGCCGCCGGCGCCGCCCGTGATCAGCAGCGTGCGCGGATCAACGCTCTTGCCGGGAACGGCGCCGAGCCGGTCGAACAGCAATTCCCAGGCGGTGATGGAGGTGAGGGGAAGGGCTGCCGCCTGCGCGAACGACAGGCTCTTCGGCTTGTTGCCGACGATGTGCTCGTCGACCAGATGGAATTCGGCGTTGGTGCCCTGGCGCAGGATCGAGCCGGCGTAAAACACCTCGTCGCCCGGCTTGAACAGCGTGACCTCCGGCCCGACCGCATCGACCACGCCGGCTGCGTCATAGCCGAGAATCTTGGTCTCGCCCTCGGGCGGGGCGGCGCGCTTGCGCACCTTGTAATCGACCGGGTTGGCCGAGATCGCCTTCACGGCGACGCGGATGTCGCGCCCCTTGGGGTCGGGCTTAGCGGTGTCGAAATCGATTAGCGCATCCTGATCCTCGATCGGAAGCGATTTCTTGTAGCCGACGGCCTTCATGGCTTGTCTCCATCAGATGGCGTGTTCGCCTGCCGCCTAACTGTCGCGCTGGCTCCCATTTGGCAAGTACTGTAAATTCGGGGATATAGTCCCCGTTTGGATACCATTGGGAAGAATCCGATGAAACGGAAGAATTTTGCCTGCCGGCCCGGGTGCGCGGTCGAAACGGCGCTGGATCTGATCGATGGCAAGTGGAAGGGCGTGATCCTCTACCACCTGCAAAATGGCACCCAGCGCTTCGGCGAATTGCGCCGGAGAATGCCCGGGATCACGCAGCGCATGCTGACCAAGCAACTGCGCGCGCTCGAGGACGACAAGCTCGTCATCCGCAAGGTCTATGCTGAAGTGCCGCCGCGGGTCGAATATTCGCTCTCCGAGCTCGGCGAGAGCCTGCGCCCGGTGATCGATATTCTGAAGGCGTGGGGCGAGAGCCACCAGCAGCGGCTGTCCTGCGCACCGGCGCCGGTGCTCGTGAAGAAGCCGAACCGGGCGGCGTGATTACTTCACCTCTCCCGGAGGGAGAGGTCGGATTGCATTGATAGATGCAATCCGGGTGAGGGGATCTGCACGACCGAGCAAGCCGCCCCCTCACCCGAATTGCTTCGCAATTCGACCTCTCGCCGTCGGGGAGAGGTAATTCAAATCAGAACGCAAACTGCGTGCGCAACGCGACAGCGTCGAACTTCGAGCCGGCATCGGCAGCCGAGACCGCCGAAGCCTGCCTCGACACAGTGCCATGCAGGTAATCGAGCATGAATCGGACGTTGCCGTTGACGTACCAGTTGAGCGCCAGCGTGTAGACGTTCTGGCGGCCGCCGGCGATACCGTTGGCGGTCGCGAGCTGGTCGTTGAGGTCGATCGTCGAGAAGCGCCCCGCGATCTCCCACGCGCCCCAGCCGCCGCCGTCGATCGAGAACGGATGCGCCGGCTTGACGCCGTTATAGGCGGCGTTGGCGGCGTTGTAAGTGTGGGTCTCGCCGGTCAGAACGTAGCCGGCCTGCGCATAGCCGCCCTGGAATTTCAGGCTTGGCGCGCCGACGAGCGGCACGCTGGTGTTGGCGGTTCGGTCGATATTGTACCAGAAATACTCGCCCTGGACGATGAACGGACCATAGGTCGCCGCCGCCTCGAGGCTGTAGACCTGCGCGCCCGAGACATTGGCGATCGCGCCGGTCGAGACCAGCGTCGTCGGGTCGAGACGCAATTCCGGACGGTCGCTGAGCGCGACTGTCTGGGTGTTGGCGATCAGGTTGCGCGGTGGCTGGATCAGCCATTGCGCATCGGCGCCGATATGAACCGAGTAGTCCTTGCCGCTGATCGGATTGCCGGCGACGCGCGCCACGGCGCCGTATTGCTCGGACGTGCCGGCCGGCGCCGCGCTCGATGCGGAGTGGATCGCGCCGGTCGACGGCCCGGTGGCATAGCCGCCGATCCAGAGCTGGTCGTTGAACCAGCGCGCACCGGCGGCAGAGCGGAAGTCGCCGGCGGCGATGTTGGTCGCGACCACGCCGGCCGAAGCGCGCTCCATGAACATGATGTCGTTGGAGCTCGTGGCTTCATCGAGCGTGTAGGGCAGATCCATGATGCCGGCTTCGACGGCGATGCGGCCGCCGAACGGCTTCAGGCCCGTGTAGCTCAGGTAAGCGTTCTCCACGCCCGATACGCCACCGCCCGGCAGTGAGCCCGGCGCGGTGCCGCCAAATCCGTCGGACGTGCCGCCGAAATCATAGACCAGCGCGAAATTCCAGTCGTTGAAGAATTTACCGGTGACGCCGATGCGCGCGCGGCGCACGTTTTCGCCGCTGTCGAGCCTTTGCGGCACAGTTGCCGCCGTGTTGGGGCGGTAGTCGTAGCCGCCGACGTCCCAATGCACGCGGCTCCTGATTGCGACGCAGTTCGCCCCGTCGGCGGTGCAGATGGTCGGCCGGTTGTTCGGCATCGTCACCACGACTCCGGACGCAGGCGGCGGGGTCTTGAGCGGGATCGCCGCGTTGGCGTTGGCGACGACCGCCTTCGCCTCCGAGCGTGCTTCGGCCTTCGCTTCGGCCTTGGCTTCCGCTCTGGCTTTTGCCGCGGCCGCGGTGTTCGCGGCGGTCTGGCTCTGGAGCTTGTCGAGCTTCTGCTCCAGCATCTTCAACTGCTGCTTGAGGAGCGCGATCTCCTGCTCGCTGCTGCTCGCCGATTGGGCCTGGGCCTGTGAGGCCGCCAGCACGCCAGCGAGACCTATCGCCGTCGCTGCAATTCTTGTTCTGCTCACGTCATGACTCCATCGTTTGACGACTTCCCCAAGTCACAGCGGAGAGCCTAAGAACGATCGATGACTGCCCCGCGACGGCGCACCCGGGTTGAACGGGTTCCCACTGATGTAAATTCGCCGCAACCGAATCCGCCAGCGACGAGCATGCAAGATGATGCGCATCATGCCAATCCATCGCGCCCGGCGGATTGCCATTTCGCACGCCGGGCTCGCATTCGGGAGATACCGGTAGAGGACGCAATATTGCCGCCCGGCGCCCTTCTATTGAGGGGCGAACGCGCCTATATTCCGGCGTCTTTTCCGAGAGGTAGGAATGTTTCGATCGACCCGCGCCGCCGTCATCACAGCCTTGTGCATCGCATTTTCCGCCCAGTTCAATCCGGGCGCCGCACAGGACCGCCGTGTTCCGTCCTCGCCGGCCGAGCTGCGGCTGTCCTATGCACCGATCGTGCAGCGGGTGCAGCCGGCGGTCGTCAACGTCTATGCGGCCAAGGTGGTGCAGAACCGCAATCCGCTGCTCGATGACCCGATCTTCCGCCGCTTCTTCGGCGTGCCGGGCCAACAGCCGGAGCAGGTGCAGCGCTCGCTCGGCTCCGGCGTCATCGTCGATGCGGCCGGGCTCGTCGTCACCAACGTCCATGTCATCGAAGGCGCCGACCAGGTCAAGGTGTCGCTGTCGGACAAGCGCGAGTTCGAGGCCGAGATCGTGCTGAAGGACTCCCGTAGCGATCTCGCGGTGCTGCGTCTGAAAGACACCAGGGAGAAGTTTCCGGCGCTCGAATTCACCAATTCGGACGAGCTGATGGTCGGCGACGTCGTGCTGGCGATCGGCAACCCCTTCGGCGTCGGCCAGACCGTGACCCACGGCATCATCTCGGCGCTGGCGCGCACGCAGGTCGGCATCACCGACTATCAGTTCTTCATCCAGACCGATGCGGCGATCAATCCCGGCAATTCCGGCGGCGCGCTGGTCGACATGAATGGCCGCCTCGCCGGCATCAACACCGCGATCTATTCGCGCTCCGGCGGCTCGCAAGGCATCGGCTTTGCGATTCCATCCAACATGGTGCGCGTCGTCGTCGCTTCCGCCAAGAGCGGCGGCAAGGCGGTGAAGCGGCCGTGGTTAGGCGCGAAGCTGCAGGCGGTGACGCCGGAGATCGCCGAAAGCCTCGGCCTACGCTCGCCGACCGGTGCGCTGGTCGCGAGCGTGGTCGCGAACAGCCCCGCGGCGAAGGCCGGCCTGAAATCCTCCGATCTCATCACCGGGATCGACGGCCAGACCGTGGATGATCCCAACGCCTTCGACTACCGCTTCGCCACCCGTCCGCTCGGCGGCACCGCGCAGCTCGACGTGCAGCGCGGGGGCAAGCCGCTCAAGCTGACGGTGGCGCTGGAGACCGCGCCCGATGCGGGGCGCAACGAGCTCGTCGTCACCGCACGCTCGCCGTTCCAGGGCGCGAAGGTCTCGACCATCACGCCGGCGGTTGCCGACGAACTGCATCTGGACGCCGATACCGAGGGCGTCGTCATCACCGATCTCGGCGACGACAGCACAGCTGCGAATGTCGGCTTCCAGAAGGGCGATATCATCCTCGCCATCAACAACCAGAAAATCAGCAGGACCGGCGACCTGGAAAAGGCTGCCGGCGAGCGTCCGCGGATCTGGCGCATCACGCTGGTGCGCGGCGGCCAGCAGATCAACGTCACGCTGGGCGGATGAGTCCGAAGCGACCACAGGAGACGCCCACTCTCTTCGCCGCGGCGGGGCTCGATCACGACGCTCCGCATCCGCTGCCGGACCGGCTGCGCCCGCGCGCGCTGTCAGAGGTCGTAGGCCAGGATCACATCCTCGGTCCCGACGGTGCGCTGACGCGCATGCTGGAGACGCGCACGCTGGGCTCGCTGGTGTTCTGGGGCCCGCCCGGCACCGGCAAGACCACGGTGGCGCGACTGCTGGCGGATGCCACCGATCTGCATTTCGAGCAGATCTCTGCGGTGTTCTCCGGCGTCGCCGATCTCAAGAAGGCGTTCGACGCCGCCCGCGCCCGCCGCGAGATGGGCAAGGGCACGCTGCTGTTCGTCGACGAGGTGCACAGATTCAATCGCGCCCAGCAGGATTCGTTTCTGCCCGTGATGGAAGACGGCACGGTGGTGATGGTCGGCGCCACCACCGAAAACCCGTCCTTCGAGCTCAACGCGGCGCTTCTGTCCCGCGCGCGCGTGCTGGTGTTCCGCTCGCTCGATGCCGCCGCGATCGAAAAGTTGTTTGCGCATGCGGAGGAGGTCGAGGGCCGCAAGCTGCCGCTCGATGACGAGGCGCGGGCGGTGCTGGTGCGCATGGCGGACGGCGATGGCCGCGCCGCGCTGACGCTTGCCGAGGAAGTCTGGCGTTCGGCGCGGGCGGACGAGATCTTCAATGCCGCGCAGTTGCAGGACATCCTGCAGCGCCGTGCGCCGATCTACGACAAGTCGGCCGACGGCCATTACAACCTGATCTCGGCGTTGCACAAGTCGGTACGCGGCTCCGATCCCGATGCCGCGCTGTATTACCTCGCGCGCATGCTCGATGCCGGCGAGGACCCGCTGTTCCTGGCCCGCCGCGTCGTGCGCATGGCGGTGGAGGACATCGGCCTGGCCGACCCGCAGGCGCTGGTCATCGCCAATGCCGCGAAAGACGCCTTCGACTTCCTCGGCCATCCCGAGGGCGAGCTCGCCATCGCGCAGGCCGTCGTCTACCTCGCCACCGCGCCGAAATCGAATGCGGTCTACACCGCCTTCGGCGAGGCGATGCAGGTCGCAAAACAGGCCGGCTCGCTGCTGCCGCCAAAACACATCCTGAATTCCCCGACCAAGCTGATGAAGTCGGAAGGCTACGGCGCAGCCTACGAATACGACCACGACGCCCCCGACGCGTTTTCCGGGCAGGACTATTTCCCGGAAGCCCTGGGCCGCCAGACCTTCTACGACCCGCCCGACCGCGGCTTCGAGCGCGAGATCAGGAAGCGGCTGGACTACTGGGCGAAGCTGCGGAAGGAACGGGGGAGCCAGCGCTAGAAACGGCCATTTCGCCGTGACGGCTGCCGGCTTTTAGGGTACGCAGGCATCCATGAGCCGCCGTATCAAGAGAACTGATCCAAAGCCCCGTTCGCGCGACGAGCGCAAGGAGGCGCGTCCGTATCAAGCGCGCAGCACGAAGAAAGCCGGGTCGCGGCCGGGCGGCAAGCCCGGCAGCAAGCCGCCGCGCTTTGTAACCGAGTGCGCCGAGCGGCGTCCGCCGAAAGCTGAGCTGGAAAGGGCCGCGCCCGAAAAGCCCGTCGAGGCGCTGCTGCCGACCAAGGTGCAGACGGTCACCGTCACGGCCGATGAGAACAACATGCGCGTCGATAGATTCCTCGAAGCGCGCTTTCCCGGCCTGTCGTTCTCCCACATCCAGCGCGTCGTGCGCAAAGGCGAGCTGCGCGTCGACGGCAAGCGGGTCGACAGCAAGGACCGGCTGGAGGAGGGGCAAAGCGTCCGCATTCCACCGCTCAAGGTCGATACGCCGAAGGCCGTCGGCGAGCTCTCGGAAGCTGCGCAGAAGACGCTCAAGGCGCTGAAGGAGATGACGATCTTTGAGGACGACGACGTCCTGGTCCTGAACAAGCCCGCCGGCCTTGCTGTGCAGGGCGGTTCGGGCATGACGCGGCACATCGACCAGATGCTGGAGGTGATGCGCGATGCCAAGGGCCAGAAGCCGCGCCTCGTGCACCGCATCGATCGCGAGACGTCGGGCTGTCTTTTGATCGCCAAGACGCGCTTTGCCGCCTCGCATCTGACGGGCGCATTTCGTTCGAGATCTGCGCGAAAAGTCTATTGGGCGCTGGTGCCCGGTCTGCCCAAGCCCAAGCAGGGCCGCATCTCGACCTTCCTGGCGAAGGAAGAGAGCGAGGACGACACCATCATGCGCATCGCCCAGCATGGCGACGAGGGCGCGAGCCACGCGGTGACGTACTACGCTGTGGTCGAGACCGCCGGCAACAAGCTGACCTGGGTGTCGCTGAAGCCGGTGACGGGCCGCACCCACCAGCTGCGAGCCCACATGGCGCATATCGGCCATCCCATCGTCGGCGATCCCAAATATTTCAACATCGAGAACTGGCAATTGCCGGGCGGCCTGCAAAACCGGCTGCATCTGCTCGCGCGCCGCATCGTGATTCCGCATCCGCGCGGCGGCTTTATCGATGCCACAGCGCCGCTGCCGCCGCACATGCAGCAGTCGTGGAATCTGCTCGGGCTCGATGCGAGCCGGTTCGATCCGATCGAGAACGCGCCGGAGGAGTAGGGGCGCACTGCTAACCACCTCCTCAGTGTCATCGCCCGCCTTGTGCGCACTTGCGCACTGGGGCGGGCGATCCTGTATTCCAGAGGCCGGCCTTAGAGAACTCGCTCTCACCACATCCGCCGCGGCGTACTGGATGCCCGGCCAAGCCGGGGCATGACAGTGATGGTTGTGGTTGAGACCGAAAGCCCGCTCAATTCCGAAACTGCTCCAGAAACATCCGCAACGAGTCATGCGGGCTTTCCACATCGGTGGTCAGCCAGCCCTCCGGCCCGGCGAACAGGGCTGCAATGCCCGCAAGTTCCCTCGCCCCGCTCGCTTTATCGGTCGCCGATCTTACCTTAAAAGCCTAGCATCCTGCGACCGGGACCGAAAACTCACATGCGCGAATTGTTCGAAGAAGCAGCAGACCAATCCCCGCCCGATCCGCGGGAATCGGCGCGTGCGTCGGCGCGGACGCCGCTGCGCAAGCGCTTCTACAAGGAAGCCGGTGTTGCTGATGCCGAGGGCGGTTTTGCCGTCACGCTCGACGGCAAGCCGATCCGCACACCCTCTGGCCGCCAGGTGGTGATCCCGTCGCGGCCGCTCGCAGATAGCGTGGCTGCGGAATGGGCGGCGCAAGGCGAGGCGATCGATCCGGTGAGCATGCCGCTGACGCGGATCGCCAACAGCGTAGTCGAGGGCGTCGTCGACCGCGTCGAGCTCGTCAGCGACGATCTTGCAAAATACTTCGAGTCCGACCTGCTGTTCTATCGCGCCGGCCACCCCGAAGGGCTGGTCGCCCGCGAAGCCGCGCATTGGGACCCTGTGTTGTTCTGGGCGGCCGAGACGCTGGGCGCGCATTTCATCCTCTCTGAAGGCGTCATGCATGTGAAGCAGCCGGACGAGGCGCTGAACGCGGCCCGTGCTGCGCTGCCAAGCGATCCCTGGTCGGTTGCGGCGCTCCACGTGGTGACGACCCTGACCGGCTCGGCGCTGCTGGCGCTGGCGCTGGCGCATGGCGTGCGAGATGCCGGCCAGGTCTGGGCCGCCGCCCATGTCGACGAGGACTGGAACACGGACCAATGGGGCGTGGACGAGGAGGCAGCCAGCCGCCGGGCCGCGCGGCTCAGGGATTTCGAGGCTGCCGTAACGGTCCTGGCGGCCGTGAGAGCGCCGGCGGCCAAAGGTCCTTAACGAGAGGTTTACGAGGGCGGTTTAGGGTGGGGCCAGCGTTCCCTGGGCCCGCCGAAATGCCGACGCCGATAAGCTCGATCGTTCCGGTCAGCGCCGCCAGCCCCGTGGCTGATGCGGCGACGCCCGATCTCGTGCTGCAGGCCGGCAGCATCGTCGACGCAAAAGTCGTCAGCGTGCTCGCCGACAATCTGGTGCGGATCGCCATCGCCAATCTGTCGATGGACGTGATGTCCGAGGTGTCGCTGACACCAGGGCAGAACCTCCAGCTCGCGGTATCGCAGAGCGATGGCACCATCCGGCTCGCCGTCATGAACGGCGCAGGCGAGGCGACCTCTGATCAGATCACGCTGACGACGGCCGCGGCTTCGCTGGTGGACAGCCCGTCGCTCGCGCCGTCCGCCACCGCAGCACGCAATACGCTAACGCCATTGGAGCAGGTCGTCGTCACCGCCGCTTCAGCCGAGGCCGTGACCAAGCAAGGCAGCCAGGCGCCGCTGTTCGCCAATCTTGCCTCCGTCGTCGCCGGAGGCGATCTGCCGGCGGGACTGAAGCAGGCGGTGCTGGACGTGCTGGCGCAGCAGACGCCGCTCAACACCGCCCTCGACGGCGGCGATATCGAATCCGCTTTCCAGAAGTCGGGTCTGTTTCTCGAGGCTTCGCTTGCCGCCGGCGCGACGCCGCCTTCCGGCACGGTGCCTGACCTGAAAGCCGCGCTGCTGGTGCTGCGCCAGACGCTGGCGACGCTCGAGCCCGCCGCGCCGCAGGCGCAGGGCGGCGCGATCCCGACGAGCGCCACGGCGACACCGCAGGTCGCCACAGCACCGGCACCGACAGCAGGTGAAGCCGCGCAGGCCGCGTTGCCATCGACCGAACCTGAGATCGCCCAGCCTCCGCAAATGCCGCGTAGCACCAGTGTCGCGGCCGTTGTGCTGGCCGACATGACGGGTGACGCTCCGCAGGCCGCGATGCCCCGCACCATGTCCGCCGGCCTTGCCGCGAGCCTGCTGCAAGAGGCCGCGCAGAACCTGCCGCGCCTGACCGGCAATGTGCCGGGGTCGAACAAGGCCGTGCCGGATGGTCATGTTTTCGAAGCGGCCGCGCGCACGACGCCTCCGCCGTTCCGCGGTGCGCTCCCAGCGCCGCAAGCTATCGTCTCGCCCTCGCTGGCATCGGATACGCCGCTCTCCGCAACGGTACATCGCCTGCTGGACGACACTGATGCTGCGATCGCGCGGCAGACGCTGCTGCAAGTCGCCTCGCTTCCTGACCGGACCGATGCATCCGGCCATCGCATCGACCCGACCGTGCCGCAGTGGAATTTCGAGATCCCGTTTGCGACACCGCAGGGCACCGCGATGGCGCAGTTCGAGATTTCGCGCGACGGCGGTGGCGAATCCGCCGATCCCGCCAAGCGCGCCTGGCGTGCGCGCTTCACGCTCGACATCGAGCCCGCCGGCCCCGTGCATGCGCTGGTCACGCTGAGCGGCGACAAAACCTTTGTGCGGATGTGGGCGGAGCGGCCGGCGACCGCGCGGCAGCTCCGCGCCGGAATCGGTGAGCTCAACCAGGCCTTGATGCGCGCCGAGCTCAAGCCCGGCGACATCCTGGTGCGCGATGGCGCCCCGCCGCAGCCGGCACCGGCCCGCGCCGGGCATTTCCTGGACCGCGCCACATGAGCGACCCATCCAAGCTCGCGATCGCGCTGCATTACGAGAAGGGCTCTGGCGCGCCCGTGGTCGTCGCCAAGGGCAGGAGCACAATCGGCGAAAAAATCGTCGAGATCGCCAAGGCTCACGACATCCCGATCGAGGAGAACGAGATCCTCGCCGGGGCGTTGTCCAAGGTCGAGCTCGGCGAGGAGATCCCGCCGGATCTCTACAAAGCCGTTGCCGAAGTCTTGGTATTCGTGCTGCGGCTGTCGGGCCGGGGGCGCTGACGCTGTCATCGTTTGACCATGATAGCGGCCGCATGGTTGTCGCTACTTTCACCGTCTTAATGGATATCGCCTGTGATCACCCGCCGCTCCACCCTCGGCGTTCTCGCCGCAGCCGCGATCCTGCCGCAGCGCGCGCTCGCTCTCGTCGCGCCGCCGCGCAACGAGATCCGTGACAGCCTTGCAAAACGTTTCACCGATCTCGGCACGGCAGGCACTTTCGTCGGCTACAAGGTCGAGGATTATCTGATCGTCGCCAGCGACAAGGAGCGCTCGGGTGAGGGCAAGCTCCCGGCCTCGACCTTCAAGATCCCGAACTCGCTGATTGCGCTCGAGACGGGCGTGGTCGTGGATCCCGACAAGGACGTCTTCCCGTGGGACGGCGTCAAGCGGCCGATCGAGGCCTGGAACAAGGATCATACGCTGCGCAGCGCGATCGCGGTCAGCGCCGTGCCGGTCTATCAGGAGATCGCGCGCCGGATCGGACAGGAGCGCATGCAGAAATACGTCGACTTGTTCGAATACGGCAACCGCGACATCGGCGGCGGCATCGACCAGTTCTGGCTCACCGGCAATTTGCGCATCGATCCGATCGAGCAGATCGATTTCGTCGACCGGCTGCGCCGCCGTTCATTGCCCATCAGCAAGCGCAGCCAGGATCTCGTCGCCGACATCCTGCCGGTGACGAAGGTCGGCGACAGCATCATCCGCGTCAAGTCAGGGTTATTGGGCGCCGAGCGCGGCGAGCCGTCGCTCGGCTGGATGGTCGGCTGGGCCGAGAAGGGCGAGGCGCACACGGTGTTCGCGCTCAACATGGATTGCAAGGAGCCGCGGCTCATCAGTGAGCGGATGCCACTGACGCAAGCCTGCCTTGCCGAGATCGGCGCGATCTAGGAAAGATCGCAACAACGGCGTCAGAGTCTCAGGCCTTGTCGGTCCTCTTCGCCGTCAGCGCCTGGTCGATCGCAAAGCCGCCGATCTCGCTCATCGCCTGCGAGATCACGTCGCCTTTTCCGGCAAAGCCGCGCGAGAGATAATCGAACTGGGTCCGGGCCAGGCGCAGCACTTCGATCGGCACAGAGACCACGGTCTCGTTCAGATTGTCGACGGAGGCGCGCAGTGTTGCGAGCTCGGTGGTGAGATTGCCGATGTGGCTCTCGGCGGCCTGCATCAGGCCGAGCAGCTTGCCGCGCTCGGCGTCAAAGGCGGCGCGCTCGGCGGCGGCGGCCGCGGTGACCTCTGCAAGCTGGGTCCGTAGCGCCTCGATCTGGCTGACCATCGCATCGGAGGCAATCTCGGCGGCCGCGCGCAGCTCGACATGGCGCGTGTTTTCTTCTTGCGTCTCGTGATAGAGCCGCTCGGCCGACATCGCCCGCTGCGCCAGCGACTGGATCAGTGCAGCGGCGCGCAGCAGCATCTCGCCGTTCCGTCCCGACACCATGCTGGCCATGCGCCGCAGGAAGTCGACGGTTGCGGACGATGAGTTCGGCGGCAGTGGGACGACCGTCGCGGACATGGGTGATGCCAGGGCGTAGTGACCGCCGCCGTACCGACTGGGCTCACGCAACATTCGGCGCCTGATCGTGAGCTGAAGCAAGCCTGAATCGGCAGGCGCGGTCAACCGGCGAGAGCCGATAAAATGGACGCCGTCCCGCCGCCGAACGCGCGGAATCAGGCGCGCTTCTGCCGGCCGATCCGTCCCAAATGGGTGAAGCCGAAACCGGCGGAATATTTCAGGCCATAGCCGAGCGCCCGGTCGATGCCGATATGGGCGAGCCAGATCAAGGCGATGGACAGGGTCAAGGGCGAGGCGAAACCGAAGCCCAGCGTCATCAGCGTCACCGGCGCCATGTAGCTGTGGGCGGCGTTGTAGACCAGCGCGCCGAATTTGGCGTCGGACAGGTACGCCAGGAAGCTCAGATCGGGGACGAAGAAGAGCAGCGCAAAGATCAGCCAGGAGCCGCCCCAGGCCGCGTAGAGCATCACCATGCCAACGAACAGGGTGAGACCTTCCAGGCGGAGCAGGATGTTGACACCGCCTGTCACGGAGCCGGTCTCGGCAGCTTGTTCGTCCATTGTCCCCTCCCAGGCAAAACTTTGTAATTCCTTGCGCTTTCACGCTGCGTCAGGGCAGCCCTGCGGCGCCGAAAGCCGCTTCCCGGCTCGCAAAATGCCGTGTTAGAACCGCCGGCATCGCTTTAAGGCTTAAGAACTGGCGGGAGCAAATGAAACATATCCTGGACGCCCTCGAAGATCGTCGTGCCGGCGCAAAGCTCGGCGGCGGGGAGAAGCGCATCGAGGCGCAGCACGCCCGCGGCAAGCTGACCGCGCGCGAGCGCATCGAGCTGCTGCTCGACAAGGGATCGTTCGAGGAATTCGACATGTTCGTCGAGCACCGCTCGATCGAGTTCGGCATGGAGAAGACCAAGATCCCGGGCGACGGCGTCGTCAGCGGCTGGGGCACCGTCAACGGCCGCAAGACTTTTGTCTTCGCCAAGGACTTTACGGTGTTCGGCGGCTCGCTGTCCGAGACCCATGCGCTGAAGATTACAAAACTCCAGGACATGGCGATGAAGGCGCGGGCGCCGATCATCGGCCTTTATGACGCGGGCGGCGCCCGCATCCAGGAAGGCGTCGCTGCGCTGGCCGGCTATTCCTACGTGTTCCGCCGCAACGTGCTCGCTTCGGGCGTGATCCCGCAGATCTCCGTCATCATGGGTCCCTGCGCCGGCGGCGACGTCTATTCGCCCGCCATGACCGATTTCATCTTCATGGTGAAGAACACCAGCTACATGTTCGTCACCGGCCCAGACGTGGTGAAGACGGTGACCAACGAGGTGGTCACGGCGGAAGAGCTCGGCGGCGCCTCGGTGCACGCGACGCGCTCCTCGATCGCAGATGGCGCCTTCGAGAACGACGTCGAGACGCTGCTGCAGATGCGTCGGCTGATCGACTTCCTGCCCTCCAACAACACCGACGGCGTGCCGGAATGGCCGAGCTTCGACTCGATCGAACGGCTTGACATGTCACTCGACACGCTGATCCCCGACAATCCGAACAAGCCCTACGACATGAAGGAGCTGATCCTGAAGGTCGTGGACGAGGGCGACTTCTTCGAGATCGCGGATGCGTTCGCGAAGAACATCGTCACCGGTTTCGGCCGCATCGCAGGGCGCACCGTCGGCTTCGTCGCCAACCAGCCGATGGTGCTCGCCGGCGTGCTCGATAGCGATGCCTCGCGGAAAGCGGCGCGCTTCGTCCGCTTCTGCGACGCCTTCAACATCCCGATCGTCACCTTCGTCGACGTGCCGGGCTTCTTGCCCGGAACCGCGCAGGAATATGGCGGCCTGATCAAGCACGGCGCAAAGCTGCTGTTCGCCTATTCGCAATGCACGGTGCCGCTGGTCACCATCATCACCCGCAAGGCCTATGGCGGCGCCTTCGACGTCATGGCCTCCAAGGAGATCGGCGCCGACATGAACTACGCCTGGCCGACCGCCCAGATCGCGGTGATGGGCGCCAAGGGCGCGGTCGAGATCATCTTCCGTAGCGACATCGGCGACCCCGACAAGATCGCCGCGCGCACCAAGGAATACGAAGACCGCTTCCTGTCACCCTTCATTGCCGCCGAGCGCGGCTACATCGACGACGTCATCATGCCGCATTCGACAAGGAAGCGGATCGCGCGGGCGCTGGCGATGCTGAAGGACAAGAAGACGGAAATGCCGGCGAAAAAGCACGACAATTTGCCATTGTGAGGGGACGCAGCCTGGATGGAGCGTAGCGAAATGCAGGTTTCCGTTTCAGTTCCCGCAGATCGCTTCACTTATGGGGCCTCGTTGCCCCATCTAAAGGTTTCTTCTGATTTGCCATCGTCGATCCAATGACCGAAGACGATCCGACCGACGAAATCTCCGACATTGAAGACCGGATCGAGCGGCTCGCCGAGATCGCCGAGCGGTGCCGGAAGTATATTCTGGCGTCCAAGATCGCCATTGGCAGCGGGACTGCGCTGCTGCTGATCACGATCCTCGGGCTATTCGGGCCGGGTCAGACGGCCGCGCTCGGATCGATCGCGCTAATGCTGGGCGGGATCGTGTCGCTGGGCTCGAACATCAGCACGCTGCGCCAGACGGGCGAGGCGATCAACGCTGCGGAGGCGCGGCGCGAGGCGCTGATTGGAACGATCGATCTGCGCCTGGTCGCCGATGCGCCATTCAAGCTGGTGTGACGTGCGGTCTTACGCCGCGGCGCGCAGCGTCAGCACCAGCAACTCCGCGCGGCATTCGGCGGCGAACCTCTGAAGCCGCTCCACGGTTTCCTGGTCGAGGATGGTTTTTGCCAGGCGCTCGGCGCGGGCAACCTGCTCTTTGAGATCGTCGATGCGGGCCATGTGTCACCTCTGGCCGGAATAATTTGAAGCAAATTGCTTCGTTCCGGAGGCGGTGGGGACATGGATAACAGCGGGTTAATGGTCCGCTGGACGTCGCGCGCGCGACGTGGTCGCGGCAGGCCGATGGGTTTAGCCGCTCAACGGAGGCGCGGCTATCGCAACACAAAATGCATCACCGCAGCGAGGACATCAGCAGCGACGCGCCCGCGGCCCCACATGCAATGCCGGCAGCGCGCGCGATCCATCGTCCGGCCGGCGTCAGCTTCTCCAGCAGGACGAGCAGCGCCAACAGCGCGATCCAGAGCACGTTCATCACGCCGCCTATGAACAGGAGTGCCATCAAGAGCCAGCAGCAGCCGACACAATAGCTCCCGTGCCGAAGCCCTAGCAGCAGGGAGCCTCTCGGCGTCTCGCGAAAGCCGCCGTGGCGCATCAGGAACAGGAATGGCGATTGGCATTGCACAAGGCAGACGTCCTTGAGCGGTGTCCATTGATAGATCCCGGCTGCGATCAGCACGATTGCGCCGACGAGGTTGCTGGCGAGCGTCATCCGGGACTCGAGAAGGGCTGCGCGGTCGATCACCCATTGCAGAAGGGTTGCGACAAGCGAAAAGCCGGTCCAGGCGAGGAAGTAACCGGCCGCAAACCAGCCGGTTGCCGCGAACGGCTTGGCTTGTGCCTTCGCCTGGCGGCCGACGCTGGCGTACATGAGGATCATGGGCGCGGCCGAGGGCGCCATCATTCCGACCATCATCACCGCCCACATCAGGAACACGTATGCGAACTCGATCGTTCGCCACGGCTCGCTGGCGGGCAACATGATTCCGATCCCGGCCGGAATCATGCGGAAGCCGGTCATGTCCATGCCGCCCATGTCCATGTCGTCGGCGAGCCAGAGCACATAGGCCCATGCCAGCGCGACGATGATCAGAATCGCGCCGCCGGCGATCCAGCGGTCGCGGCGCAGCACGGTTTCGAGAGCGCTGTCGGTCATTTGCGATGCGTGTTGCCGGGCTTCTCGCAGACCGTCATATCAGGAGCGGCATCAAGCCCGGTTCGACCACTGGATCGGCGCATAGAGGCCGTTCCTTCCGGAATTGTCCCAGCGCATGCCATGATCGCTGTAGGTATTGCCGGCGGCGCCGACCGCCATCACCATCCTGTCGGGGCTGACGGGGTGGCCGATGTTGGTCCACATTTCGCCGCTCGGGTGCATGGTCGGCAACGGCTTAACGGACATGTGCAGAATGCCCGGGATTTCCGCCGACCGCGTCTTGCCGTCGATCCGGAATGTGATCGGGACCTTCTTCACGCCCAGGTTCTTGCTGATCAGCGGTACAAACGCGGCCATGGGACCACCGGCCGCGCCGCTGAAGATCGCAGCCAGCGCCTCGGTCTGCCGATCGTCAGCGCTCTGATCGACATAGGTGGCCTGCGACCAGTCCCCGTCGGCCATGACTCCGGGGGCATGGAGAATAACCAGGACGTTCAGTCCATCGAGTGCGACGTCGCCGTAGCGGCCGGTCTCGATGTGGAAGATCAGCGGCACGTTGCAGAAGCCCTCGGTCGGTCGCGCGGTGAGCGGGGCACTCGCAGACACGAGGCACGGGCACACAATGCTGCAACTGCAATTTTCGAAATAGTCACCGGAAAGATGCCACGAGACCTGAGATGAGACCTGGTCCACCATCGCTCCCTCCCGCTAGGCCGAACCCGACAAATCGCTTTCGAACGAGCTACCTGTGGTGGAAGACTACGCTGCGTGCGCGGGAATCGCAAGGCGAGGCGCCAATGACGTTGGTGTGAAGCGGCGAGGCGCGTAGAGGTGCGTAGGTGGGTTAGCGCCAGCGTAACCCACCACTTCTCCATTCGTTCGGGCAGACCCCAGGTGGTTACGGCTTCGCCCAACCCATCCCGAGAGCTACGAGGTGTTCCGTTCTATCATCGCGTCTTATCCGCGGCGGCAAAATGCGCCATCTGGTCGGCGCGGGCCTTTGCGAACGCCGGGCGGCCCGTGGCGCGGGCGACGTAGGCGCGGCAGGCGGGGCTGTCCGTCAGCCCCTCGAAGCGATCGACGACGCGCAGCACGTCCGCCATCAGGATGTCGGCGACGGAGAAGGATCCCGCCAGCCATTCGCGCTCTGCAAGCACGGTCTCCATGTGCTTGAGGCGAAGCTTGAGGAAATCGTCGACGAACTTCACGGCAGGCGAGCCATCGAAACTGCCGGTGAACTTGAACATCGTCCAGGGCAGGGCCGGCATCTCAACCGAGTTGAGTGCGGCGAACAGCCACTCCATGGCTTCGTTACGGCCGCGGGGATCGGTCGGCATCAGTTCGGGGTTGCGCTGACCCAGATGCAGCAGGATCGCGCCGCTCTCGAAGATCGAGAGATCGCCGTCGGTCAGCCACGGCACCTGTCCGAACGGCTGGTGCGCGAAATGCGTGGTGTCCCGCGGGTTGAACGGCACGCTGGCGACGCGATAGGGCAAGGCGGCTTCTTCCAGCGCCCAGCGCACCCGGAGGTCGCGCACGAAGCCGCGCGGGGGTTCGGGAACCCAGTCGAAGGTGAAGAGGGTGAGATCGGGCATGCGATGTCTCCGTGTGCTGTTCGAACCATAGGACGGGCGGACGGCGCGCGTGCCGACAGCGCCGCCAAATTTTTGTCGCCGCCACCGTAACCGGCTAGTCTGATGCCAAACAACAGGAGGAAACCCGATGCCCGCTGCCTACTTCGTCGTCCGCGCGATCGTCACTGACGCCGGCAAGCGCGCCGCCTTCGATCGCTGGTACGAGACCGAGCATGTGCCCGAGGCGGTGAAGGCGTTCGGCGTCAGCAAAGCCTGGCGGTTCTGGAGCCTGGACGATCCCTCGCTGCATCAGGCCATGTATCGATTCGATGACGAGGCGGGGTTGGCTGCGATGCTGAAGGGCGATGCGCTGACAAAGCTCGTCGCCGATTTCGACCGCGACTGGCCCGATGTGAAGCGCACACGCGAGACGCTGGTGCTGGCGCAGGAGTTTGTGGAGTAACGGGCTACGGACTACTGGACATCGTCGCCTCGATCGAATCTGACTGCGCGATTCAGCTCCGGTTCATGTCGCGACCGCGACACTTCTTCTGCATCACTTGCGCGATAGATCAGAGGACATGTCATGGAGCGCCGGAACTTTTTGAGACTTGCATTGGGTGTGACGGCAGGCGCCGCCGCCTTCGCAGCGACCGCGCAGGCCGCGCCATTGTCACCGCAGCCGGTCGGGCCGGCCCGCACGCCGGATGGCAATCCCGACGCGCATCCCGCCGTCACGACCAGCGAGGAAGCCGCGCAGCTCAAGCCCGAGCAGGTGCGCTGGCATCACCACCGCCGTCATTGGGGCTGGCGCCGGCGCCACTGGGGCTGGCATCGCCGGCGCTGGCATCGTCGTCACTACTGGTAAGCTCGGCGAAGGACCAAGCCGAACGGGGACCGCGATTGTGGTCTCCGTTTGATTTGAGGCCGCGCTCAAAAAGAAAACCCAAAAGAAATGGCCGCGCAGGCTTTTGCCGCGCGGCCATTCGCAACGCGAAAGGCGAGATCAGAACGGACGGCAGCGGCCGGCGTACCAGCGGAAGCCATAGGGGCACACGCGCGGACGGACCACGACGACCGGGGCGGGCGCCGGCGCCACGACGACCACGGGCGGACGACCGGCCATCGGACGGCAGCCGCCGTAGGGGCCGCGGTACCAGCCGGGGCCGCAGCCGCCGGCGGCGCTGGCCGCCTCGCCGAAACCGACGACCGCACTGGCGAGCATGACGGCGGCAAACAGATACTTCATCAGGGTCTTCCTTCTCGTCCTTGGGGCTAGGATATTGGGGCAGGATTTCTGGGACAGCGCGCTTGCGGCGCATAATGAATCAAAAGATGCAATTCGACACGTTAAATCTGGGGTAGAAACGTATCGACACGTCGCGATCCAAATCTGCCGATGATGACCTGAATGCGGCATGAACACTGCCCGCATCCTGCTTGAAGCGACACGCCAGCGTCGCTAACGCCGCAGAAAATCCAGCACCAGCTCGCGGTACTTGTTCGGCGCCTCTAGGAAGACGAGGTGGCCCGTATCAGAGATGACCTCGGCCCGCGCATTCGGCATCTTCGCGGCGAGCGCTTTTGCCAGCTCCGCGTTCTGCCCCATCTTCGGCCGCAGCGCCTCCGGCGCGAGTGGCCGGCCCGGCGCATTGTGGTCGTCGGCGCCCATGACGAACAGCGTCGGCGCGGTGACGAGCGGGATCTCGTGCGCCACCGGCTCGCGATAGATCATCTGGCCGGAAGAGACGAAGGCGCGCAGCCAGCGCGGATACTCTGGGCCGCCCTTGATGTTGAAGCGGGCGTCGATAAACGGCGTGATCGCCTCAGGCGGCAGCTTGATCGCGTAATTGGTCTGGAGCTGCTTGCGGTAGCCTTCGGCGGTGAGCTTGTCCTCGGTCTCGATGATCCTCTCGGTGGGCGTCGGCGGCACGTAGAGGCGGTAATCCTCCAGCCCAATTGGGGCCGTCAGAACAAGGTGCGCGACGCGGTCCGGATAGGCGCGGGCGACACGCACGCCCAGCATGCCGCCGAGCGAATGGGCCACGATGTCGGCATTGTCGATCTTGAGGTGATCGAGCAGCGCGATGGTGTTGCGCGCGAGGGTGTCGAAATGCAGTTCGCCGACCGGCTTGGAGGATTTGCCGAAGCCGATCTGGTCCGGCACCACGACACGATAGCCGGCCTCGCTCAACACCTTGATGACAGGCGCCCAATAGCTCGACGGAAAATTGCGCCCGTGCAGCAGCACCACGGTGCGGCCGTTTGGCTGCTGGGGCGTGACGTCCATATAGGCCATGCTGAGCTGCTCGCCGTCGTTGACCACGGGCAAGAGGTGCACGGGATAGGGATAGGCAAAGCCTTCGAGCGCGATGCCGTAGGGCTCGCGCGGGGCGTCATCGGCGGCGCGAGACGCAGGCGGGATAGCGAGGAGGGCGGCGGCGAGTGCGGCCGGGAGGATGCGGATCATGGAGGTCTCCGTCATGCCCGACTTGTCCCGGGCATCCACGTGCCAGCCGCAATAAAGACGTGGATGGCCGGGTCAAGCCCGGCCATGATGACGGTGAGAGTTCACACGCAAACGTGTTGTCAGTCCGTCCCGTTGCCGAACAGCGCCGCGAACTGCTTCTCGCCGGTACGGGTGAAATTCACCACGCGGCTGCCGGGCGTGGGATCGCGCGCGGCCCATTTCAGCTCGGCGAAACGCCGCATCATCGCAGCGCCCAGCGTGCCGGCGAGATGGTGGCGGCGCTCGCTCCAGTCGAGGCAGGCCTTGCACACCGGCCGGCGCGGATGGGTGAGCATGTCGGGCGAGATTTGCAAATGTTTCGCCAGGAACCGCTCGCCCTCTGTCGTCAGTTCGATCTCCTGCTTCCGCTGCCTGACCAACTGCCGGTCGCGCAAGGAATCGAGCATCTGCACGCCGAGATCGCCGGCGAGGTGGTCGTAGCAGATCCGTGCGCGCCGCAGCGCCGGATCCTTCGGCCCGGTGCGCACGCGCATGTGGCCGGTGCGTGCGGCGAGCCCCGCGAGCCCTTCGAGCACCCCCGCGACGTCGTCGTCGGTGAGGCGGTAGTAGCGGTGGCGGCCCTGCTTCTCCGGCTCGACAAGGCCGCCGGCCTCGAGCTTGGCAAGATGCGAGCTCGCGGTCTGCGGCGTGATGCTGGCCTCCTGCGCCAGCTCGCTCGCGGTCAGCGCCCGGCCGTTCATCAGCGCCGTAAGCATGTTGGCGCGGGCGGGGTCGCCGACCAGCGAAGCGACCATGGCGATGTCGGGTCCTGATTTCATGCTTCGATGGTAGCCGAAGCATCGCGGTCGAGCAAGGGCGTAGAGTGTTGCTGCAAACACGTCATTGCGAGCGAAGCGAAGCAATCCAGATGCTTCAGCGGCGACGGTGCTGCTCGCGTTTGTCGCAATGCAAATCTTAGGAGCCATCATGTCCGTCACCGTCTTCATCCGCTACCAGCTCGATCCCTTTAAGCGCGCGCAGTTCGAGGAGTACGCGAAGCGCTGGCTCACCATCATTCCAAAATGCGGCGGCGACCTCATCGGCTATTTCATGCCGCATGAGGGCACCAACAACATCGCGTTCGCGCTGATCAACTTTGAAAGCCTCGCCGCCTACGAGACCTATCGCGCGCGGCTGCGGCAGGATGCGGACGGCATGGCGAATTTCCATTTTGCCGAGGACAACAAATTCATCATGGCGGAAGAGCGCACGTTCCTGCGCAAGGTGGTATTGTAGGCCTCCCGCCACAGGAGATGCCTATGATCGCCGTAATCTTCGAAGTCTGGCCCAAGCCGGAGCATCGCCAGGATTATTTCGACCTCGCCGCCGATCTGAAGCCGGTCCTGCAGACCATCGACGGCTTCATCTCGGTCGAGCGGTTCGAGAGCCTGACCGAGAGGGGCAAGATTTTGTCGGTGTCGTTCTGGCGCGACGAGGCGGCCGTCGCTGCCTGGCGCAACACGATGGAGCATCGTCGCACCCAGGCCAGAGGCAGGGCGCAGATCTTTGCCGATTATCATCTGCGCATCGCCAGCGTGATCAGGGATTACAGCATGACCGATCGCGAGCAGGCGCCGCAGGACAGCCGCGCCGTGCACGACGTGCACTAGCGGGCTCGAATAAGCGTGCCTATGTCTGCGCGGCCAACAAGGGAGAGAAACATGCCTGTGACAACCGCTGACAAGCGCGCGACGTTCAAGAAGATGCACGAGAGCGGCTGCTTCATCCTGCCCAATCCGGTCGATGTCGGCAGCGCGAAAGCCCTGCAGCATCTCGGTTTCAAGGCGATCGCATCATCGAGCGCGGGTTTTGCCTGGACCATCGGCAAGGCCGACAACCACGTCACTGTCGAGGACGTCTGTCAGCATCTGGCAGCATTGAGCTCGGCCGTCGACATCCCCGTCAATGCCGATTTCGAAGGCGGCTTCGCGGTCGAGCCGGATCAGGTCGCGGACAATGTCGCGCGCGGCGTGCGCACCGGCGTCGCGGGCCTGTCGATCGAGGACTCCACCGGCGATAAGGACAAGCCGCTCTACGAGCACGCGCTCGCAGTCGAGCGCATCAAGGCCTCGCGCAAGGCGATCGGCGACAGCGGCACGCTCTTGGTCGGCCGCTGCGAGGCGTATCTGTGGGGCCTCACCGATCTCAAGCTCGTCATCGACCGGCTCACGGCCTACGCGGACGCCGGCGCCGACTGCCTCTATGCGCCAGGCCTGAAGACGCGCGAGGACATCGCCGCGGTGGTGAAGGCCGTCGCACCAAAGCCGTTCAACCTCCTGATCGGCGGCTCCGGCCTGTCGTTAAAGGAGGCCGAAGATCTCGGCGTGCGCCGCATCAGCGTCGGCGGCTCGCTCGCACGCGCCGCCTGGGGCGGCTTCATGCGCGCGGCGAAGGAGATGGCGGAGAAAGGGACCTTTGCGGAACTCGGCAGCGGCTATTCCGGCGGCGAGCTCAACAAGATGTTCAGTTGAACGAAAGGCGGGAGGATGTGAGTCCCGCCGCCTTGTCATCCACGTCATCCACGCGGCGTCATGCCCCGCGCAAGCGGGGCATCCAGTACGTCGCGGCCTATCGATTGAACCACTGACGTCTCGGAGTACTGGGTCGCCCGGTCAAGCCGGACGACGACAGCTTGTTGCTTCGACAGTCGCGTTACTTCGCGCCGTCAGACGGCGTCTGCGTATCCGGAGCCGGCTTGCTCGGCGCGGCGCCCGTGGTCACGCCCGGCGAAGCGTTGTTGCGCGGCGTCACGTCGCGCATGCCGGGAGGCGCGGCCGGATTGGCAGGCTGCGACTGCTGCGCCGTCTGCGTTGCCGGCGTGTTGCTCGCCTGGTTGTTCGTGGTCGTGTTGTTCAAGCCATAGAACACGGCGCCCAGCACCAGGGCCACCGCCACCGCGAACAGCGCAATCTTGCCGCTGGAGGCGGGGCCTTCGCCAAGCTCGGGATCGGCCTGCAGGTCGGCATCCCGGCGCGCCGCGCGAAGATACTCATCGTCGGCAAGGTTCGGGCGGTACGGATCGTTGGGAAAACGGTCGTCGGCCATCGATTGGTCTCCTCGTTGATTGCGGCGAGACAACCCTCAGCTGCGAGATTCTGTTCCGCTCCCCTAATGCTTTCGTCGCATGTTGCCCTCATCCCGGGAATCGGAACCTGTTCCGGAGGGAACTGTGGACTTAGGTTCCATGGCCACGACAAGGAACAAGCCGATGTGGAGTCTGCCGCCAACCGACAGCGTGTTGCATCTTCTGGCGTATGTCGCCATTTCGGCCGAGGGCATGACGGCAGCGTTGGCAGCCGGCCGGCGCAGCATGGACTATGTCGGCGTCTGCCTTCTCGCCTGCGTCACCGCGCTTGGCGGCGGCACGCTGCGCGACCTGTTTCTCGGCCATTATCCGCTGGTCTGGGTTGCAAACCCGGTCTATCTGGCGCTGCCGGGCGGTTCGGCGCTGCTAACGATCCTGATCGCGCGGCTGGTGCACCGGCTGCATGTCGCCTTCATCGTGCTGGATGCCATTGGCCTCGTCGTCTTCACCATGATCGGCTGCAACGTTGCCTGGCAGATGGATGCCTCGCTGCCGATCGTCATCGTCTCGGGCATGGTGACCGGCTGCGCCGGCGGCGTGTTGCGCGACGTGCTCTGTAACGACGTGCCGCTGCTGTTCCGCTCCGAGCTCTATGCCAGCGTCTCGGTCATGACCGGCCTGTTTTATGCCACCGCCTTCGGCCTCAACCTCCACGCAGAGCTCTGGACGATCCTGACCTTCGTGCTCGGCCTCAGCTTCCGCCTGCTCGCAGTGCGCTACAAATGGGAGATGCCGAAATTCGTGTTCACGGGAGACGAGGACAAGTAGGGATCCTTCTTCGCCTCTCCCCGCGTGCGGGGAGAGGCCGGAATTTGCGATAGCAAATCCCGGGTGAGGAGGACTCTCCGCGAGTCCGTCCGTGATTGCCGAAGCAGCCCCTCACCCCAACGCTCTCAGCGCGAGCGAAGCTCGTCGCGGCGGCGTAAGAACGGGGAGAGAAAGCAGATTACGGCTCTTCCTTCCTTGCCTTCGCCACCTGCGCCGGTGTTACCAGCAGGCCCGCATTGCCCCAGGAATTGCGGATATAGTTCGTCACCGCCGCGATCTCGGCGTCGGACAGCTTGGCATAGCCCGGCATCTCGCCGGTGTTCGGCGCGCGCGGCGTGGTCACGGTGTGGGCGCCGTCGAGGATGATGCGCAAGGTGGAGGATGGATTGTTGGATTGCAGCAGCGCATTGCCCGGCAGCGGGGGGTAGATGCGCGGGCTGCCTGCGCCGTCGGCTTCGTGGCAGGCGATGCAGAGCTTTGCGTAGACCGTTTGGCCGGCCTTCATCTCGGCATCGTCAGGCGGCGTCACGATGGTCTCGCGCCGCAACGGCGGCAGGCTCTTCAAGTAGATCGCGATCGCCTGCACGTCGCCATCACTCATCTTCGCGGTCGAGTTGACGACCACCTCGGCCATCAGACCGCCGGCATGGCTCCTGGCGTTGCGTCCGCTTTGCAAGTATTCGGCGATATCCCTGGCGCTCCACGACTTCAGCCCGGTGCGCGCTGCGCCGTCGAGCCGTGGCGCATACCAGCCGCCGACCTCGTTGCCCGACAAGGCCTGCGCGGTCTTGTCCGCGCCAAAATAATTCTTCGGCGTATGGCAGGCGCCGCAATGGCCGAGCCCGGTGACGAGATAGCCGCCTCTGTTCCACGCCGCGCTCTGGCTCTGGTCCGGCTCGAACAGGCCGGGCTTGAAATAGAAGGCGTTCCAGATCCGCATCAGGCCGCGATAGCCGAACGGCCAGCGCAGCTCCGGCGGCTTGTTGCGGCTCACGACCGGCGCCAGCGAGCCGAGATAGGCGCGGATCGCCAGCGTGTCGTCCTTGGTCACCTTGGTGAAGTAGGGATAGGGGAAGGCCGGGTAATAGTTCGAGCCGTCAGGCGCGATGCCATAGCGCACCGCGCGGGTGAAGTCGGCATCCGTCCAGGCGCCGATGCCGGTGTCGCGGTCCGGCGTCAGGTTCGGGGCGTAGATCGCGCCGAACGGCGTGTCGATGCGCTTGCCGCCCGCGAACGGCTTTGCCGGATCGGCGGTATGGCAGCCCGCGCAGTCGCCGGCCTCGACCAGCGCCTTGCCATAGGCAAGCAGCTCCGGCGACGGCTCGGCGGCGGCAGCCGCACTCGCAACCGCACTGCACAACGCGATCACAGCCAGAATCGTCCGCATGCCCGGTCTCCCCTGCGACCAACCGACGTCCTCCCGCACGATAGGCGCGTCGATTCATTTCGCCATAGCGGGGGTATGGTGACACAAATTGAAAATCCCCGGTGTGCTTCAGGCCACGAAATTGCGATTTTTACCCGGCGCTCCCCTTGGTCCAGATTTGTGATGCGGAGCGTGAAATTTCCGACATAGAGTGGCGAAGGTGGTCGGCGCGCCCTAGCTGAAAACAACGGGCAGGCAACGGCTTAAGCCAGCTAAAGCAACAAGGGCCTGAACAGGGCGGCAAACGAGGACAGCATGGGCATCAACCAGGGTCCGATCAGTCTCGATCAAAAATACACCCAGGAAACCGGACACGTCTTCACCACGGGCATCCAGGCCCTGGTCCGCCTGCCCATGGCCCAGATCCGGCGTGACCGCGCCAACGGCCTCAACACCGCGGGCTTCATTTCCGGCTATCGCGGCTCGCCGCTCGGCGGCTATGACCAGCAGCTCTTTGCGGCGCGCAAGCACCTTGAACAATACAACATCAAGTTCCAGCCCGGCGTGAACGAGGACCTCGCGGCGACCGCGGTGTGGGGCTCGCAGCAGCTCAACCTCTCGCCCGGTGCCAAATATGACGGCGTGGTCGGCATCTGGTACGGCAAGGGCCCCGGCGTCGACCGCTGCGGCGACGTCTTCCGCCATGGCAATGCCGCCGGCTCCGCCAAGAACGGCGGCGTGCTGTGTCTTGCCGGTGACGACCACGGCGCCAAATCCTCGACCGTCCCGCATCAGTCCGATCACGCCTTCATCTCGGCGCTGATGCCTTATCTCTATCCCTCGAGCATCCACGAGATGATCGAGATGGGCCTGCTCGGCATTGCGATGTCGCGCTATTCCGGCTGCTGGGTCGGCATGAAGGTGATCACGGAGACGGTGGAGACCACCGCCGAGATCGACCTCACCGACGAGATGAAGCCCTTCGTCATCCCCACCGATTTCGAGCTGCCGCCCGGCGGTCTCAACCTGCGCTGGCCCGACGACCGCTTCGAGCAGGATCGGCGCCTGCAGGACTACAAGGGCTTTGCCGCGATCGCCTTTGCCCGCGCCAACAAGGTCAACCGCATCACCATGGATTCGCCGAACGCCCGCTTCGGCATCATGGCGTCGGGCAAGAGCTACGAGGACGTGCGCCAGGCGCTGCGCGAGCTTGGGATCACCGAGGAGGTCGCCGCAAAAATCGGCCTGCGTCTCTACAAGATCGGCATGCCCTGGCCGTTGGAGCCGGAAGGCGTGCGCCAGTTCGCCGTCGGCCTCGAAGAGATCTTCATCGTCGAAGAGCGCCGCGAGATCGTCGAGAACCAGGTCAAGCAGGAGCTGTTCAACTGGCGCGATGACGTCCGTCCGCGCATCGTCGGCAAGATGGACGAGCACGACAAGCGCTTCCTCACCTTTGCCGCCGAGCTCAGCGTCGCCTCGCTGGCGACCTCGCTCACCGAGCGACTTCTTCGGCTCAATCTCAACCCCGAGATTGCGGAGATGCTCCGCGTCAAGGCCGACTGGTTCAACGGCCGTCAGGCCACCCAGATGCAGGCGGTCGCACCCGTCTCCCGCACCCCGTATTTCTGCTCCGGCTGTCCCCACAACACATCGACCAAGGTCCCCGAAGGCAGCCGCGCCATGGCCGGCATCGGCTGTCATTTCATGGCGCTGTGGATGGACCGCTCGACCGAGACCTTCACACATATGGGCGGCGAGGGCGTGCCTTGGGTCGGCATAGCGCCCTTCACCAACGAGAACCACATTTTCGCGAATCTCGGCGACGGCACCTATTTCCACTCCGGCATTCTGGCTATCCGACAGGCGGTCGCTTCCAAGGCCAACATCACCTACAAGATCCTCTACAACGACGCCGTCGCCATGACCGGCGGCCAGCGTCATGACGGCGATCTCTCGCCGCAGCAGATCACCCGTCAGCTCCACGCCGAAGGCATCCGCGAGATCTATCTGGTCTCCGAGAATCCTGACGCCTATCCGGCCGACACCATCGCGCCCGGGGTGAAGAAATATCACCGCGACGAGCTCGACAATGTCATGAAGATGTGCCGCGAGTTCAAGGGCACCTCGGCGATCGTGTTCGTGCAGACCTGCGCGGCCGAGAAGCGCCGACGCCGCAAGCGCGGTCTGATGGAGGATCCGGCGCGCCGCGTCATGATCAACCCGGCGGTCTGCGAAGGCTGCGGCGACTGCTCGGTGCAGTCGAACTGCATCTCGGTCGAGCCGCTGGAGACCGAGTTCGGTCGCAAGCGCGCCATCAACCAGTCGTCCTGCAACAAGGACTATTCTTGCTTGAAAGGCTTCTGCCCGTCCTTCGTCACCATCGATGGCGGTGCGCCGCGCCATCGCGCGCCGGCGGAGCTTGCCGATATCGGCGAGCTGCCGGAGCCTGCCTCGCGCCCGGCGCTGGATAGGCCTTACAACATCGCGGTCGGCGGCGTTGGCGGCACCGGCGTGCTTACCATCGGCGCGCTGCTCGGCATGGCCGCCCATATCGAGGGCAAGGCCTCGATGATCTTGGACATGTCGGGGCTGGCGCAAAAGGGCGGGGCGGTGCTCAGCCACGTCCGGCTGTCGGATCATCCGGCGGAAGTGACCTGCTCGCGGATCGTCACCGGCACGGCCGACCTGGTGCTTGCAGCCGACGAAGTCGTCGCGGTCGCCAAGGACACGATCTCGCTCTGCGACTCCGGCCGCACCCGCGGCATCATCAACAGCCACGTCATTCCCACCGCCGACTTCATCCTCAACCGCGATTTCAACTTCCAGACCCGCAAGCTGAACGGGCTGCTGGAGACGGCGCTGCACAAGGACTCCGTCTTTTTCGATTTCACCAAGCCGGCCGAGCAGCTCCTCGGCGACGCCATCGCCACCAACATGATGATGATGGGCTACGCCTATCAGAAGGGACTTTTCCCGTTGTCGGCTGAATCGATCGAGCAGGCGATCGAGGTCAACGGCGTCTCGATCAAGATGAACAAGGAAGCCTTCCGCCTCGGCCGCCTCGCGGTCGCCGATCCAGCCCGCCTTGCCGGCATGCTGAAGGGCACGGACGAGGTCGCAGCGCCCAAGCCGCTGGACGCCATGACGCTCGACGAGGTGATCGAGCATCGCGCCAAACATCTCACTGCCTATCAGAACGGCCGCTTGGCCAAGCGTTATCGCAAGCTGGTCGATCAAGTCCGCGATGCAGCGGTGAAGGGCGGCTATGGCGAGGCGCTGCCGCGCGCGGTCGCGGTGAATTACGCCAAGCTGCTCGCCTACAAGGACGAGTACGAGGTTGCGCGCCTCTTCACCGACGGCGGCTTCGCGCAGCAGCTCCGCGACCAGTTCGAGGGCGACTTCAAATTCAGCTTCAACCTCGCTCCGCCCATCCTTGGCGGCGGCGTCGATGCGCTCGGCCGCCCGAAGAAGCGCGCCTTCGGCCCGTGGATGCTGAACGTCTTCCGGGTGCTGGCAAAACTCAAATTCCTGCGCGGCACCCCGCTCGACGTCTTCGGCCGCAGCGCCGACCGCAAGCTCGAGCGCGACCTGATCGCCGGCTACGAAAAGGACGTCGCCACCGTGCTCGGCCTGCTGTCGCCGCTCACGATCGACACCGCGGTCGAACTCCTGTCACTGCCCGACCGCATCCGCGGCTACGGCCCGGTGAAGGAGAAGGCGGTGGCGGCCGCGAAGGTGCGTTATGCGCAACTCGCCGCCGACCTCGCGAGCCCGCCGCCCGCGCCGAGGCAGATCGCGGCGGAGTAGGAGCCGTCTCGTAAACTGGGCAAAGGCGCAAAGCGCCGTGCCCAACATCTTACCACGGTCGCACCAGAAGACGTGGGCACGTTCCGCTTTGCCCACCCCACGCACGTTTGACAAAAGTTGTAGTGGCGCGATACGAACTACCTTCGATAGTGAAGCGCGCCGGGCGACGCGGTCGTGCGCTATGCGGGGCGGCGATCGATGTCATTGCGCGGTTTCTTGATTGTCCTAGTGGCCGTCGGCGTGTTGGCGACGTCGGGGATGTACTGGCATCAGCATGACATCCAACGCGTCATGCGCGATGGCTATGGCACCACGGGCAAGATCACGTCGGCCGAAGTCGTCTCGACGCGGTTTCCATTCGTATTCGATGGAGCCTGGCCGCGCTATGTCGACGAAAACCTGGCGATCGGATTGCAGTGGACCGGAAAGGACGGCATTCAGCGCGAGCACAAGGGCATTGCGGTCAGCGCCGCCTATGCGGCGCGGATCACGGTTGGCAATCAGCTCAAGCTCCTGACGATCCCCATTCAGGTCGTTGACGACGATTCATCGCTGCCGGTGGTGGTCCAGGATATCGACGACCATCTGAACCATATCCGGTCCACATCCAGGTTCATGCTGGCGGGCGCAGGTACTTGCGCCGGGCTTCTGGTGCTCGTGATCGGATGGCAGGCCTGGTCGGCGCGCCGAAGCGGGCCGGGGAGTGCCGCAATCGCCGCGGGATCGAGGCGTCCCTTCCCCTACACCCTCGCGCTGCTGACGGCCGTGCTGCTTCCGTTCGGCGGCTACATGCTGGTGACCTCCTATCTCGAGCAAAATGCGTTGAAGGAGATGCTCGAGCACGGCAATGAGGCCACCGCCGATATCACCCGCGCCTACGGTGAAGTGAACAAGGCCGGCGAGGCGCCGAGCTATCTCGTCACCCTGGCATGGACCGACGGAAGCGGACAGCGGCAGACCTACGGGCCGACCCATATCAGTGCGGCCTTTTGGCAGCAGATCACCCGCAACGGCGTCCAGACGGTCAGGCAGACCAGGATCCGGTATCTCCCCGGCAGGGCGGACGCTCGTCCTCTGATCGTCGACGACGCGGCCGAACGCCAATACCAGGACAGTTTTGGCGTGAAGGGGGGCGCGGTTTTCCTGGTCTTCGGTCTGATCCTAGGCGGCCTGACGCTGTACCTCTATCGCCGGCGTCCGAGCACCAGCGTGCAGCCTGGGTGAGCGAAGCAATTCCTGGGACAAGTGCGGCCCGGGATCCGGATTCGCTCCGCTCATCGGGGCGACGACGGCCTTGCGATTTTCCTGTTTGAAATCAATCACCGTTCTACTGTGCATGGGGTTGTTTTCGATAAAAGCCTCTTCCGATAAAAAGAAAATAGCTTGCGCCGTCGGGCAACACACCTTTAGGATTTCATTCGCCTCTCGTGCCCCGGACGCTGCGCAGCGCTTCTTAGCGATGCGCTGCAGAGCCGGGGCCCATCCCGCAACGAGTGCGCGGTCGCATGGGTCCCCGCTCAGCGCAGCAACGCTGGAGCGTTGCAGCGCGTCCGGGACACGAGAGCATTCCACTTGCGCCAACCCGCTGCTCTCTCGCCCGACGGAATATTTCCACGCTTGCCAATCAGGCCAGTGCGGTTCAGAAAAAAGAGCCAAGAAGAAACGCGAGCGGAGACCTGAAGTTTTGACCATCAAGGGCAAGGCCTACATTGCCGGGATCTACGAGCACCCGACCCGGCATGCGCCGGACAAATCCACCGCCCAGCTCCATGCCGAGGTCGCCAAGGGCGCGATCGAGGATGCCGGGATCAGCAAGGACGATATCGACGGCTATTTCTGCGCGGGCGATGCGCCCGGCGGCGCCTGGCCGATGGTCGATTATCTCGGTCTCAACACCAAAAAGCTCCGCCACGTCGATTCCACCGAGACCGGCGGCTGTTCCTACATCATCCATCTCGGGCACGCGGCCGAAGCGATCGCCGCGGGAAAATGCTCGATCGCGCTAATCACGCTTGCGGGTAAGCCGCGCACTGGCGTGATGCCGCCGCGCGCGGCCGGCGCCGAGGTCGATTTCGAGTCCGCCTACGGTGCGACCACGCACAACGCCTATGGCATGTGTGCCATGCGCCATATGCACGACTATGGCACCACCGGCGAGCAGCTCGCCTGGATCAAGGTCGCCGCCTCACATCACGCGCAATACAATCCGCATGCGATGCTCAAGGACGTCGTCACCGTCGAGGACGTCCTGAACTCGCCAATGATCTCCGATCCCCTGCATCGGATGGACTGCTGCGTCGTCTCCGACGGCGGCGGCGCGTTGATCGTGACCACGCCCGAGATCGCGAAGAGCCTGAAGAAGCCGCTGGTCAGACTGATCGGCCATGGCGAAGCCATGAAGGGGCCGCGCGGCGGCAAGGATCTCGATCTCACTTATTCCGCAGGCGTCTGGTCCGGCCCGCGCGCGTTTGAGGAAGCCGGTATCACACCGAAGGACATCAAATACGCCTCGATCTATGACAGCTTCACGATCACGGTGCTGATGCAGCTCGAGGACCTCGGCTTCTGCAAGAAAGGCGAGGGCGGCAAGTTCGTCGCCGACGGCAATTTGATCTCGGGCGTCGGCAAGCTGCCGTTCAACACCGACGGCGGCGGCTTGTGCAGCAACCATCCCGTCAACCGCGGCGGCATGACCAAGATCCTCGAGGCCGTGAGGCAGTTGCGCGGCGAGGCGCATCCGAAGGTGCAGGTTCCAAATTGCGATCTCGCCATCGCTCACGGCACCGGCGGCCTTTTGGGTGTTCGCCACGCCGCCTCGACCGCCATTCTGGAGCGCGTGTGATGAGTGAAGCGAAGAAGTACCCGGCTCCCGTGACCAATCCGGAGACCGCCGCGTTCTGGGACGCGGCGAAGGAAGGCAAGTTCATGATCAAGCGCTGCACCGCCTGCGGCGAAGCGCACTACTTCCCGCGCTCGATCTGCCCGTTCTGCTACTCCGACAAGACGGTGTGGGAAGAGGCGTCGGGCGAGGGCACGATCTACACCTATAGCGTGATGCGCAAGTCGCCGACCGGCCCTTACGCCATCGGCTACGTCACGCTGAAGGAGGGACCATCAGTGCAGACCAATTTCGTCGACTGCGATCTGGAGAAGCTCAAGATCGGCCAGAAGGTGAAGGTGGTGTTCAAGCCGACCGACGGCGCGCCGCTGCCGTTCTTTACGCCGGCCTGACTTCTTCCTTCTCCCCTTGTGGGAGAAGGTGGCGCGAAGCGCCGGATGAGGGGTTCTCTCACGGAGAAAGCTTTCGATGCGGAAGCAACCCCTCACCCAAATGAATACGTGGCCGGCACCGTGCTGCCCTCTTCCACAAGGGGAGAGGGCTCATCAATGAGCGCCGGTGATTTCCGGGGAGGAAACAAACACAAATGTCCGCTAGATACGAAGAGCTCAAAGCCCTCAAAAACCTCGGCCAGAAATACGCCTACACCGACCGTGAGGTGATGCTCTACGCCTGCGGCATCGGCCTCGGCGCCGATCCCATGGACGAGAACGAGCTCGCTTTCGTCAACGAGGGCACGCTGACGCCGCGGCCGCTGAAGGTGGTGCCGACCTTCGCTTCCGTAGCAGCTTGGGGCGCGGGCCCGGGCGAGATGAACCTCAACCGCGTCATGGTGGTCGATGGCGAGCGCGACATCACCTTCCATCAGCCGCTGCCGGTGGCCGCCAACATCACCGCCGATTCCTCCGTGGTCGAGGTCTACGACAAGGGCAAGGACAAGGGCGTTGTCATCAGCCACCAGACCGTGCTCAAGAACGAGCAGGGCGAGAAGCTGGCCACGCTGGTTGCCTCACGCTTCGCCCGCGGCGACGGCGGCTTCGGCGGACCGAACCTGACCCAGCCCGATCCGCACAAGATCCCCTCGCGCGCGCCCGACAGGACCATCGACATCTCGACACGGCCCGACCAGGCGCTGGTCTATCGCCTCTGCGGCGATCGCAACCCGCTGCACAGCGATCCCGAGTTCGCCAGGAAGGCCGGCTTCCCGCGCCCGATCCTGCACGGCATGTGCACCTACGGCATCACCTGCCGCGGCGTGCTCCAGACCTATGCCGACTACGATGCGTCCGCCTTCCGCCAGCACGTCGCGCGGTTCTCATCTCCGGTCTATCCCGGCGAGACCGTGACCATGGACCTCTGGAAGGACGGCAATGTGATCTCGTTCGAAGCCAAGGTGAAGTCGCGCGGCGTCACCGTGATCAAGAACGGCAAGACGGTGCTGGGGTAAGCGGGTCTGTTGCCCCGGACGCAGCGCAGCGCTCCTTCAGCGGTGCGCTGCAGAGCCGGGGCCCAGAGAGCCTGACGAAGAGCTGGGTCCCGGCTCTGCGACGCGGCGTTTCACGCTGCATGGCGTCCGGGACACGAAACAACAATAACAGGGAGAAGCCACCATGGGACTGCTCGACGGCAAGGTTGCGCTGATCACCGGCGCGGGCGGGGGGCTCGGTGAGGCCTACGCAAAACTGTTCGCGCGGGAAGGGGCCTCGGTCGTTGTCAACGATCTCGGCGGGCCCCGTGACGGCTCCGGCGCCGACACCTCGATGGCGCAGCAGGTGGTGGATGCGATCAAGGCCGAGGGCGGCAAAGCGGTCGCCAACGGCGCCGACATCTCCACCATGGAAGGCGGCCAATCGGTGTTCGACGACGCCATCAAGCATTTCGGCCGCGCCGACATCCTAGTCAACAATGCCGGCATCCTGCGCGACCAGACGTTTCACAAAGCGTCGGAGGCCGACTGGGACAAGGTCATCAAGGTGCACCTGAAGGGCACCTTCTGTTGCACCCTGCCGGTGTTCCGCTGGATGCGGGACAACGGCGGTGGCGTTATCGTCAACACCTCCTCCACCTCGGGGCTGATCGGTAATTTCGGCCAGACCAATTACGGCGCCGCCAAGGGCGGCATCTGGGGCCTGTCCAACGTGCTGGCGATCGAGGGACGGAAGTACAACATCCGGATCTGGACGCTCGCCCCGGGCGCCCTGACCCGCATGACCGCAGACCTGCCCCGCTACAAGGAAAACCCCGGCGCGGCGCTCGGACCGGACGGCATCGCGCCGGCCGTGCTATACATGGTCAGCGACTTGTCGGGCGACCAGACCGGCAAGGTGCTGGGCGTGTCCGGGCCCCGCGGCGTGCGCGAAATGCGGATGATGGAAATGGAAGGCTGGAAACCGCCGCACACGGGCTGGAACGCCCAGGACATCGTTGATCACGCCAAGGAAATCTTCTTCTCTGAGGAGCAGATCAAGATGGGGGCGCGGCGATTTTAGCCACACTGTCATTCCGGGGCGCGACGAAGTCGCGAGCCCGGAATCCATAACCACCAGCTGGGGTTATGGATTCCGAGCCGGGCCCTGCGGGCCATCCCGGAATGACGAATAGAGAGAGACAGGGAATACTGATGAAACTCACCGCCGACGCCAAGGGCACCTTCGCAATCGCGCCGACGCCGTTCCACGACGACGGCCGGATCGATGAGCGCTCGATTGACCGCCTGACCGATTTCTACGAGGAGGTCGGCTGCGACGGCGTTACGGTGCTGGGCATCCTCGGTGAGGCGCCCAAGCTCGATGCCACCGAAGCCGAGCAGGTCGCGGTGCGCTTCGTCAAGCGCGCCAAGAAGATGCAGGTGATCGTCGGCGTCTCCGCGCCCGGCTTTGCCACCATGCGCTCGCTGGCCAAGGCCTCGATGGATGCGGGCGCGGCCGGCGTCATGATCGCGCCGCCGCCGAGCTTGCGGACCGACGACCAGATCGTCGGCTATTTCAAGCAGGCGGCCGAGGCGATCGGGCCTGACGTGCCCTGGGTGCTCCAGGATTATCCGCTGACGCTCTCGGTGGTGTTCACCCCCGCGGTGATCCGCAAGATCGTCATGGACAATCCGAACTGCGTGATGCTCAAGCACGAGGACTGGCCGGGCCTCGAAAAAATTTCGACACTGCGCAGCTTCCAGAAGGACGGCTCGCTGCGGCCGCTCTCGATCCTCTGCGGCAATGGTGGCCTGTTCCTCGATTTCGAGATGGAGCGCGGCGCCGACGGCGCCATGACCGGCTACGCCTTCCCGGAGCTTCTGATCGACGTCGTGAACCTCTCCAAGGCCGGCAAGCGCGACGCCGCGCATGATCTGTTCGATGCTCACCTGCCGTTGATCCGCTACGAGCAGCAGCCCGGCGCAGGCCTTGCCGTGCGCAAATACGTGCTACAGAAGCGCGGCATCATCGCCTCCAGCGCCCAGCGCAAGCCCGGCGCGACCATCACCCCGGCGGCAAAGGCCGAGGTGGACTATCTGCTGTCGCGCGTCGCCCGCGTCGACAAGCGCGCCAATATCGGCCCGCAATCCAGCGCCGCGGGTTAGTTGAATGGCCGAGACATCAGCGTCGCGCCCGGCCTCGACCATCCTTCTGCTCCGTGACGGGGCGAACGCCGACGGCAAGGGCCGCGGCGAAATCGAGGTCTTCATGATGGTTCGCCATCATCAAATCGAGTTCAATTCGGGCGCGCTGGTGTTTCCTGGTGGCAGCGTCGATGCCGGCGACAAGGAGATCGTCGCCCGCGCCGATCTCTACTCAGGCGGCGAAGGCTTGAGCGAAGCGGACCGTGGTTTTCGGATCGCCGCGATCCGCGAGACGTTTGAAGAGAGCGGCATCCTGCTGGCGCGTTCGAAGGGAACGGGCATGGCTGTTGATGCCAGGCGCGCGGGCGAGATCGCGGACAAGCATCGCGTTGCGCTCAACGAGCACAAGATCAGCTTTCTCGACATTCTCGACGACAACGGCCTCCAGCTCGCGCTCGATACGCTCGTGCCTTACGCGCACTGGATCACGCCGGAAGGCATGCCGAAGCGGTTCGATACCTGGTTCTTTCTCGCCGCCGCGCCGCCGGATCAGCTCGGCGCCCATGACGGCCGCGAGTCCACCGACTCGATCTGGGTCTCGCCGCGCGAGGCCGTGGAGGGCGGCGAGACCGGCCGCTTCAAGCTGCCATTTCCGACCACGCGCAATCTGATCCGATTGGCAAAACAGCCGACAGTGCAGGCCGCGATGGACCATGCCCGCAGCATGTCGATCGTGACCGTCATGCCTATCATGACCCAGACCGATACCGGCCGCCAGCTCCGCATTCCCCGCGAGGCCGGCTATGACGGCGAGGTGTTCGAGGTTGGCGCGGTCGGCTGATACACTTCGACACGCAACGAAGTATTGTCGAGCGCGGATGCGCTAGGTTCCGTCCATCGCGGAATGGATGGGCGCATCGGATGGACGACCGGCAGGACACCAACATCGCCGTCGAGCTGGCGCTGCTCGTTATGCTCGCGACACTGTGGGGCGGCTCCTACACCTTCATCAAGCTCGGCGTCGCCACCATCCCGCCGATCACGCTGATCGCCGCGCGCACCGCCATTGCGGGCCTGCTGCTGCTCGTCGTCATGCGGGTGCGCGGCATCCGGATGCCGACGGACGCCGCGACCTGGCAGCGCTTCGCGTTCCAGGCCGTGCTCAACAGCGTCATCCCCTGGACGCTGATCGCCTGGGGCGAGCGCCATGTCGATGCCGCGCTCGCCACCATCCTCAATTCGGCCGCACCGATTTTCACCTTCCTGCTGACGGCGGTCGTCACCCGCCACGAGACAACGACACCGCGAAAGCTGTTCGGCGTGATCGCCGGCATGGCCGGCATCCTGCTGATCGTCGGCGTCGATGCCCTCCATGACATCGGCAGCGGCCTCGTGGCGGAAGCCGCGATCGTTGCCGCCACGATCTGCTACGCCTGCGCCGCGATCTTCGGTCGCAGCTTCAAGGGTCTTGATCCGATGGCGCCCGCGGCCGGCTCGCTGCTGGCGGGTGCAGCCGTCCTGATCCCGGCCTCGCTGGTGGTCGAGCAGCCCTGGACGCTATCGCCGTCACTGAGTTCCGTGCTGGCGCTGCTGGCGCTCGCCGTATTCTCGACAGCGGCGGCGTTCGCGATCTACTTCCGCCTGATCCAGACCCTCGGCTCGGTCGGCATCACCGCGCAGGCCTATCTGCGCGTCCCGATCGGGGTCGCGATCAGCGTCGCCTTCCTCGGCGAAACCTTGAGCCGGACCGCCTCGATCGGCCTTGCCTGCGTCGTCCTCGGCGTCGCCGCGATGACGATCCCAGCCCGGCGGCCGGCCGGCGCCAAAGCCTGATAAGCTCGCAACGGGGGAGGATGATAGGCCCGGAACATTAAGGATAGTCGACGTCCCGAGGCATGTTCCCCCGAGCCTGCAATACGTCGTATATTGGGCTACCAGTAGCCCGGTCCCTCACGCGCCCCATGTCCGCCGAATTGACGCCGACCCCCGAGAAAAGGCGAACCTTCTCGCTCTCCATCGGCCAGCTCACCTTCGGCAGCTTCCTTCTGGTGCTGGCCGTGATCATCGTCACCTCCACGGCGAGCGTGATCGCGATCCGGCATATCGACACCACATTCGCCGAGCTCCAGCGGCTCCAGAGCGTCGGCGACCTCGCCGAGGACATCGACCGCCGGATGAACGAGCTGCGCCTTGCCGCGCGCGACTTCGTGACCGATCCCGGCGCCGGCATTCAGTTCAAGCAAGTCGGCGAGGCAGCCTCGACGCTCAGCGACATCCTGAAAAAGACCCGCATCGAGCTCGCGCCCGAGCAGCAGGACATGATCGACGGGGTCACCGAGCGCCTTGCGACCTATCGCAGCGGCCTCGAGCGCATCTCGACCCTGATCGACCGCCGCGCCCAGCTGCTCGCCGGCCTGCCGCCGCTGCGCGACCGGTTCGACGCAGCTGTGTCCGGCACCGCCGATCGCGAGCTGGCCTCCCGCCTGTCCGAGGCGCAGAGCCGGATCGCGCTTGGCCTGCTGGCGCGCAACCCGTCCGCCGCCGAGCAGGCCGCCCAGGGCATGCGGACGATGGACATCGCCGATAGCGGGTTGAAGACGGCGGTCAACGACTACGCCGAAGCCATCATCGCGGTCGCCGTCCGCGAGCGGCAGATCGCCGACATCGACCGCGAGGTGCTCGGCACCGAGGGCAGGCTGATCGGCCGCGTCACCGAATTGCTCCGCGATGTCAGTGACCGCCGCGGCCACGTGCTGTCGCGCGACTTTGCCCGGACGCTTGCGGAGGCGCGGTGGCAGAGCATCCTGCTCGGCAGCGTCGGCGTGCTGATCGGCATGGTCGCGGCCGCCTTCGTGGTGCGGCGGACGGTCCGGCCGCTGGCCAAGATTGCGCGATCCATTCGCGCGCTTGCGGCCGGCGAGAAGAATACCTCGATCCCGTCCGCCGACCTCAACAACGAGATCGGCGACATCGCGCGCGCAGCCGAAGTGTTCCGCCGTGCGCTGGAGGAGGCCGACACGGCGCGCGAGGCGGCTGTGCGCGCGCTCACCGAGCAGCGCCTCGCCGAAGAGAGCTACCGGAAACTGTTCGAGGGCTCGGTCGACGGCATCTACGTCACGACGCCGGCCGGCGACCTGCTCAACGCCAATCCGGCGCTGGCGCGGATGATGGGCTATGACAGCCCGCAGCACCTGATCGACAGCATCAACGACATCGCCCACACCATCTACGTCCATCCCGAGGCGCGCGACGAATATCAGCGGCTGATGGCGCGCGACGGCATGGTGCGCGAGTTCGAATACCAGGTGCGCCAGCGCAGCGGCGAGATCCTGTGGCTCTCCGACAGCGCCACCGGCGTGCGGGACGAGGCCGGCAACATCGTCCGCTACGAGGGCACGCTGCGCGACATTACCGACCAGAAGCGGGCGGAAGACGCCATCGCGGAAGGCCGGCGCCTGCTCCAGCAGGTCATCGACACGGTGCCTGCGGTCATCAATGTCAAGGACCGCAACCTGCGTTACGTGCTGATGAACCGCTACATGGCCGGCATCTTCGGCATCGAGCCCGGCGACGCGATCGGCCGCACCACTGCCGACCTGATGTCGCGCTACGGCGCGGCCAAAACCGACGAGCACGATAAGCGTGTGATCAAATTCCGCAAAGGCCTGGGCTTCTATGAGGAGGAGTATCAGGACGCCTCTGGCAACATGCGGCAATGGCTCGTCAACAAGCTGCCGCTGCTCGATGCCGAGGGCGAGATCGAGCGAATCGTCACCGTCGCGCTCGACATCGGCGAGCGCAAGCGCGGCGAGCAGGAGATGCGCAAAGCCAAGGAATCCGCCGAGACCGCGCTGCGCAATCTGCGCGAGACCCAGGCCTCGCTGATCGAGGCGGAGAAGCTGGCGGCCCTCGGGCGGCTGGTTGCCGGCGTCGCACACGAGGTCAACAATCCCGTCGGCATCAGCCTCACGGTCGCTTCCGCGCTGGAGCGCAAGACCGCGATCTTCAGCGCGGAGGTCGAGCGGGGCGAGCTGCGCCGCTCCACGCTCAACGATTTCCTCAACACCAGCCGCGACGCGTCCTCGCAGCTCGTCTCCAACCTCAACCGTGCCGCCGAGCTGATCCAGTCATTCAAGCAGGTGGCTGCCGACCGCAACTATTCCGACCAGCGCAGCTTCGATCTCGGCGACCTCACCGAACAGGTGGTGATGAGCCTGCGGCCGGGCCTGCGCAAGCACAACCTGACACTCAACGTCGAGTGCCAGCCGGACCTGACCATGAACAGCTATCCCGGCCCATACGGCCAGGTGCTGACCAACCTGTTTCTCAACTCGGTGGCGCATGCCTTTCCGGACGGCCGCCCGGGGACCATCGATATTCAGGTGCGCGAGTCCGGCAAGGACAATGTCGAGATCATCTTCTCCGACAATGGCTGCGGCATGTCGCTCGACGTCCGCCGCCGCGCCTTCGATCCGTTCTTTACGACAAGACGCGACCAGGGCGGCACCGGCCTCGGGCTGCACATCGTCTACAGCATCGTCACCAACCGGCTCGGCGGACGGCTCGATCTCGATTCCGAGCCGGGTGGCGGCACGCGCATCCAGATGATCCTGCCGCGCACGGCGCCGCTGGAGCAGGCCGCGGAATAGCTAATCCGCGTCGGCGAGCCGGTGCAGGGTCGCGCCGAAGATCTGGCTGGCCTTGCCGACCAACGCAGTGCCGGTCATCTCCGCGCGCGTCTCCGTGAAGGTGCCGCTGACACCGATACCGACCGGGGCAGGGCCGCCGAACAGCGGATTGTCGTCGCCTCGCGGCGAGGTGTGGCGCTGCACCAGCACCTCGCCCTTGAAGGTGTTGTCCTTCACGGTGTAGCTGCCGGTGTAAAACAGGTAGGCGTCGCCGCCAAGAATCTTGCCGTCGCGAAAAAGAATCACGCCGCTGCCCTTGCCGACTCGACCATCGAGCAGGCTCACGTGAATTGAATAGAGGCCGTTCTTCATAACGTCCCGCAGGCCGGCCGCCATCGCCCAATCGCGTAACCGGTACAGCTTTTATGCCAAAGCGCATTCCTGCGCGCAACGCGGCAGTTTGCCGGCCGGCAAGCCGTCGCCGCCATGCGCACCGTAATTGTGCCGGCTTTTCTGTGACACCGATATGACGGACTCATCATGCCCGGTAGCATGACGTAGCCGCACCGGGCGGTGCCAGCCCGGCGGCGATGTCTGATGCGCCTCGCGTCAGCTGTACTTGCTGTCGCGCTCGAGTAGCTCGATGGAGATGCCTTCGGGGCCGCGGATGAAGCAGATCCGCACGCCGGGCCGGATCGTCGTCGGCTCGCGCGTGAAGGTCACGCCCTTGGCCTTGATCTCGGCAGCGACGGCGTCGATGTCCTTCACCGTGAGACCGAAATGGTCGAGGCCTTGATGCGGGTGCGGGGGCGGCGGGTTGACGGCGTTATCTCCCTCGAGCGGTGCAATGAAGATTCTTGCGCCGCCGAGATTCACGTCGATCCGTCCCGGCGCGCGCACGACCTCGCCGCCGAGGATGTCCCGCAGCCAGGCCGCCGTGGCCTCCGGATCGGGGCTGCGCAGATGGACGTGATCCCAGGTGACGACGACCGGCATTTCATGTTCTCCCGACTGGGTCTTCGATGTTGCAGCGCGTGTTAACGGCTCGAGGCGATGATCGCCATTGCTCTTGCCGACTCGCATGGAGCGCGGGAACCTTACTGCGACCGCCGGATTAAGGTAAGCGGCGGCCTGATCTGCGCTCAACGCGCTGCAGCCGCGATCGGTGCAACCATGAAGGCCAGGCTTGACCGCATCGGCTTGGGACGTTTCGCCGGGACCGGCGAGCGGCTGGCGCGGACCGTGACGATCGCAAGCGTCTCATTCGGCCGAAGCCTGTTGTGGCTGCTGGCGGCCATCATCGTCGGCTGCGGGGTCTGGATGCTGCTGCCCCTTTCTAAAGGCAACAGCGCCGAGCCGGCGAAGCCGGAGCTTGCCTCCGTCGAGACGGCGCCTTCGGCTGATGCGGCGGCGGTCTCGCCTCCTTCCGAAGCCACGGTTCCGGCGGCAATGGCCGAACTCGGCCGCCTCAGGATTTCATCACAGACCTGGCGGCGCGGTGGGCTCGGCTCAAAGGCACTGGTGACGTTCACGCTGCGAAACGACAATGACTATGCCGTAAAGGATGTCGAGATTGTTTGCACATTCGCACGACGCGACGGCAGTCATCTCACCGACCGCAGCCGCGTGCTGGCCGAGCCGGTCGGCATGAAGAGCCGCAAGACCTTTGCGCGAATCCCCGTCGGCTTCGTCAACGTGAATGCCGATCAGGCGAAGTGCTCGCTGGTTGCCGCGCGGCGCTCCTAAAGGACCGCATTTCCCGGTAGCGGGAAAGTTACTGTCCGCAGCTCTTGGTCAAAAACTCCGCGTTGCCATTTGAACCGAACGGCTGGGCTAGGAACCAATTAAAGGATCGCCTGTTAAGGCGGAGTGCCCACGCGGGGATGCGGGGGGCGGAGCGCGATCAATGCCCATCTTTCGGTACTTCATTTTTGTCGGTGGAGCTTTGCTCGCTCTGCTGTTCGCGGTGAACTACATCGCGCCGACCGCGCCCCTTGTTCAGGCTGTCGCCACCACTAGCAACGATCAGCCTCTGATCCGGATCAGGTCCGATCGCCATCTGCCTGAGCGTGTGGTGTTCGACACCAGCCAGCCGACGATTGCAGCGCCTGTGGTGAAGACCGCCGCGGCCGCGCCTCAGCCGCCGGATAGCGCGTCGGCGGCCGCACTTGCGGAGATGTCAGCCAAGACAAGGGTGCGCGAGAGGTTCGCTCAGTTCGCCCCCGGCTCGAAGGCTGATGCCTCCAAGGCCGACGCCGCCGCAATCAAGAAGGCCGACGCCAGGCCGCAAGCTCAGCCCAGGCGTAGGGTCGCCAGATGGCATCCGGCGCCGCAGCAGGGCCGGCCGATGATGGTGATGGCGCAGCGGCCGCAGTTCGGCTTCTTCAACAGCACCTGGTGAGAACGGCCCCGGCCCGCTTCGAAACGAGACGGGAAGGGCTTTTTATTGGTCCATCTCTCTGCTAATTCGAACCCGTCCGAACGCTGCCCGCTGTGCTGGTTCGCCAGCCGCGGTCCGGTGCGTTTCGGTCGTGGCCTCTCGGGTGGGTCAGGGCGCTCGTAGCTCAGCTGGATAGAGCATCGGATTTCGATTCCGAGGGTCGGAGGTTCGAATCCTTCCGAGCGCGCCATTCCTGTCCCAAATTCGTGTCGAAGGGCTCACAGGTGTCGGCCTGCCGGGAGTCTGGTCTGCCGGGCTCGCGCCAGCGTGTCGGAAGGGGCCTCGTGAAAGGTCGCGCGATAGGCTGCGGCGAACTCGCCGAGATGGTGGAAACCTTGGGCTCGCGCGCATGTCGCGACCGACGCGCCGCGGCTCCTGAGGAGCTGGGCGCGGGCCGCCCACAGCCGCTTCAGCCGGATGTATTGATGCAGGCTCATGCCGCGCACCTTACTCACCGCGCCGCCGAGGGTCCGGACGGAGACGCCGAATTCATGGGCGAGGTCGGCGGTGTAGATCGGTGTGGTCGGATAGGCCGCAACGTAGTCATCGATCCGCTGCACGAGCTTGGCCGATCGCGCGCCGGCATTCGGGACGCCGCAATCCGACGTCGGGTTATTTCGAAACAGGTCATCGAAGGCGAGCAGCAGGCCCTCCTGGAGATGTGCGGCGACCTCTCTCGTTTCGAACATGTGCGGGTTCACGGACGCGGTTCTCAGAATATCGAGCACCAACTGCCGGGCATGGAGGTGAGCGGCGGGGTCTGCGATCCGAACCCGCAATGCGTCAGCACAATCGAACCAGCCGCGATCCCTGAGCGCGGGAGAGAACATGATCAGCGCGTGGTGATTGGTGTGGTGCTCGACGAAATGGCAATCATGGTTGCCGCGCAGGGCCACGTAAAAACGGGAATCGAGATCCATCCCGCTCGAACTGGCTCGCAGGTCGTCGGTCATTGGCAGGATCACCATGCCGCCTGGCGCGCGATAGACGGTATCGAGGATGCGCGCAAACGACCTCGCCACGATGATCCGGCATCCCGGCAGGTTCACGACCGCACGCGCCGCCGCGAAATTGACGACGTCGAGAGGAATGCTTCGGGCATCCTCCATCGACTCGGCCGGCCGAAACGCGTCGACATCGGCGAACCGGACCAGCTGGAGGGCGGAGGAGGGGGCGAGGGCGTCGAACAACATGCGTCAGGCCGGATGCTGCAATGTGACAATGAAATGAATGCCGGTACATCGCAATCAATGGCGAAACGCGTTGATTCAGTAAACCGGATTCCGGGCCGTAGTATTGCGGACATCATGCCACGACGCCGGTCAGGTCGATGTCCCATCAACGGCTGCGGCACGTCGGCTGGCTGCTGCCAAGATCGATGAAACGGAGCCGCGTGCAGGCGCTCCAGGCCGACCGCCCCGGCGCGCATAGGCAATCCACGTTTCCGCAAAAGAGAAGGGCCCCCAGAGGGCCCTTCGAATGTCACCAGCGGCGATAGCCGTAATAACCATAGTAACGTGGGCCATAATAGCGCGGCCCGTAATATCGGGGGCCGTAATATGGCCCCGGCCCGTAGTATCCATAGTAATTCGGCCGCCACCAGCACCGTCCCCAAGCGTTGCAGACCATGCGCACCTGCTCGACGTTGGAGATCTCGGCTGTCGCAGGTGCAGGTGCGATGGGCATGGCCGACGCCGGCGGCGATGCAGCGAGAGCACCGAACAGGGTCGCGGCGACGAGGCCAATCTTCAGATTCATGATGTATTCCTCCGCTTACGCAAAACAGGATATCGAAGTTGTTCTGATCAAATTGTGGCGGGCCCGAAATGTAATGCTCATGAACAGGTCTTCAGCCAGTCTGCCCCAGGCCTGACCTTCTTTAGTCTCGCCAGACTGTCCCAGGTTCGCACGCATGAATGATGCATTCTGCGCTGCTGTCCCGCGGACATCGCGGCGATGCTTGATCCTGCGCAATGCATCGGCGCGGGCCTTCGTCCCTGATCTTGTCGCCGTGGCCAGTGTTTCGAGAAATACGAAGGACAATCCGCAACATGCTTAGAGCCGTGCCTTGAAGCCGTGCCTTGGAGCCGCGCGAGGGAGCGATACGCCGGGCCGATTGCACGGTGCGGCTGGCGGCGCGCAACTCGGTCGTGCAGACCGAACGTGGTGCGCAAGACACTTCAAGGCGAGGTCGGCAAGGACCCCGACAAGCGGCCGGTCTACGAGATTGAGAAGCTATCTCTGCGGTCGGGCGCCGCCGGATAGAGGCGCCTGCGCCGGCGCCCCTCAGTAGCAGGGGTGCCGACGGCGGTCTTGGCCGACATAGGCGGCCGCGCTCTGGTAGCAGTGATTGGTCGACGGGCCGTCATAAAAGGCGAAGGTGCCGGGGGTGATGCCGGGGCCGTAATTGTGCAAATAGCTGATCGGATAAGGCAGCGGGTTGACATGGTGGCGGTGGTGCCGGTGATGTCCCCGCGCCTCCGCAAGGCTGGGGACCAGGATTGCGGCCGACAGGGCAGCAACCGCGGCTACAAGCTTCAACTTGCTCATCTCGATTCTCCGGAACCCGCGAATAGGTCGGCCATCTATAACCATTTCGGGCCGGCGGGGCACCCGTCCGGAGGGCCGAAAATGGGGCCAATCCCGTAGATTTCCGGCAGGGTGTGACAGAATTGCCGGAATCGGCCTTTTGGGCTGCCCATTTTTGGCCTTTTCGGGATGCTTAACGAATTCCCCACACAAGTATGACCAAAGAGACTTCGGATAAGAATCCTGTCGCCGGCCCTTGGGGGTCCTTCGAGGCCGGTCCATTGCTGAAGGCTGTCGCCGTCACGCCGCCATGCGCATCACGCTTCTGAGTCTGCTGTTGCTCTCCTTGGCCGCCGCCACGCCGGCCCGTGCCGAGCTACACATCACCCGCGACCACGGCGGCTACGTCGAGGAGTACAAGGCCAAATACAAGCGCGTCCGCGACAAGGGCGAGCGCGTCATCATCGACGGCATCTGCAACTCGGCCTGCACGCTGGTGCTCGGCATCGTCCCGATGAACAAGATCTGCGTGACGCCGAAGGCGAGCCTCGGGTTTCACCAAGCCTATTACGACAAGGCTTTCACCTTTGGCATCAAGGTCACCAGTGCGGAGGGGACATCCGACCTGATGTCCTACTACCCCGATACTGTGAAGGACTGGATCCGCCGCAATGGCGGGCTCACCACCGACATGAAGAAGATCAAGAACGGCGTCGAGCTCTGGAAGATTATCGACCCCTGTCCAGACGAATGGTGAGCGGCTGAGCCGAGCCGCCCGCCGCAGCGCAGCACTGCTGAGGTCCAAATTCGCATTGCCGCACACGCCGCCATGAGGCATGAGGGCGGCAATGGACCATAATCAAGAAGCCCTGACCGCCCGCCTCGCGCCGATCCTGTTCGTTCTGCTCTGGAGCACCGGATTCATCGGCACCAAATACGTCGTCGATAACGCCGATCCCTTGACCTATCTCGCCATCCGCATGGCGATCGTGGTCGGCCTGATGGCGATGATCGCAGGTGTCGCGCGGCCGAAATGGCCCGATAGCACCGGCATCGCGCACAGCGCGGTCGCCGGCATCCTCGTCCATGGCTTCTATCTCGGCGGCACCGCGATCGCGATCGCGCATTCGATCCCGGCCGGGCTCTCTGCGCTGATCCCGGGCCTGCAGCCGATCCTGACCTCGACCATCGCCAACCGCTGGCTCGGCGAGAAGGTGACGCCGGTGCAATGGGCGGGCCTCGTGCTCGGTCTCGGCGGCGTGGTGATGATCCTGCACGGCCGTCCCATGACCGGCGAAGCCGGGCTCGGCTGGCTCGCCTCGGTCGTCTCGCTGATCAGCATCACGCTCGGCACGCTGTACCAGCGCCGCTACTGCAACCACATCGACTGGCGCGCCGGCAATCTCGTGCAATACGTGTCGGTCACGATCTTCTTTGCGACCGGTGCCTTCCTGTTCGAGGACCGCGTTGTGCACTGGACGCGCGAGTTCGTGCTCGCGCTCGGCTGGCTCGCGGTGGCGCTTTCGATCGGATCGATCGGGCTGCTGTACTGGCTGATCCGTCACGCCGCGGCGACCTCGGTCGCGAGCCTATTCTATCTGGTGCCGGCGGTAACCGCGCTGATGGCCTATCTGTTGTTTGGCGAGAAGCTCGATGCGCCGGCGATTGCCGGCATGGCGATGTGCGCGGCGGCGGTGTTCGTGGTCAACCGGCGCTTCTAGGCGTGCCGGCGCGGCGGAATACATCCCTGACGTGCGGGGCGGGTTCGTGTTAGGCTGGCCGCATTTCAATTTCCCTTTGGCACGGTGATTTTCATGAAGAAGGCGAGACGTGCGCTGCTCGGCCGGTCCCTGAAGCCGGTCCGGATTGCCTGCATCAATTACGCGGAGGAGACGATCAGCGGCCGAAAAATGGCCAAGCTCACCGCGGCACTGCAAAAATGCTACGACAAGCACTTCCTGCCCGTGTGGGGCTATCCGGTCGACCTCTATGTCACCCGTAAACCAAAGCCGACGGATTGGCAGCTGGTCTATTTCGACGATGCGTCGCACAGGAACATGCTCGGACGCCACGAGCTGACCCATCGCGGCCAGCCGATCTCGAAAATCTTCGTCAAGGCGCTGGGCGACGAGCCGGTCAGCGTCGCAGCCTCGCACGAACTGTTCGAGATGGTACTCGACCCCATGGCCAATCTCTGGGCCGACAAGAATCCGAACACCCAATACGCTTATGAGGTCTGCGACGCCGTGGAGGAGGATTCTTTCCGCGTCAGCGGCTTTGAGATGTCGAACTTCGTTTATCCGTCCTGGTTCGAGCCGTTCAGGCATCCCCCGGGCACCAAGTTCGACCACAAGGGAACGCTGAAGGAGCCGTTCTCGATGACCGAGGGCGGCTACGTCATCAAAAAGGTCAACGGCAGGAAGGTGATCAAGGCGTTTGGCTCACCGGAGAAGCGCCGCCGCTTCAAGGCCGAGGACCGGCGCGGCCATCGCAGCGAATTCCGCGATCCGCAAGGTGAGCATCACCCCGGCCGGCGTGCGGCCAAACGGCGAGGGTAGGGCGCGGGAGGAAGCCTCCGGGCGCGCCTGCACCCGGAGACCGGCTCGAACGTTGCGATCAGCGCTTCGCCTTCCTGGCCTTCTTTTTCGATTTAGCCGTTTTCTTGGTGGCCTTCTTCGCGGCCTTCTTCGACAACTTCCTTGCAGCCTTCTTCGAGGCTTTCTTGGAAGTCTTTTTGGAAGTCTTCTTGGCTTTCTTCTTCGAAGCCTTCTTCGGCGCTACTTTCTTCGCGACCTTTTTGGCGGCTTTCCTGACCTTCTTGACGGCGATGACTGCGGCGTCCTTGGTGGCTTCCACGGCGGTGGTGATCGTGTCCATCGCCTGCTCGGTGATCGGCTTCTCGTCGTCCATCTCTTTCCCCCACGGTTTGTATGGAGCGATGACGATAGCGCGTTTCATAATTGTGTCAAAGCAACGCTCAACCGTTGCGGATCTTTGCGCAGGCTGCGAGCCGCGCGCTCGCGGCGTGATCCAACGTAGCGCCGCATAACCAAGGAGTCATTCCGTGCGGTCTAGGACCGAGCTCTGATGCGCAATTGCGCACCAGAGAGTCTCGAGATCCCGGGTTCGATGCTGGCGCATCGCCCCGGGATGACTTTTTGCAGTCGCTATCCGCGACCGCCAGATCACTTCGGCTGCGGCACGATGCGGATGTAGGGCTTCGGCTCCTTCCAACCCTGCGGGTAGATCGTCTTGGCCTCGTCGTTGGACACCGAGCCCGAGATGATGACGTCCTCGCCCTGCTTCCAGTCGGACGGGGTTGCGACGCGATGCTTGGCGGTGAGCTGGAGCGAATCGATGACGCGCAGAATCTCTTGGAAATTCCGGCCCGTGGTCATCGGATAGACCAGCACCAGCTTGATCTTCTTGTCCGGCCCAATGATGAAGACGTTGCGGACGGTCTGGTTGTCGGCCGGCGTGCGGGTGAGGGGATCGCCCGAGGTCGAGGCCGGCAGCATGCCGTAGAGCTTCGAGACGTTGAAATCGGTGTCGCCGATCATCGGATAATTGGGAGCGGCGCCTTGCGTCTCCTTGATGTCCTCTGACCATTTCGAGTGGCGGTCGACCGGGTCGACCGAGAGGCCCATCAGCTTGACGCCGCGCTTGTCGAATTCCGGCTTCAGCTTGGCGAGCGCGCCGAGCTCGGTCGTACAAACCGGCGTGAAGTCCTTGGGGTGCGAGAACAGCAGCGCCCAGCTGTTGCCGATCCAGTCGTGGAACTTGATCTTTCCTTCGGTGGTCTCGGCTTCGAAGTCGGGGGCGGTGGCGCCGATCGGAAGTGTCATGGTTCTACCTCATCGCATTGAATTTGCTTGTGAATTCATCTTTGGCCGTCGCCGTCACTATAGGGGCCGTGCGATCCCAAGTGAACCGGCTCAAGTAAAATGTGAATTCCTTCTTTGAACGGCCCATTTCCTAGCACCTTTCTGTTACAGCGGCGCCTGCGGCGAAACATGTCCACGAAGGCACACGGGTCTCAATTGCCCCGATAAAGCCTTTTATGGCCCGCATCACGCTCGTCCGACGCTCTCCGGAACCGAAATGGTCCTCATAGCGACTAATCGGCAACCATTGAGAAAAGTCGCAATCCCCGAAGCCAATCATTAACCACCCCTTTACGCCAGCATGAAAATGCTGGCCGGTCAGAAGAAATCTGGAAGTGAACTATGTCTGCCGCTGCGTCCAAGTCCGCCGAAAAGTCTCTGTCGCCATCGCTCGAGCCGTCCTGCTGCGATACCTCGGCCCACGCACTGACCATCGTGCGCGACGGCGTGATCACGGGCGAAGGCCCAACCACCAAGGGCCGCGTCCACTTTTCCCGCTCGCTCGATGCCGATGACGCCGCCTGGTGCGCGCGCATCCTGACCGCCACCGCCGTCAACGACCAGCCGGTCAGCCGCACTGAGGCCGAAGCGCTGTTCGAGATCAATGAGGCCGCAACCGAGCGCACGGACGGCGGCCGTTTCGACGATCTGCTGGCCAAGGCCGTGGCCCACTATGCCGCCAGCGCCTCGGGCCTGAAGGTGCCGCCGCGCAGCGTCGCGCTGTCGGCCGATACCGATATCGAGAGCTGGGCGCCGGCTTACGCCTCGAAGGTCAACAGCGAAATGCTGGAGTGGATCGCCGGCCAGATGCGCGGCAAGCGTCAGAACAACCGTCGCCTGATGGCGATGGTGGCGACGTTCCTCGGCGCCACCGCGCTGCCTCTGGCGGGCCAATTGCCGAACGTGTTCGACATCGGCATGTAAGAATTTCGCGCCCGTTGCGGGGCGCGAGAGAGCGGCGGGGTTATTTCCCCGCCGTTTTTTGTTTGGCGCCGTCCACCTCGAGGCCGAGCGTGCGGCCGGGGAAGCCGGCCGCATCGAAGTAGCGCTGGCTCCCGACGCGCTGGACGTTGAGCACGGTCTCCAGACCGTTCTCGGACTTCTTCTTCGACCGCTCCACGCTCTTGTAGGCCTTCGGCACGATGCCGTTCGGCAGCGCCTCGGACATCACGCGGCCGACCAGGCCGCCGTTGCCCGAGCTGCGCAGGCCCAGGAGCTGGGCCGCGGTCATGCCGACGTCGGCATTGCTGACCGGGATCTCGCTGACGTAGCCGGCTTTGAAGTCCGGACCGATGGCGGCCATGAAGTTCATGGTGTCGCCACGGCTGAAGCTGCCATGCATGCCCTGGCCCTGGCGCAGCACGGTATCGGCCACCTGCACCGAGCAGTTGGTCGGCGCTTCGCCGCAATCGCTGGCATAGGAGCGGAAGTTGACGACGATCGCCGGCGTCGGCGTCGCCGCCTTGCCGCGCAGATTGATGCTCGACAGGGGGAGAGTGCCGGGGATGCGGCCGAGCTGATCGTCGACGAACAGGCCGGAGACATAGTCCTGCTCGAGCAGCGCCTTGACGGTCTTTGCCGCCAGCTTCTTGTCCTTGTTCGGCAAATAGATCAGGTCCGAACCGCCATTGGTGGCGATGACGAGGTCGGGCTTGGTCGGATCCTTGCCGAGCACGCCGTTGCCCGCCTTCGGATGCTTATTGCCGTCAATCTGCGCGTTCTTGTCGTTGGGATCGAACAGCGGCAGGTCGAGCGCCTTGGCGAGGTCGATCGCCAGGAAGCCCATCGGCAAGAAGTCCTTCGGCGTGTCGTCATAGCTGAGCTTGGCCGACGGGCTGGTCTTGCTTTCCTTGGAGATGGTCGAGAAGCCGTGGTCGGCCTGGATCATGATGTTGGTGTTGGCGGCAAGGCCGAGGTCGTCCAGCGCCTTGCGGATCTGGGCGAGGTTGTTGTCGGCGTTCTTGATGCTCGCCATCGAGCTCGGCCCGTTGATACCGGGCATGATCTGGTTGAGGCTGTCGCCCTGGTTATGCTGGGTGCCATCAGGGTCGCGCGACCAGAACACCAGCACGAATGGCTTGTTGCGTGCCTTGAACATTGGCAGCACCACCTTGGTGGCGACGTCGGCGAAATAGGCCTGCTGCGCGGTGTTGGCGACCGTGGTGCCGGGCGTCTTGGCGTCGCCCGCCTTGCCGTTGTCGCCGCGGCTCGGGGTGGTGAGGGGCAGGTTCGCCTTGGTGAGGGCGTCCTTCATCTCGTCCGACAGTGCCACGCCGTTCTTGCCGCCGGTGGAATCGTCGATGACGATCGAATGCTGGCCCGGCTTCTCGGGCTTGTCGGTGTGGTCCCACTGGTAGGTCGGGCCGACCTTGCCGATCGCCGCGGTGCTCAGGCCCTTGTCACGCGCCATTTTCAAAACGGTCTCTTCATTGAGATAGTCGCCCTTGAAATGCTCGTCGATGTCGCCGAGCACGGCGTCGTTCTCGATGAAGGGGACGACAGTGTCGCCGGCGGGACCGGAGGTGTAATTGGTCCAGATCGTGTTGGAGAACACGCCGGTGTCGCCGAGATAATGACCGGTCGACATCGCCGAGCCGTTGGCCATGGTGAAGGTCGGGAACAGGGAGTGCGAGTTCTTGAAGTTGACGCCCTTGTCGCGGACCTCGGCCATTGCCGGCGCCGTTTCAGGGGTGACCTTCAGCGCCCGCAAACCGTCCGGAATGAACAGGATCAGGTTGCGGGGCGTGTTGTTCTGGGCAAAGGCAAATCCGGTGGACAGCACTGTCAGTCCGGCTGACAGCAACACCAGTGAACGGCGCATCAAAATCTCCTAGCGGTGAGGCGGCTTGGCCGCCGAAACCGCGGCCCCGCCATCGTTTAGATTTGCTGTATGACAGTTTTGTTACAGGGTCTCTTGCCAATGCAAGAGGGCTGGAGGGGAGTTCGTTCTCGCGGAGTCGTCATTGCGATCGGAGCGAGGTAATTCGGGGCGCGGCATTCTCCGCTCTCGCGTCCCGGACGCGCTGCAACGCCCTTTGCGTTGCTGCGCAGAGCCGGGACCCAGGAAGTCACGGCACTCGCTGATGCATGGGCCCCGGCTCTGCAGCGCATCACTTCGTGCTGCGCTGCGTCCGGGGCACGAGACCTTCGTTCAAAGATAGACACGGCTTCGCATCTCGCGGCGCATTTCGCCCGAGCTTTGCCTCGATACCACCCTCGAATGAAAGAGGGCGCAGGGAAGACCGGGTGCCGGCCGGGCACCCACGGTCCACTGTGCGAACGGTGGCAACAAAAGAATTTGCACAGCGGCATACAGGTGAAGCCAAACATCCGGCCTTCCCTGCGCAGTGGTTTTACGGCTTATGTCGCGCTCTCCCCGGGGAGCGATGCACTATTGCCCCCGTCGCCTTGCCGATCACTGATGCAAGAGCCCGGTTGGGCACCACACATCACCACAAGACTTGGCGCACAGACCCCGGGCGCCAGGACCACACGATTTTGCCGTACGCAGATCACACCGGTCGTGTGCGCGAGGTGTTTCGCTCACGGCTCTCCGCCCTGCGAAACCATTCCGCGCCGATATCATCTGCGTCCACCGCCGCCCAGCCCGCGTTCGTGACGATCGCGATACGCCCCTCTTCCTTGGGCCGGGTTGCGGCGACACATACGTCATTTCCGAATTTCGGTAAAGTGGAATATTTTCGCCGACGAGCATTGACCCGCAATTTGGGTGTTTTGCCCGTCGGGCAACGCAAGGCCTCGTAGCCCGGATTCCCATCCGGCTGCGCATTGTCGCCGGCGCAAGCAAAGGACCCGCCGCTCGATCAAGCGGCGGGTCCTCAACCCATGCTCGCGCGCTACCAGTGATAGACGCCGGTCAGCGTGCCGTTGTTATTCCCTGCCGGGCCGACATCGCCCTGGGTCGAGCTTGGCGCCGGATGGATGCGGCCGTTGAGCGTACCGTACGGTCCGGCGTCAGGATAATACGCGCGCGGCTGAACCGTCTCATAGGCGGGAGTGTCCCAGCCGGGGCGCGGTTCGTTCCAGCCGTAATAATAGCCCTGTGCCGATGCGGCTGTGGTGCCCGCAATCAGCGATGCCATGATCAGGCCGAGGAGTTTTGTCTTGTTCTGCATTGAAGATGCTCCTTGCTTCCTGTCGGGGCCAACGACCGCGATGGGGGAGCGTTCCGGACGTATTTTGACGGCGCCGATCAACTCCGATCAACTGATTATGAAGTGCCGTTCCGTGGAACGAAGTGCCTGAAAAGTGTGGGGAATTCCGGTCGTTCTGTCGCACCCTGGTTCTCGTTCATCGCGTGTCTTAACCAATAATTAATTATACGTTTGCGGGCGGATGACAGCGCGGCCTAGCGTACGGCGGGGAGCCGCTTTTCGCGAAGCCAGAGAGTTGGTGCGTATCATGATGTCCAGTTCATATGGGGCGTTGTTCGCCTCGCTCAGCGCAGCCGCGCTGCTCCTAAGCCCCAATGACAGTTTTGCACGACCCGGCGGCGGCGCGCCGCATGGTGTTGTGATCACTGCCGCGCCGTCCGGCCCAGTGGCGCGTCCGCCGATTGCGCCGGGCGCCCGGTTCCGCGGCCGCAACACGCCTTGGGTCTATTGGCCGGGCGGCGGCGGCTTCTTCTATGACAATTCGGGCTACAGCCAGCCCTTCGCCGATGCCGGGCAGCCGCTCTCGACCGACGTGCGCTACACCTACACCTACGACGTGCCCTGGGACTGGGCGCATCGCTTCCCGCCGAACGTCGTGCCGTCCGACCGGCCCTATGTGCCGAGCTGTCCGACGGAGCAGGTGACGGTGCCCGGCCGCGGCGGCGAGCACACCGTCAACATCATGCGCTGCTACTGAGCAGGGTTATCGTCAGGTCGTGAGCATCCCGCCCCGAGCTTCGCGTGGAAAACCTTGGTATGGAAAGCCCCGGCTCAGCCGGGGCCTTCTGTTTCAACGGCGGGATCAATGCGAGGCGACGAGCCTTGCCAGCACGGGCAGGATCTTGTAGCGCGCGATCTCGTGCGGATATTCGCCGCGATTGGCGAGCAGGACGATGCCGATCCGCCGTGCCGGCACGAAGCCGAGATAGCCGGAGGCGTTGTTGAGCCCGCCCGGCTTGTCGAGGATGGCGACACCGGGCAGGCGCACAGTCTCCCAGGCCATCGCCTGTCCGAACTTGTCGTCGACGTGAAAGACCTCATGCTGGGTCATCCGCAAGGCCTCGCGCAGGTGCGGAGCGATCGAGCGGCCGTCGGCGCAGGCCGCAACGAAGGTCGCAAGATCGCGCGCGGACGAGAACATCTGGCCGGTGCCGGGAAAATCAAAATAGCTCTGCTGGTTGCCGATCGGCCCGATCGCCATGCCATGATCCGAATAGCCTTGCACGACGCGCTGCATCCAAGCTTCGTCCATGGCGGCGCGGTTGTCCTCGCCGCGCTCGGGGACAAAAGTCGCGTTCATGCCGAGCGGCCTGAGGATGCGCTGCTCGAGCAGCGTCGCGATCGGCGCGGCGTAACAACGCTCGAGCACGAGTTGAAGCAGCACGTAGCCGGCATGGCTGTAGATGCGCTGCTTGCCAGGCTCCTCGCCGGCCTGCGGTCTCCAATCGTTGAACATTGCGATGAATTGGGCACGCGAGAAGGAGTCGTTCGGCCAGGGCGGATGGTCGGTCGGCAGCAGCATGCCCGAGGTGTGCGTGGCGAGCTGGCCGATCGTGACGCGGCGGACGTAGTCGCCGGTGAGCTCGGGCAGATATTTCGGCAAGACATCGTCGAGCCGCAATTCACCGCGTAGCGCGCCGAGCGCGACCAGTGTCGCCTCGAACGGCTTGCGCAGGGAGCCGAGATTGAACAGCGTGTCCGATGTGACCAGCCTGCGCGTCGCCTTGTCGGCAAAGCCGTAGTTGAAGAACTCGACATGGCCGCCGGCGCAAAGCGCTGCGGCGAGGCCGCCCGGCTGGTCCGGCGTCATGGTCGGCGCCAGCTCGGCGGCGACGATGTCGCGCATCTGCGCAATCATGTCGGAATCCGCCGAGGCGCGGCTTGGCGCAAGGGCCATCGCAAGCGGAATGAGCGCTGCCCCGGCGAAGGTTCGCCGGGAGATCGGAGATGAGGTGACAACTGGCGGCACGTGCTCTGATGAATCATGCTTGTGCGCCCCCGGCTCATTTCTAGCGGCGAGGGCGCGACGGCCCAATTCACGATTGCGCGTTGTGGGTTCCGACCTGTCGGTTTGCGGCTTCGTAGCCTGCGTGGAGGGCAGCGAAATCCGGGACCCTCGTCGCTTGTGGCAAGCCCTCCGGATTGCGCTGCGCTCCATCCGGACTACTGCCCCCAATTTAACTTAGCCAATCGGATAACAATTATTGACGCCTTTGGCAGATCGTGTATAGTTAGCTTCATGGCTAACCAATCATCCCGTCTCGACCGGATCTTCGCGGCGCTTGCCGATCCCACGAGGCGCGCGATCGTGATGCGGCTCTGCGCCGGCGAGGCGTCGGTCGGCGAACTTGCCGATCCCTTCGACATGGCGCTGCCGAGCTTCATGAAACACATTCAGGTGCTGGAGACGAGCGGGCTGGTTCAGTCGGAGAAATCCGGCCGCGTGCGCACCTGCCGTCTCAGTCCGGATGCGCTGCTCGGCGCCGAGGACTGGTTCCAGCAGCAGCGCGCGATCTGGGAGGCGCGGCTCGACCGGTTCGAAGCCTATGTGATGAAACTGAAGAAGGAGAGGGCGGCCGCCAAGCGGCCGTCCAAGGTGGCTGAAAAGAAAACCGACAAGACAACCAAACGGAAAGGTGCTGAGTGATGACGAATTCTGCCAACCCCGCGCTGTCGCAATGGTCGCTCGACCGCGAGATCGTGATGTCGCGCGTGATCGACGCGCCGCGCGAGCTGGTATTCGAGGCCTGGTCCGACCCGAAACATCTGCCGCAATGGTTCGGCCCGAAAGGCTTTGAGGTCGAGACCTTGGAGATCGACGTGCGGGTTGGTGGCGTCTGGCGCTTCAACATGATCGGTCCCGATGGGACGGTCTATCCAAACCGCATGCGCTTTCGCCGCATCGAGCGGCCGTCGCTGATGGAGATGGATCACGGCGTCGACCAGGACGACGATCCCGGCATGTTCCGCTTCACCGTCACTTTTGCCGAGCAGAGCAACGGCAAGACGGTGCTGATGATGCGGCAACTGACCTCGAGCACCGAGCAGCGCGACGGCATGATCGGCTTTGGCGCCGTCGAATACGGCTACCAGACGTTGGACAAGCTTGCGGCTTATGTGGGCGGGATGAAGCGGTGATCGCAGCCGGGCCGACCGCTCGAACCCGCCTGTCCTACGAGCTCTCAGCGAGCCGCAGCGGCGCGGCCGGAATGGATGCCACGAGCCGCGCCAACGCGGCCGCGGAGCGCACGCCAGTCTTGGCAAACACCTGGCGGGCGTGTGTCTTCACCGTGTTCGGAGATACGCCGAGCACGCTTGCGGCTGCGGTCAGCCCGAGGCCGCTGGCGAGCAGCGCGGCAACGCGCGTCTCGGCGGCGGTCAGTCCCGCCAGCCGCCGCAACCGCTCGGCCTGTGTGTCGATGGACGCCTTGGGATCGACGATCTGGACCATGACGCGCGCGCCGCCGTCGATGGCGGTCCAAGGCGCGAACGCCGGCGGGGGAAGCGGCGTCATCTGCACGAGCAGGGTACGCCGGCCGGCCGGGTCCTTGATCTGAAACGTGTCGTCCAGGATCCGCTCCTCGCCGCGCGCCACGGCGAGCGCCTGCCGGACGCTGGCTGCGAGGCGCAGGGCATCGCTGCGCATCTGCGCCGTCAGAGTGAGACGGCTGCCCTTGCTGATTGCGAGGCCGCCGCACTCGCCGAGCAACGCCTCCGCGGCCGGCGTCATATGGAGTATTGCGCCACGGCCGTCCAGCAGAATGACGGCGCCCGACAGGTTCGCGAGCAAGCGGTCGAGCTGGCGCTGGCCGGCATTCAGGCGGCTTGTCAGCAGCGTCAGGTCGATGGCGCGGGAGAGGTGGGGGACCAGATCGCCGAGACGGGTCGCCGCATGCCCGGCATTGCCGGCTCGCGACTTCGAGACGTTGAACAAAATGCCGCCGGCCCCGTCCCGCGACAGATCGGCGTGGCGCACCGCGACGATCTCTTCGATTCCCTGCGGCGCAAGAATGTCGGCATGAAAGGCGCTGCGATGCAGAACGTCCCTTTCGACGAGCGCCTCGGTGACGAGCGCCTTGCCGACCGGCGCGCGGGCGAAGGCGTATGAATAGGGATTTTGGGTATAGCCCTCGAGGAAGAGTTGGTTCAGGTCGTCGCGCAGACGCCGGTGGACGATGAAATCGTCGCCGCCCAAGGCGGAAAGATGCAGCACCATGCCGCTGTCGGCGCCGAGGTAGTCGGTGACGAACTCGAGTGTCTCGCCCCAGAGCTCCGGCCGCGCAGCAGCCTGATAGATCGCAACGACAACATTCGTGTAGCTGGAGTCTGGCATGGTTGGCCGGCTCTGCTCAGCGCCGTCGCGGCATCACCGGACGCAGCTTTGCGATTTCAGCGCCATCCTATAGCATTCTCGATCGCGCATGGCTGTGTCGTGCTTCACATTTGGCATGTTGATCACATCAACGTTGCCGGCTCGGGTTCGTGCGAAGCTAACGAGACGATCCGGTTCCGGCGTCACCCCGATGGGTGACGGCTCCGAGACGCAAAAGCCGGGGCATCCGCGGTCGACCTCGTCGATCGCCAGTCACTCCCCCTTGAGCCCGGCCTCGCGGATCAGCTTGGTCCATTTCCGGGTCTCGCCGTCGATGAACTCGCCGAACGCGGCGGCGGTGCCCGGGCGCACCTCCAGGCCCTGAGCGGTCAGCTTGTCCTTGATCGCGGGTTCGGCGAGCGCGCGCAGCACTTCGGTCTGAAGTTTGTCCACGATGGCGCGCGGCGTCGTGGCCGGCGCCATGAAGCCATACCAGCCGGCGGCCGCCACATTGGGAAAGCCCTGTTCGCGCAGGGTTGGCGCCTGCGGGTAGAGCGTGCTGCGCTCGGGCGAGGCGACGCCGAGCACGATGAATTTGCCGCTCTGGATATAGGGCAGCGCGGTCGGAAGCGCCGTCAGCGTGGCATCGACGCGCCCGGCGAGCAGCTCGGTGTAGGAGGCGGCATCGCCGCGGAAGGGAATGTTGAGGCCTTTCACGCCGGCGTCACGGAACAGCAGTTCGCCGGCAAGATGCGGCTGCGACCCGGCGCCGGGCGAGGCGAAGGTCAGTCCGTCCGGCTTCGACTTGCCGTAGGCGATCAACTCGGGAAGCGTCTTGAACGGCGCGTCTGCGCTGATGATCAGGAACAGCGGTGCGATCACCGCCATCGCGACCGGCTGAAGATTCTGGCGCTGATAGGTCAGCTTGCCGAACAGCGCTTCGGCGGTGGCATAGGGCGCGGCGACATAGAGCAGCGTGTAGCCATCGCCCGGCGCATGCGCGACGAGGTCGTTGGCGATACGCGTGCCGGCGCCCGGCTTGTTCTCGACGATGAACTGCTGATGCAGGCTGCGGCCGAATTCTTCGGCCAGCAGGCGCAACGAGATGTCATTGGAGCCGCCGGGCCCGTAGGGCGAGATCAGCCGGACCATGCGCGAGGGCCAAGTGTCCTCAGCGCGTGCGGCGAATGGAAGTCCCAAGAGGGCGAGGGCGCCCAAAAATGTTCGACGCGTGACTGTCATGGCGGCCTCCCGGTGGTGGAGTGCCAGTGTTCTTGTTCATTTCCTGGCCCTCTTGTTGTGCTGTTGCGTCTCGGTCGCCGGTCCCGCCGCGTGCACGACCGCGCGGATGCTATCGGCGAGCGCGGCAATGCGCGGGCCGATCTCGCCCTCCAGCTGGCCCGGCTGCGGCCGGAACGCGGGGATGCCGCAGTTGATCGAGAACGACTGATCCAGCTCGGGCACGTGAAACAGCGGTGCGGCGACGGCGTGGATCGCGACGATGTATTCGCCAAAACAGGTGCAGAAGCCGCGGCTGGCGCATTGGGTGAGCCCGGCGCGGTATCGGTCGCGGAAGGCCGCCCACAGCCCGGCGTCTTCGGCGGCGATCTGCCGTTCGAGCCGGTCCGCATCGGCCGGCGGCAGGGTCGCCGCGGCGGCGCGGCCCATCGCGGTCATCACGACCGGAATCGGCATGCCGACATCGGGGACGTGAGGACCGACGTCGCCGGAGCGCGCGGTCTCGACATAGATCATGGAGGTCCCATCGAGCAGGCCGATCGAGACCGTGCCGCGGACACTCTGCGCGAGCTCCTGCATCATCGGCCGCGCCACCTGCCGGAACTGCATGTTGGCGAGCAACGGATGCGCCATCCGCAGGGCGCGCGCACCCAAGCGGTATTTCGTGCGCGCGGCCTCATAGCGGAGATATCCGAGCTCGGCCAGGGTGTGCGTCAGCCGCGCTACGGTCGGCCGCGGGATGCCCGTCAGCCGGGAGAGCTCCATGTTGCCGAGCAGCGTGGTCCCGGCCTTGAAGGCCTCGAGCACCACGAGACCCTTTGCGAGCGTCGTTGCGAAGGCGGCGTCATCGGCGCTCGACGCCAGCACCGCGGCGGCGGACGAGGAGGCGCGGGTCGGTTTGGACGCGGTTCGAGCCATGCTGGCTTCATGAACCCGGCGAAGGCCGTTGTCCAATAAATTCACACAATTGCTATCTATCGTCCACTATACGGACGCCACACTTCCCCGTGGGTTGGGCGAAAAGCAGCGCGAAAAAGCACTGCCGCACACAGTTTTTTGTCGTGATTCCACGGTGTGTTGTGACAAGATTATTACGAGGATATGTCACGTCGATTACACGGAGCGATTCATGTTGCGGTGGCAGACACGATCAAATCCCCTCGCGTGGTGGTGGGGGTCCCTGACGCTGGTCAGCGCTGCCAACATCCTCGTCTGGTTCATGCTGTACCGCGAGTTCTATCCAACGGTTGCCGGCAGTGTCGGCGGCGGCTCCGACGCCGGCCTGATGTTCCTGCTGTGCGCCGCCTATGTGTTTGGCTGCGCCTTTCGCTCGGTACTGCCGCGCGCCGACGTGCAGCGCATCTGTCTGTTCGACACCTGGCTGTCGAGCGTCTTCGTCGGCCGCACGGTCGCGACCGTGGCTGAAGTCTGCTTCGCCGCACAATGGGCCATCATCCTGCACCAGTTCGGCACCATGACGGGCGCGGAGACCGCGGTGACCATCGCCTGGATGATCGTGCCTGTCATCATCATCGCTGAGTGTTTCTCCTGGTACGCGGTCGTGACCACCAACTTCCTGTACAACGCGATCGAGAACTCGCTGTGGGCGGTGACCTTCTTCCTCGCCGGCATCGCGCTGTGCCGCTTGATGCCGGAATTCCAGGGCGTGGTGCGCTGGGCGCTGATCGCGGGCATCGTCGGCATCGCCTGCTTCCTCGCCTTCCTCGTCACCGTCGATGTGCCGATGTATCTCAGCCGCTGGCGGGCAGGGCATGCCGAGGGCGGCAGGTTCCTGGGCTTCCTCGAAGGCCTGCATGACGTCTCGACGCGCTGGGTGGTGACCCACGACATCGCCCACTGGAAGGGCGAGCTGACCTGGATGTTCCTGTATTTCAGCGCCGCTGTGTGGTCGAGCCTCGCGCTTTGCGCGCTCTATGCCATGGAAGGCTATCTCACGCGGTATCTGGCCTGATCGCTCGGGCGTCGCCGAGATCGACCTCGGTCAACAATCCCTGGCGCAGTGCCAGCCGGACCAGCTCGATGTCGGAGCCGACGCCGAGCTTGTCCTTGATCAGCGAATGCAGGTTCGCCACTGTCTTCGGGCTGACATGCAGCGTCTCGGCGATCTCGTCCGTCGTGTTCTCGGCGAGCAAAAGCCGCAGCACCTCGAACTCGCGCGGGGTGAGCACGTCGGCGGCCGAGCTCTCGCCGCTGATCCGGCTCAGCGCCAACTCGTGGTCGATATCGGGGCTGATCGCGATCTTGCCGGCCAGCACATCCATCACTGCGCGTATCAGCGTCTCCGGCGGGCTCATCTTCGTGACGTAACCGCGCGCGCCGGCCCGGATCGCCTGCACGGCGAAGCCGGCATTCTGGTGCATGGTGAAGACGAGGATCCGTGCGGCCTTGTCCCATTGCCTGATGCGCCTGATAGCCTCGATGCCGCCGATGCCGGGCAGGCTCAGATCCATGATGACGAGATCGGGCGCCTCGGATTTGAACAGCCGATAGGCCTCGGCGCCGTCGGCCGCCTCGGCGACGACGCGCAGGCCCGGCTGCTTCTCGAGCACGGAGCGATAGCCTTCGCGGACGACGGAATGATCGTCGACCAGCAGAATCGTCGCGGTCATGCCGCGTGCTCCAGCACGGGCTGATCGGCGGCCGGGAGCGGAATGACGAGACGCAGTGCTGAGCCGCCATTGGGGCCGGCCTCGAAGCTCAGCCGGCCGCGCAGGGCTGCGACGCGCTCCCGCATGCCGAGCAGGCCCATGCCGGATTTGCCGGCGGGATCGGTCGATCGTCCGTCATCGTCGATCGCAAGCGCGATCTCGTCAGCGCGCATCGTCACTTCCAGGCTGACCCGCGTGGCGCCGGCGTGCTTGGCGGCATTGGTGAGCGCCTCCTGGACGATCCGGTAGAGATTGGCGCTGATCGTGGCCGGCAGGCTCTCGAACGCGCCGTCGAAGCGGATCGAAAAGCGCGTCTCGCCGCGGCTGCGTCCGTTCCAGCCCGCAACGAGACCTTCGAGGCTGGCGACCAACCCCAGCTCCTCGACATCGGGCGGGCGCAGCCGGAACAACGCGCCGCGCAGCGTCTCCATCATGCCCGTCGCGGTCCGCGCGATGCCGTCGCATTCGCCGAGCAACGACGGGCAGTCCTGCGCGGCGGTCTGGCGGGCCGAGGAGGCGAGCGCCCGGATGGCGGCCAGCGACTGGCCGAACTCGTCGTGCAGTTCGCGCGCGAGATGGCGGCGCTCCTCGTCCTGGAGCGCGATCAGCTTCCGCGTCAGCTCGCTGCGCTCGGCCAGGGCGGTATCGAGGCTCTCGGCGAGATGGTTGAAGACGTCGCGGATGGCGGAGAGCTCGGCGAGGTCGAACGGCGGCAGCCGCGCGGTGAGATCGCCAGCGGCAATCTGCTCGAGGCCGGTGCGGATCATCCGGGTCGGGTGCAGCGCGCGCGCGAGCGCGGCATAGACCAGCGCGCACAGCAGCGGCAAGGCGATCGCAAGCGCGATCATCAGACGGCCGGCCTCGTGCCAGGCCTCGGCTGTCTGCACCGCCGGGTCGAGCCAGACCACGGCTTCCCCGAGCTTTGCTCCGCGCACGATCACCGCCCGTGCCGCCTCGCGGCCCGGGTCGAACAGGCTGCGATAGAAGGCCGTGAAGGCCTGCGGCGGCGGGGCAGCCGGAGGCACGCCGCTACAAAAGCGCTGGAGGATGTCGCCGCTCGCGCCGCGGAATGCCAGACACAGGCCGGGCGTCATCACATAGGCCGAAACGGGGTCGAGGTTCGGGAAGTCCGCGCGCGGGCCCGCCCCCCACTGGACCTTGCCCTGTTGCAGCTCGAGCGACTTCGCCACGATGGCGGCGATGCCGTCGATGCGCGCATGCGCCGCGCGGTCGGCCGTGATGAGGAAATAGGCGGAGATCGCGGCGAAGCAGGCGGCCGATATCGCGGCCACGCGCAACGTCAGCCGGACCTTGAGATCGAATCTCGGGCGGTTCCACATCGGCGGGCACCTGACGCGAACGGGTTTGTCGCATCTCACATTAAACGGCAGAACGGAAGCGGCGGAAAGCATCACGCTTACCGCAGCGCAATGTCGTGAAATTTTCCCGGTGCTCGCCGGGACAGGCACGGATGCACGGCCCGAGACTGCCATCCAGGCTGCGTCGCCGCTCCATCATACGAGGCCCGCATGCGCCGCACCTGGTTGATCCTTTCCGCTCTTCTGTTGGTCCTCCCGGTGGCCTCGTCGCGGTCAGGTGCCGAGACTGCCGTTGGGGTCGCCATGGACGATTTCAGCTACACCGATACGTCGGGCGAGCCGGCCAATCAGACCGCCGCCCACGAGCGGCGGCTGTCGGCATTCATGGCGGCGCTCAGGCGGGACATCAGCGAGGGTGGGCGCTACCGGCTCGTAGCCTCCGCCCAGGACGGTGCGGCATTCAAGGTCATTGGCGGCATCCAGAAGACCAGCACGCTGGTGCAATGGGCCAAGGTCGCCGTGCTCGACGTCGGCGCCAGGAAGCTCCTGATGGACAAGCTCTACACCTTCCGCGGCGACAATGATGAATCATGGGAGCGCGCCGAGACCTTCGTGTCCCGCGAGGTCATGGCCGCGCTCGCCACGCCTGCGCCGGTCGCGCTGGCGGTGTTCGATTTCGAGCTCGAGGATGCCACTGCCGCATCGGCGGGCGCCTCGGCCACATCGGATGCATCCTACCTTGCCGAAGTCACCAGCAGCGTGCGCGAGGCACTGGGCCAGTCCGGCCGCTACCGCCTCGTCGATGTCGGCGAGGCGAATGAACAGGCCGTGAAGGCGCATGCATTGCGGGACTGTGCGGGCTGCGAGGCGGCGATCGCGCAAAAGCTCGGCGCGGATCAGTCGCTGATCGGCGTGGTGCGGCGGGTCAGCCGCACCGAATACACGCTCGGCTTCCAGGTCCGTGACGCCAGGACCGGCGCGGTGCTGGCGCGCGGCGACAGTGGCCTGCGCATGGGCGCAGACTATTCATGGAAGCGCGGCGCCGTGCGGCTGGTCAGCGACCGGTTGATCGAAAGCCGGTAGGCCTCGCCGCTGCCTAGAACGTCAACTGCACCTTCATCGATCGCGCGCGGTCGCTGGCGAGCTCGAAGGCGGCGACCGCGTTCTCGAACGGCATGGTGGCCGTGATCAGCGGCTTGACGTCGATCAAGCCTTCGCCCATCAGCCGCACCGCGAGCTCGAACTCGGGATCGAAGCGGAAGGTGCCGCGGAGCTGCAATTCCTTGGCGACGATGGTGTTGATCGGCAGCGTCATCTCGCCGCCGAGGCCGAGCTGCACCAGCGTTGCGCCGGGCCTGAGCACGTCGAGCGCGGCGCGCAGCGCAGCCTGATTGCCGGACGCTTCGAACAGCGTGTCGAACACACCCTTGCCGGCGCGCCAGGGATCGAGTGCGGTGGCGTTGGCCGCGACATTGAAGGCGTGGGTCGCGCCAAGCTTTTTCGCCATCGCCAGCGGGGCATCGGCGACATCGGTCACGACGATCTCGGCCGCACCGCCGAAGCGCGAGACGAGGATCATCAGCGCACCGATCGGACCGCAGCCGGTAATCAGCACGCGCTTGCCGAGGAGGGGGCCGGCTTGCTTGCCGGCGTGGAGACACACCGCGAGCGGTTCGGCGACTGCAGCTTCCGCCAGCGACAGCTTGTCGGAGATCGGCACGGCCTGCGTGGCATCGACCGTGATGAACTCGCGAAAACCGCCCTGCACATGGGGAAACCGCATCGCGCTGCCGAGGAAGCGCATGTCGATGCACTGGTTGCGCAGGCCCTCCTGGCAGTGCAGGCACTGGCCGCACGGCCTGCTCGGATTGACGGCGACGCGCGTGCCCGGCTTGAGGCTGGTGACGTCGTCACCGACATCAGCGACCACGCCGGCGATCTCGTGCCCCAGCGCCATCGGCTCACGGATGCGCACGACGCCGAAACCGCCGTGATGATAGTAGTGCAGGTCCGAGCCGCAGATGCCGCCATTGGCGATCTTGACGCGGACCTCGCCCGGCCCGGGCGCCGGATCCGGGTAGTTGTCGATCCGCAGATCCTTCGGGGCGTGGATGACGACGGCGCGCATGGTCTCGTTCCCTGTTTCGCGATTACATCGCGGCGATCATGCCGCCATCGACATAGATGATCTGGCCGTTGACGTAAGTGGAAGCGTCGGAGGCGAGGAAGATCGCCGCGCCCACCAGCTCGTCCGGCTTGCCCCAGCGTTTTGAGGGGATGCGGCCCATCAGCCAGTTGTTGAAATCGGTGTTGTTGACCAGTGCCTCGTTCATGTCGGTGAGCATGTAGCCGGGGCCGATCGCGTTGGCCTGGATGCCGTGCTGGGCCCATTCCACCGCCATCGAGCGGGTCAGATTTTTGATGCCGCCCTTGGCCGCGGTGTAGGGCGCGATCGTCGGCCGCGCCAGCTCGCTGCCGAGCGAGCCGATATTGACGATCTTGCCGTGCTTGCGCGGGATCATGCGCCTGGCCGCCTCGCGGCCGATCACGAAGGCGCTGGTGAGGTTGGTCTCGATCACCTTGCGCCATTCGTCGGTGGTGAATTCCACCAGCGGCTTGCGATGCTGGATGCCGGCATTGTTGACGAGGATGTCGACCGCGAGTCCCTCGCGGTCGAAGCGCTCGAAGGCCGCCACGATCGCGGGCTCGTCGGTGACGTTGAAGGCGGCGCCTTCGGCCTGATGGCCGGCGGCACGAAATTCGGCGACGGCCTGCTCGACACGCCTGGCATCGACGCCGTTGATGATCAGTTTTGCGCCGGCCTTCGCCATGCCCTCGGCAATGGCGCGGCCGAGCCCGCGGGAGGAGCCGGTCACCAGCGCAGTGCGGCCGGACAGATTGAACAGGGCGGTGCTCATCTCAAAAAATCCTCAGACGTTGGAGCGGCGTACGGTGAGATCGCTGCGATCGAAGACGGCGGGCAGAAGGTCGACACCAAGGCCGGGGCCTTCCATCGGAAAGACATAGCCGTCCTTGATCACAGGCATCGTGGTGACGAGTTCATTGTACCAGCCCTTGTAGAAGGCGCGCACCGATTCCTGGATCAGCGTGTTGGGCTGGCTGAACGACATGTGGATGGCGGCGATGAAGCCGACCGGGCCGATGCAATCATGCGGCGCAAAGGGCCGATGATAGGTCTCGGCCATCGCCGCGATTTTGCGGCCCTCGGTGAGGCCGCCGGTCCAGCACAGATCGGCCATCACCACATGCATGGCGTCGCGGTCGAGCATGTCCTTGTAGGGAAAGCGCGAGCCCAGCGTCTCGCTGGCGCAGACCCAGACGTCGGTCGAACGGGCGTATTCGGCCAGCGCCTGCGGCGAGTTCATGCGGATCGGGTCTTCGTACCAGGTCGGCTTGTAGGGCTCGAGCGCGCGCGCGATCTGCTTGGCGGTCGGCAGATTCCACAGCGAGTGGAGCTCGACCATGATCTCCATCTTGTCACCGACGGCTTTGCGGATCTTCTCGAACGGCTCGATCGCGTGCTTCATCTGGGCTGCGGTGATGTAGAGGCCTTTGTTCTCCTGCGCGGCGGGATCGAACGGCCAGATCTTCATCGCCGAGATGCCGCTTTCCAAGAGGCTCTCGGCGAGCGCATCGGCGTGATGCATGAAGCCGTCGAGATCCTCGTAAGGTCCCTTGGCGGCGCCGAGATTCCAGTTGGCGACCGGGCTGATATTGGTCGAGCGAACGTATTGGGTGCCGGCGCAGGTATTGTAGATGCGCTGCTTGTCGCGGCAGAGGCCGCCGAGCATCTGGTGCACCGGCTGATTGCAGACTTTGCCGAACAAATCCCACAGCGCGATGTCGATCGCCGAGGCTGCGCGGTACTCGACGCCTGTGGAGGACTGTGCCATCGGCAGGTTCAGCATGTCGCGATGGATCGCTTCGATGTGCAGGGGATTGCGGCCGAGCAGGCGGCCGGCAAAGGTATCGTGGATCTGCGCTTCGACGGCGCCTGCGCCATAGAAGGTCTCGCCGAGACCGATCACGCCCGTGTCGGTGTGAACGCGCACCCAGATGACGTTGGAGAATTCCTCGGTGCGCAGCGTCTCGATCGACGTGATCTTCACGGCAATTGTCCTCCCATCACAGGCGCATTGCGCCGGCCTGTTTTCATTCCGCATCGCAACATATCGCGGACCGCTGGGAGTCTTACGCCTGCTTGTAATATATCACAACATGTTTTAAGAGTGCCACAAACAAGGCGCCACCCTGCAATGAGAGCGCGGGCTGACGGGAGAGAACGACATGGCACGGCGCAAGCGCGCGCTCGAGGTGGTGAGAAACGAGGACGACGGCGAGGGCAGGCCCTCGCGGCGCAACCGTCTCAATTTCTTCGAGCTGGCCTATCAGAGGATCGAAGAGTTGCTCGTTCATTGCGAGCTCAAGCCCGGCCAGTTCATGACCATGCTGGAGTTGCAGCAGATCACCGGCTTCGGGCGCACGCCGGTGCACCACGCGGTCAATCGTCTGTCCGCAGATACGCTCATCATCATCCGTCCGCGCCACGGCCTGCACATTGCGCCGATCGATCTCGCGCGCGAGCGCATGCTGCTGGCCTTGCGCCGCGACATGGAGCGCTTCGTGATCCGCCTTGCAGCCGATCGCGCCAGCCTCTCGCATCGCAATCAGGCGCTGCACATCGAGCGCCTGCTGCGCGAGCGCCGCGCCACGCTGAGCCTCGACGAATTCAACAGCATCGATCGCCGCATTGACGCGCTGGTGCTGGAGGCCGCGGGCGAGCCCTTCCTGGTGCACACGTTGCGGCCGCTGCACACGCTCTATCGTCGCATCGGCTACATCCACCATCGCTTCATGCCGGGACAGGCCGATCTGTCAGGCACGATCGATCATCACCTCGCCATTCTCAACGCGGTGGCCAATCGCCGCGTCGAGGACGCGGTGAAGGCGAGCGACGCGCTGATCGACTACATGGGCGACATGTTCACGGGCATGGAGACGGGAATCGACCCGCGCCTGCTCGATTGCAGCATCGAGCCGCTGCTTGGCGCATAGAGAGTTTTGAAGAGAGGACCAGACATGTCAACGATGGCCATGCCACAACCGACCGCGAGCGAAGCCGCAGTCCGCTATCTCATCACGAACTACAGTCCCAAGGGCAACAAGGTCGGCTGGCTGATGATGGCCTCGATCCTGGTCGAGGCCTGGGACCTGTATTCGATCGCGTTCGTGCTGATCTTCATCAAGGAGCAGTACAATCCCGATCCGCTGATGCTCGGCCTTGCCGCGGCCGGCACGCAGGGCGGCGCGTTGATCGGTGCGCTGCTCGGCGGCTGGCTCTCCGACAAGATCGGCCGCCGCGTGATGTTCCTGGTCACCATGGTGATGTTCATCGTCCTGGCGCTGGCGCAGGCCTTCGTGCCTAACGTCACCTGGCTCGTCGTGATCCGCTTCCTGCTCGGCATCCCGCTCGGCTCGGACATCTCCACGGGCTACACCTACATCATGGAATCCATGGCCAAGGGCGAGCGCGAGGTCATGGGTAACCGCTGGCAGTTCATGTTCGCCGTCGGCGAGGTCCTCACCATTGGCGTCATCGTGATCTTCCTGCTGATCGACATGCAGCACGAGATGCTGTGGCGCGTGACGCTCGGCCTCGGCGCCGTGCCGGCGCTGATCATCCTGATCATGCGCCACGACGTGCCGGAGACGGCGGTGTGGCTGGTGCAGAAGGGACGCTACCGCGAGGCCAAGCAGGTTGCGCGCGAGATGTTCAACGACAATCTCGACATGCTGCCGGACCAGGACGTGCAGGTGCCGAAGGTCTCGACCCGCGCCTTCCTCGCCGATCTCAAGAAGGACCCGATCCGCTGGCGCGCCACGATCTATGGCTGGATCGCCTGTTTCGCGCAAGGCAGCGAGTTCTCGACCTTCGCCTTCTACCTGCCGGTGCTGTTCGTGATGGTCGGCGTGTCGAGCGTGCTCGGCAACAATCTCGTGACCATGGCGCTGTTCTGCTTCGCCGCGCTGTCCGGCTGGGTCGGCCCGCTCTTGACGCCGAAGATCGGCCACCGAGGCATCGCCATTGCCGGTTTCGGCATCGTGCTGGCTTCGCTCCTGGTTGCGGCTTTCGCGCTCTACACCGACAACAAGATGCTGCTGCCGTTCGCGGCGGCCGCCATGCTGTGGGGCCACTATTGGGACGCCTCGAACTGCATGACGATCCCGACCATGGTCGCCAAACCCAAATACCGCGGCACCGCCAGCGGCTTTGCCTACATGTTCGTGAAACTGCCCTCGTTCCTGGCGATCTTCCTGTTCCCGTCGCTGTTCGCGGCGATCGGGCAGGCGGGCGCCACGCTGTTCGTCGCGATTTTCCCGCTGATCGGACTGCTTGCAGCAATCTTCATCCTGCCGGAAGTCTACGGCTACGAGAACGATTGAAGGCGCTTACCACCTGATCGCGGCAGCCAAGGCCGCGATCAGGGCCGGCGGCGTCACCAGCAGGCCGAGCTTGAGGAACGGCCAGGCGCCGACCTCGATCTTCTCACGGCGGAGGGCGACCAGCCAGAGAATGGTCGCGAGCGATCCGGTCACCGACAGATTGGGCCCGAGATCGACGCCGATCAGAATGGCGCTGATGACGGGCGGGGGCAGATGATCGCTGGCGGCGACCGAGCCCGCGACGAGGCCGACCGGAAGATTGTTGGCGATGTTGTCGGCGATCGCGGTCGCAATGCCGACGCTCCAGGCCGCCTGCGTCACAGACTGCCCGACCGCTTGATGCAGCAGCGCGCTGAGCTGCCCGATCACGCCGGTCTTGATCAGCGTCTCTACCATCACGAAAAGTCCGCCAACCAGCGGCAAGACGCTCCATGATACGCCCCGCAGCACGGGTAAGGGCGATTGCCGGCTGAGCAGCAGCACGATGGCGGCGGTCACCACGCCGCAGATGAAGGTCGGCAGGCCCAGCTGCTTGTCGAGCGCGGAGGCCCAGATCAGCACGATGCCGATGGCGCCGATCCCGTAGGCCGTCAATCGGCCGCCACTGCCGAGCTTTGGGTGAGGGACCCGCTTTTCGATCGTTTCATCCCTGAGCTCGCGGTGCAGGGCAAGGCGCAGTGCGACATAGGTGAGGCCGATCGAGGCAAGCGAGGGCAGCGTAAACTGGCGCAGCCACGTGCCGAGATGCGGCATGTGCTCGCCGAACACGACGAGGTTGGCCGGATTGGAGATCGGCAGCACGAAGCTCGCGGCGTTGGCGATGAAGGCGCAGACGAACAGATAGGGCAGCGGCTTGGCGCCGGCCGCACGCGTCGCGGCATAGACGGCGGGCGTCAGCACGATCGCGGTGGCGTCGTTGGAGAGCAGCACCGTCACGACCGTGCCGACGAGATAGATCAGCAGGAACAGCCGCTGCGGCGAGCCGGCGGCGTATTCCACGGCAAGCGCGGCGAGATAATCGAATAGTCCTTCGAGCCGCGCCAGCTCTGCGATCAGCATCATTCCGATCAGGAAAAGATAGACGTCGATGCCTTTCTGGACGCCGGCGAGCGCATCCTGCCAGGGCAAGAAGCCGAGCAGCACCAGCGCGGCGGCACCGATGACCGCCCAGATCGCCTCGGGCAAGCGAAAGGGCCGGATGATGACGCCTGCGGTGGCGGCGACGATGATGCTCCAGGCCCAGATGGTGTCAGACGGCACGGTTAATCCCTGATGCGAAAGTTGGTTCATTCGGCAGCGGCAGCGATAGCTGATGCCGATGCCGCTGTCTTGCCCTTCGCTTCCAGACCACCGCCGGCGATCTGGCGCGTCTCGGGCAGCGCAACAAGGCAGATGATGGCGCCGATCGCGGCGACCGCGCCAAGGATCATGAATGCCGCGCTGTAGCCGGCGCTCACCACGACGAGGCCCGCGAGCGTCGTCGACAGCGCCGCGCCGATGCTCTGGGCCGTGATGACAGCGCCCTGCGCGACGTTGAAGCGGCCAGTGTTGCGCATGAGATCGGCGACGATGACGGGAAAGATCGCGCCAAAAATGCCAGCGCCGACGCCGTCGAGCAATTGCACGCCGACCAGCCAGAACGGATTGTCTGAGAGCGTATAGAGCGCGCCGCGAACGGGGAGGATCAGCAGCGCGGCGAGGAAGAAGCGCTTGTGGCCCCAGCGGTCGGCCCTGGCGCCGACCAGCATTGCGAACGGCACCATGACGATCTGCGCGGCCACGATGCAGGCCGACATCAGGCTGGTGCCCATGGTTTTGTCCTGGAGCGCCAGCTTTTGTCCGACCAGCGGCAGCATGGCCGCGTTGGAGAGGTGGAAGAGCGCCACGCAGGCCGCGAAGATGAGCAGGGGACGACAGGTCAGCAGTACGTCGAGCCCGGACGGCTGTTCGCGCTGGCTGTCCGTGCCAATGTCGTGAAGCCCGCGGGCGAGATCGTGGTCGATCGCCCGCTCGGGGATTGCGAGGATGCTGATGAGGCTGGCGACCGCCATGGCGCCGAGAATATAGAAGACGACGGTAGGTCCGAACCAGCAGGCGGCGAGCCCGGCGAGCCCGGCCGCGACCGCATTGCCGGCGTGATTGAATGTCTCGTTGCGGCCGATCCGCCGGGTGAAGGCGGCGTGGCCGAAAATGCCGAGCGAGATGGCCGCGATCGCCGGTGGAAAGACCACGGCGGCCGCGTGCGCGACGCTTTGCGAAATCACGACCGGCAGAAAATTTGGAAACAATGGAAGTGCCAGCGAGGCTGTCGTCACCATGATGGCGGCGACAGCCATCACCAGCCGCTTGGCGCGCGCTGCATCGACCAGCGCACCGGCCGGCGTCTGCGCCACGATGCCGGCCATCGTTCCGATCGACATGACGAGGCCGATCCTGGCCTCGTCCCAGTGCTGCTCGGTCAGGAGATAGATCGCAAGATACGGCCCGAGCCCGTCGCGGACGTCGGCGAGGAAGAAATTGGCCGCATCCAGCGCGCGGCCGGCGCGCCCTTGGTCGAGATTTCCGGCCATCAGAGTCCTCCGAAATACGGCTGCTTTCTTCCCCGCGCGAGGTCTTCGTCAGGCCGCGCGAGCGTCGTCCTCGTGCTTGGGCGCCTTGTCCTTTTCCTTGTCCTTTTCCTTGGGCTTCGGCTTCCGCACCGGCTTCAGCCTCGGGGTGTCGGGGCCAAGCTCCTGCGCATGGATCACGCGGCCGTGCCGGGTCTGAAGGCCGTCGCCGCGCGCTGCGAGCTTGGCTCCGGGCACAAGCAGGGCTGCGACCTGCGCGGCCTCTTTGGGGCCGACGCGCAGGACGGTCCCGTCGGACAGCAGTGCGCCGCGCAGCTCGCCCTTCGGTCCGAACAGCGACATCTGCACGATGCCATCGGCCGTCATCGGCTCGTGCTTCACCTTCGGATGCTTGCGGTCGTGGTCCGGGCCCTGGTCGATGACCTGCCGGCCGCTCGCGGTCGTGACGGCGACCGCGGCCAGCAGTTCGGCGCCGCGGGGGCGCACCCCGCGCACGCGGACGCTGTCACCGGGCGCGAGGTGGAGGCTGAGCTCGCCGTCCAGATGCGGCGGCGTGTGCACCAGGATGGCGGCGTCCGTGCCGTTCATGACAAAGCCGTCGATCTCGCCACGGGGGTTGAGCACGAAGCGCTCGAATGTGCCTGCGACTTCAGGCAGGCAGTCGGGATTGATCCAATGCATGTTGATTCCTTTCTCTGTTTGTCTCTGACGTGAATGAGGATCAGCCGCGCGGAGGCGGCGGTGGAGCAAAGCCGGGAGGCGGCGGACCGCGACGGTCCGGACCGTCGTTCGGGCCGGGCGGACGCGGGCCGCGCAGCTCGGTCATCTGGTCCGGGAAAGCGCCGATGGCCCTGACATCGACCACCTTGCCGAGCGCAGTGTCGAGAACATCGCCGCGCGCCGCGACGGTCTGGCCCTGGCGCAGGTATTCCCGCATGCGCTCGGCCTCCGGCGGCGGCAGCCGGAGGGTGGTCCCGTCGTCGAGCAGCACGCCATTCACCTCGCCGCGCTTGCCATGCAATTGCAGCGCAATCCTGCCGCTGACGACGCGATCGTCATTGCCGCCGCGCCGGTCCGGCGGACCATTGTCGACGACGCTCTTGCCGGTCGCGACATTGGTGATCGACGCGGCGTCGACCAGCGGCAGGGCGCGGGCGCGCAGGCCGCGTACTGAAACTTCGTCGCCAGGGTGGATCGCGAACACGGTCTGGGCCGTAAGATGCGGCGGCAGTTTGACTTCGGTGCCATTGGTGAGAATGACGCCGTCGACGTCGCCGCGCGGCGTCAGCGTGTATTGCTTGACGATCCCGCGCGATTCCGGGAGCTGCGAGGAATCCCACATCGGATCCCTTGCCTGGGAGTAGGCGGCTGCTCCGCCGCCGATCGCCGTCGTGGCGAGCAGCAGGCAGAACAGCGCGCGCAAGCGTGTCGTCTTCATGGAACGTCTCCTTTCGATTTCGCGACGTTGTCGCGTGCGATCACTTCAGCAAGCGACGTGCCAGCCGGATAATCGCTGTTTCGAAAGGAAAATTCGCGACGATGCCGATATCAGTCGTCGTCTTTCGCGACACGGTCCGTCAGATTTTCCGACGGCTCGGCGAGGCCGTAACGCTGCATCTTCGTATAGAGAAGCTGACGGTTGATGTTGAGACGCCGTGCTGCCTCGGTGCGGTTGCCGTCGCAGGCTTCCAGCGCGCGCAGAATCATTTCCGTTTCGAGCTGGGCGACGGCCGCGGGGAGATCCGAATCCGGCTGCGCAGGGCCGGCCGTGATCTCGCTCGCGCCGATGTCGATGTCGCCGGCCCCGATGATGTCCGCGCGCGTCAGGATGCAGGCCCGCTCGATCACGTTGCGGAGCTCGCGGACGTTGCCGGGCCAGGCATGGTGGCGCAATTTGTCGAGCGCCGCCGCATCGAGTTGCTTGTGCCGCCCGCTCGAAGCGCTCGCGCCCGCCAGGAAATGCCGGGCAAGTGGTTCGATATCCGCAGGTCGCTCGCGCAGCGCAGGGATTGCAATCGGCACGACATTGAGGCGGTAGTAGAGATCTTCACGGAATTGATGCGCCGCCACCAGCTTGGCGAGGTCGCGATGGGTGGCGGCGACGACCCGCGCATTGGTGCGCACCGGCTTGCCTCCGACCGGCGTGATGACCTGCTCCTGGAGCGCGCGCAAGATCTTGGCCTGCATCGCGAGCGGCATGTCACCGATCTCGTCCAGGAACAGCGTGCCGTTGGCGGCGTCGCGGAAAGCCCCGGCGCGATCGGCGGTAGCACCCGTGAAAGAGCCTCTGAGATGGCCGAATAGCTCGCTCTCGAGCAAGTCCTCGGGAATCGCCGCGCAATTGACCGCGACGAAAGGACCTTCCTTGCGTTTGCCGTGGACGTGGAGCGCGCGCGCCACCAGTTCCTTGCCGGTGCCGGTCTCGCCAAGGATCAGCACGATTGCGTCGTTGTCGGCAGCAAGCCCGATCGCCTTTTGCACGCGGCGCATGCCCTCGCTCGCCCCGATCAGGGTATCCTCGGTTTCGTCATTCGGCGCCCTGACCACGGACCTGCGCTCGGGCAAGCGCTTGAGCAGCGCCCTCAGCGCGTCGCGCCCGATCGGCTTGCTGAGATGGTCGAACGCGCCGAGCCGCATCGCCTCGATGGTATTCGCGGCGCTGGCGAAGGCGGTCAGCACCACCACCGGCGGCGCGTCGTGCTCCGATCGAATCCGGCGAAGCACCTCGATCCCATCCATGCCGCCGGGCATGCGCAGGTCGAGCAGCACGGCGTCGACATCGCCATCAAGCGCGGCGAGGCCCTCAGGACCCGAAGCCGCGAGGCGCGGCGTGTGGCCGAGATCCGTGAGCGCTTCGGCGAGGCCTTCGCGCAGCGCGGCATCATCGTCGACGATCAGGATGGTTGCCATGGGATCTCGATCTCGAATACGGCGCCGCCGGCGGCCTCGGCCAGGCGGACGTCGCCGTGATGGTGTCGTGCGATCTCGCGAACGATGGCGAGGCCGAGGCCGGTACCGTCGGCGCGTCCGGTGACGAAGGGTTCGAACAGCCGTTCACGCAGCTCTTCGGCAACCCCGGGTCCGGTATCGGCCACACGCAACAGCAACATGTCATTTTTCCGGCGTGCCTCGACGGTAATCGCCCCGCCAGCCGGCGTGTTTTGGAGGGCGTTGATGATCAAATTGTCTAGGGCGCGTTGCACCTGGGATGGATCGAATTTCGGTAACGGTGAGAATGTTGGCCCGGTTCCCGCGGTCAGGGCGATGCTTCGCGCCGACGCAAGGTCGCGATGGGTGTCGACGGTCCGGGCCAGGAAGGCCGCAAGGTCGACCTCCACGAAACTGGGGTCGCGCGACTGCGTCATTTCCAGAAGGTCGCGCAACAGCGCATCCAGCCGGTCCACTTGCTGGAGAATGGTGTTCAAAGCCGCCGAGCTGCGCGAGCCGTCGGGCACGGCCAAGGCGTTCTCGGCCTTTAACCGCATTGCGGCAATCGGATTGCGGATTTCGTGAGCGAGTCCCGCCGACATGCGGCCGAGCGCCGCCAATCGCTCCGCGGCCGCCGCACGACGACGCTCCGCCGACAGGCGCTCGCCGGTGCTGTTGAGCGCGTCGACCAGCCGGTCAAGCTCGGGCGCGCCGGTGGGCGCAAGTCTTGGCAGGTCGACTCTCGGCAGACCGACCAGGCCGTTCTTGCGGTCATCCAGGGCGGTCTCGATCAGATCGATCTTGCGCGACCAGACGTACAAGACGCGCGCGAGCCACGCGGCCGAACCGAAGATGGTCAATGCAAGCACGACGAGACCGGCAAGCAGCTGATTGTAAGCCGGCCCTTCCGCCGTGAAGGCCCGTGTCATGGTCCATCCGGTGACCTCAGGCAGCGGGCCTTGCAATGGACAGGCGTGCACGATCAGCACCTGCGACCGGCCGGGTTGCTTGATCGATGCCGCGCGGCCGGACCGGAGCGCTTCGGCATTGACCTCGCGGATGCTGTTGAGCTCGGCCGCGGGCAGGTCGGTCTTCGGTCCGGTGCCTTCATAGGTGGGATACGCGTAGGCGAGCGAGCCGTCGTCGGCCTTCCAGATACCCCCTTCGACCCCATTCGCGGCCGCAAGCGCCGTCTGGGCGACGGCTGTCAGTTGCTGCCTGAGCCGATCATCGATGGGACCCCCGTGCCATGCGGCGACAAAGAACTGGTAGCGATCGGCAAGGTCGCGGCAGGCGCGGGCGACCAGCTCCTCGGACCGGGCCAGCCGCGCATTGGCGGTCTGCTGGAAGGACTCGAACAAGAGATAGCCGGTGGCGATGCCGGAGACGACCAACATGATCCAGAGGGCCAGCAATCGGGAGCGGAGCGAGTGCATGCTTGGGAACGTGCGCCTCCAGGATCAGTGCGTCAAAGCTTCACGGCGAGCAGCACCGCGCCGGCGCCAATCATGGCGATGCCAAGCCATCCCTGCGCGGTCGGCCGCTCGCCGAGAAAGGCGAAGGCGAACAGGGCGACCAGCACGACACTGAGCTTGTCGATCGGCGCCACCAGCGTGGCGGGCCCGAGCTTCAGCGCCCGGAAATAGCACAACCACGACGCTCCGGTCGCAAGGCCCGACAGCACGAGGAACAGCCATGTCCTCGACGAGATCGCCGAGGGCGCGGCGAATTGCCCGCTGAAGAACAGCAGCACGGAGAAGGCGAGCAGCACCACGATGGTGCGGATGAAGGTGGCAAGATCCGGATTGATGTTCTCGACGCCGACCTTGGCGAAGATCGCGGTCAGCGCCGCGAAGCAGGCGGACAGCAGCGCCCAGGTCTGCCAGGCGGAAAAAAGGGCGGGTTTCATGGGGTCGATATCCGTTGGTTTAGGACGGCGCACCAGCGCCGTCATTGCGAGCGCGGCGAAGCAATCCAGTCTGCGCGGAGAGACTCTGGATTGCTTCGCTGCGCTCGCAATGACGGAGTTCTTGGCTGCTTACCGCATACCTCACACTCACCGCGCCGCCGATAGCTTTTCCGTGATCGCCTTGCGCAGGATCCGCGACAGGGACTCGACGGAATACGGCTTCTGGATCAATTCGAAACCTCGATGGGTATTTTCGGCAAGTACGTTGCTATAGCCGCTGGTGAGTACGACGGGCAGGCCTGGATAGCGCTCGCGGATGATGCCAGCGAGCTCGACGCCGTTCATGCCTGGCATGATGACATCGGAGAAGACGAGATCGACCGCGAACTCGTTCTCGCCGAGGATCGCGAGCGCCGCATTGGCGTTGGCGACGCGGCGGACGATATAGCCGAGGTCCTCCAGCAGCTCGGTTGAGAACTGGCCGACATCGTCATTGTCCTCGACCACGAGCACGCGATAGCCGCGCCCCGTGGTTGCCGCCTCGCTGGTGAGCGCTGCGGCTTGCTTCTCGGCGGCCGGGCACTGCACCTGCGGCAAATAGATGGTGAAGGTTGCGCCCTGTCCGTGCGTGCTCGTCACCGCAATGTCGCCCTCGGATTGCTTGGCGAAGCCGAACGCCTGGCTGAGGCCGAGGCCGGTGCCCTTGCCGACCTCCTTGGTGGTGAAGAACGGCTCGAAGATGGCGTCGATATTTTCGGGCGCGATGCCGCTGCCGGTGTCGCTAACGGAGATTGCGACATAATCGCCGCCGCGGGCGGAGTGTGCGCGCAGGCTCGGGATACCCTGAACCTTGCGCACGGCGATGGTGAGGCGGCCTTCGCCGTTCATGGCGTCGCGGGCGTTGATGGCGAGGTTGATCAGGGCGGTCTCGAACTGCGCGATATCGGCGACCGTGAAGCAATCGGCGTCGTTGATTTCGACGGAGATCTCGATGCGGCCGCCGACCAGTGGCCGGACCAGCTGCGCCACGCCCTCGACCTGGCTGCCGACGTCGAAGATCTGCGGCTTCAAGGGCTGCCTTCGCGCAAAAGCCAGCAGCTGCGCGGTCAGCTTGGAGGCGCGCTCGACGGTGTCGGAGATGGCGTCGACATAGCGGCGGCGGCGCTCCTCCGGCAGCTCGCGCCGGCGCAGGAAGTCGGTGGCGGAGCGGATGATGGTGAGGAGATTGTTGAAGTCGTGCGCAACGCCGCCGGTGAGCTGGCCGATCGCCTCCATCTTCTGCGACTGCCGCAGCGCTTCCTCGCCGCGGCGGCGCTCGGTGACGTCGACGGCCTCGGGCACTGCACCGGTGATGTTGCCGTGGCGGTCGAGCACGGGACGCATGCTGAATTCGAAATCGCGCTCGCCGATGGGCAGCCGCAGCCGCATCTCCATCCGCACCGCTTCTCCGCGTAGCACGGTGTCGAACGCTTCGCGTACCGTTGCGCTCATGCCGTGGGTGCCGGTGAACCAGGGGGTCTGCCAGAGCGGCTTGCCGATCACGTCCGCGGAGCTTGCCTTGATGCCGTCCAGCGCGGTCTTGTTGGCGTAGAGCAGCTCGCCTTTGAGATCGACCAGGCCCTGATACTGATTGCTGGTCCCCAGGATCGCCCGCAGCCGGGACTCGTTGGATTCGAGCTCGGCGGTGCGCTCGACGATGCGCTCTTCCAGCGTCTCGTTGAGCTGGCGGAGCTCGATCTCGGCCTGCTTGGCGGCGGTGATGTCGTGGGCGACGCCGATGAAGCCGATATGCTTGCCGGTCGGATCCCAGCGCGGCTGCGATTCCGAGCGCAGCCAGCGCCATTCGCCGCTGGCGTTCTTGTAGCGCGCTTCCAGTACGAAGGGTTTTAGTGATGCTTCACCCTGGACCGATTGCTGGAGCACATGCGGCAGGTCGTCCGGATGCAGCACCTTGCGCCAGTCGAATGCGATCGCCTGGTCGTAGGGCAGGCCGAGGAAGTCGACATAGGCTTGGTTGGCGAAGGAGCGCGTGCGGTCGAGCTTGGTGACCCAGATCGGCACCGGTGCACTGTCGGCGATCAGACGGAAGCGCTCCTCGCTCTCGCGCAGGGTCTCGCGGACCAGCATCTGGTCGGTGGCGTCGATATGGGCGCCGACGAGGCGGATGGCGCGGCCGTTGCTGTCGCGCTCGATCTTGGCGACGACGCGGATCCAGCGAGTCTCGCCGTCGCTGGGGCGGATGATGCGGTATTCGGCCGTATAGTCTTCGCTGGTCCCGGCCAGCGCATCGAGGAAGTGCTTTACTGCGGCGTCGCGGTCGTCAGGATGGATGCGGTTCACCCACTCCTCGTGGGTCTCGTCGGCGGCCTCGGGCGGCAGCCCATGGATCATCAGATATTCCGGCGAGCGGCGGTTCTTGAAACCCTCGCGGAAGTCGACCTCAAGGCCGCCGACCTTGCCGATGCGCTGGATCCGCGCCAGCTCGGCTTCGCGCTCCTGGAGCGCGCGATAGGCGTCGTCGCGCTCGCGCGCGATGTCTTCGAGGTGCTGGCGCAGCCTTTCGGCGGCGGTGTCGGGCGAGCGATCGTTCAAGGCGTCGGCCGTTGTGATGCGGGAGCGCACGTGCCGCACCGATATTCACACAGACAAAGCGTGATGACCATTGCTCAAAAGGGAATAGATAAGGAAGTGCCCCGCCGAAAGCCGCGTGGCGGGCACGGACGAACGCCGGGTCTGGCTATTTGTTCCAAACCTTGGAACGATAGGCCGTCGGCGGGCGTATCTGCGAGGCGCCAAAGCTCTCGCTCATAAAGCCCCCTTTCCGAAGAGGCTAAATCTTGAAGCTCTTTGTCTGCCAGGCCTGCGGCAACGTCCTCTATTTCGAGAACCGTACCTGCGAACGCTGCGGGCATCGGGTCGCGTTCCTGCCGGACAAGGAAACGATGTCGGCGATCGAGCCTGACGGCGAGGCCTGGAGGACGCTCGCCGTCAAGAGCGAGGAGCGCATGCTGTGCCGCAATGCCGAGTACGATGCCTGCAACTGGCTGACGGACGCAGCCGATGCCACCGGCTATTGCCGCGCCTGCCGTCACAACGGCATCGTGCCTGATCTCTCTGACCCCGCGCAGCTCGCCGGCTGGCGCGAGCTGGAGGTGGCAAAACACCGGCTGTTCTATTCCCTGATCCGCTGGAAGCTGCCGCTCCAGACCCGGCAAGACAATCCCGAGCACGGCCTGATCTTCAACTTCCTCGCCGACGATCCGAACAGCGGGCAGAAGATCATGACCGGCCATGACAACGGCCTGATCACCATCGCGCTGACGGAGACCGACGATATCGAGCGCGAACGGCGCAGGCTGGAGATGGGCGAGCCGTATCGCACGTTGCTCGGGCATTTCCGCCATGAGGTCGGGCACTATTTTTGGGACGCGCTGGTGCGCGACGGTAGCAAGCTGGAGGAATGCCGCGCGGTATTCGGCGACGATTCCGCCGATTACGGTGAGGCCGTGCAGCGTCATTACGCCGAAGGCGCGCCGCCGGACTGGCAGCAGAACTACGTCTCGGCCTATGCCACCATGCACCCGTGGGAAGACTTCGCGGAAACCTGGGCGCATTACCTCCACATCGTCGACACCCTGGAGATGGCCGGCGAGTTCGGCATGGAGGTGCGTCCCAAGGTCGACCGCGACGGAGAGTTGACGGCGCGCATTCGTTTCAACCCCTACGAGGCCAGGGACGTCCAGGCGCTTATCGACGCATGGCTGCCCTTCACCTTCGCCATGAACAGCGTCAACCGCGCCATGGGCCTGCGCGACCTCTATCCCTTCATCCTGTCGCCCGCCGTGGTCGCCAAACTGGGCTTCATTCATGGCCTCGTCCGGGACGTGGCCAAGGCCAACAAGGCCTTAGGACAGCCTTAGCCGTCCCAAGGTCAGCCGGGGCCGTTTCGGTCTTGCGCTGGTACGCTGGAAGCGGGCCGGATTTTGGCCGTTGCCTCCGGCCCATTTTAATGTACCACGGGAGCTACACGGCCCGTCCCATCGGCCCGGGAAGGGTCCCGCCCAAGGTCCAGACTCAAGAAAAGCATGTTCAAACGCATCCTGATCGCCAATCGCGGCGAAATCGCCTGCCGGGTCATCAAGACCGCTCGCAAGATGGGAATTCAGACGGTTGCGGTCTATTCCGAGGCCGACCGCGACGCCCTCCACGTCGAGATGGCCGACGAGGCCGTGCTGATCGGCCCGCCCGCGGCGGCCGAGAGCTATCTGGTGATCGAGAAGATCGTCGAGGCCTGCCGCAAGACCGGCGCCGAGGCGGTGCATCCCGGCTACGGCTTCCTCTCCGAGCGCGAGGCGTTTCCGCGGGCGCTGGAAGCGGCCGGCATCGTCTTCATCGGCCCGAACCCCGGCGCCATCGCTGCGATGGGCGACAAGATCGAATCCAAGAAGGCGGCCGCGAAGGCCAAGGTCTCGACCGTGCCCGGCTATCTCGGCGTCATCGAGGACGACAAGCACGCGGTCAAGATCTCCGACGAGATCGGCTATCCCGTGATGATCAAGGCCTCGGCCGGCGGCGGCGGCAAGGGCATGCGCATCGCGCACTCCAAGGCCGAGGTCGCGGAAGGCTTCAATCTCGCCAAGGCCGAAGCGAAGGCCTCTTTCGGCGACGACCGCGTCTTCGTCGAAAAATTCATCGTCGATCCCCGCCACATCGAGATCCAGGTACTGGGCGACAAGCACGGCAACGTCATCTATCTCGGCGAGCGCGAATGCTCGATCCAGCGCCGCAACCAGAAGGTCATCGAGGAGGCGCCGTCGCCGCTGCTCGATGAGGCCACGCGCCGCAAGATGGGCGAGCAGGCGGTCGCGCTGGCGAAAGCCGTGAACTATGATTCCGCCGGCACCGTCGAGTTCGTGGCAGGGCAGGACAAGAGCTTCTTCTTTCTCGAGATGAACACGCGCCTCCAGGTCGAGCATCCCGTCACCGAGCTCGTCACCGGCATCGACCTCGTCGAGCAGATGATCCGCGTCGCCGCCGGCGAGAAGCTCGCCATCGCGCAGAAGGACGTCACGCTCACGGGATGGGCCGTCGAGTCGCGCCTCTATGCCGAAGACCCGTTCCGCAACTTCCTGCCCTCGATCGGGCGGCTCGTAAAATATCGTCCGCCGGCGGAAGCGAGCCAGGACGGCATCACCGTACGCAACGACACCGGCGTGCAGGAGGGCGGAGAGATCTCGATCCATTACGATCCGATGATCGCCAAGCTCGTGACGCATGCGCCGTCGCGCGCGGCCGCGATCGAGGCGCAGGCGACCGCGCTGGATTCGTTCTATGTCGACGGCATCCGCCACAACATTCCGTTCCTGTCGGCGCTGATGCACCATCCGCGCTGGCGCGAGGGCCGGCTGTCGACCGGCTTCATCGCCGAGGAATTTCCCAAGGGCTTTGCGGTGCGCGTGCCCGAAGGCGAGGTCGCGCGGCGGATCGCCGCTGTCGGCGCCGCCATCGATCACGTGCTGGGCGAGCGCAAGCGGCAGATCTCGGGCCAGATGGGCGGCCGGATCGTGCAGCGCGAGCGCCGCCGCGCGGTCTGGCTCGACCGGCAGGAGATCTTGCTCGAGGTCGGTCGCGAGGGCGATGCGATCGCGATCCGCTTCATCGACGCCGAGGGCAAGGCGGGCAACGCGCATCTGTTGGCTTCGCCGTGGAAGCCGGGCGATCCGGTCTGGCAGGGCACCATCGACGGCCATCTCGTCGCGGTTCAGGCGCGGCCGATTGCCAATGGCATCCGCCTCGCGCATCAGGGCGTCGAGGTGCCGGTCTATGTCTGGACCGAGGCGGAAGCCGCTTCGGCACGGCTGATGCCGGTGACGAGGGCCTCCGACAGCGGCAAGAAGCTGCTCTGTCCGATGCCCGGCCTCGTGGTCTCGATCGCGGTGACCGAAGGGCAGGAGGTCAAGGCCGGCGAGACGCTGGCCGTGGTCGAAGCCATGAAGATGCAGAACGTGCTCCGCGCCGAGCAGGACGGCAAGGTGAAGAAGATCCACGCTACCGCAGGCGCAACGCTCGCGGTAGACGCGCTGATCCTGGAGTTTGCGTAAGCGCTCCGGCGCACAACAGTCGACCCTCACCCTGAGGAGCCGCGCCTCGCGCGGCGTCTCGAAGGGCGAGGCCACCAGCCGGGCCTTCATCCTTCGAGACGCGCGCAAGAGCGCGCTCCTCAGGATGAGGATTTTGGAGTGAGGCAAGCATGGCCTTTCGTTCCCGCCGTGAGAAACTGCGTTCGATCCTTTCAGGCCCGGCCTGCGTCCATCCCGGCTCGGTCTATGACGCGATCTCGATCCGCATTGCCGAGGACCTTGGTTTTCCGCTCGGCATGTTCGGCGGCTCGGTCGCCTCGCTCGCGGTGCTCGGCGATCCCGATGTCACGCTGATCACGCTCACCGAACTCGCCGAGCAGACGCGGCGGATGTCGCGCGCCTCCGCGCTGCCGGTGCTGGTCGATGCCGACCACGGCTATGGCAATGCGCTCAATGTACGCCGCACGGTGCAGGAGCTGGAGACCGCGGGCGCCGCCGGCCTCACCATTGAGGACACGCTGCTGCCGGCAGCCTTCGGCGAAGCGAAGGCGCAGCTGATCTCAGTGGAAGAAGGCGTCGGCAAGATGAAGGCGGCGCTCGACGGTCGCGGCGATCCCTCGCTGGTCATCATAGGCCGCACCGGTGCCGCCTCGATCAGCTCGATCGAGGATGCGATCCGCCGCGCCAAGGCCTATGAAGCGACCGGCGTCGACGCGTTGTTCTTCACCGGCATCAAGTCGCGCGCGGACCTCGAGGCGATTGCGGCTGCGACGCATCTGCCGATCGTGCTTGGCGGCACGCCGGAGGAGTTGAGCGCGATCGACTATCTCGCCAGCCAGCGCGTGCGTGTCGCACTCCAGGGCCATGCCCCGATCGCGGCGGCGACGCAGGCCGTCTACGAGACGCAGAAGGCGTTGCGCGAGGGCACGGCGCCGAAGGCGCTGAGGGGCTTGCCGTCAGCGGAGCTGACCAATCGCGTTGTGCGCGAAGCCGAGGTAAAAGCGCGCAGCGCCGACTTTCTGGGACTGAAAAAATGAGCCGGGCGATCCTCCAGGTCATGATCCGCGGTCGCGTGCAAGGCGTCGGCTATCGGGCCTGGGTCGAGTACCAGGCGAAGACGAGCGGCCTCGAAGGCTGGGTCCGCAACCACCGCGACGGCAGCGTGGAAGCGCTGTTCGCGGGCACGCCGAAGCATGTCGCCGAGATGGTCGCGCTGTGCCGCCATGGCCCGCCATCCTCACGCGTGGATAGTGTCACCAGCGAGACGGCCAGTGCCGATGAGCTGAATCTACGCAGGGCAGGGGAGGCGTTTTCGGTGTTGCCGACGGTTTGATTTGATACGGGGGAGCTCTTGCCGCGCCGGCGGTGCGCTCCCTCGCCCCGTTCTTACGGGGAGAGGGTTGGGGTGAGGGGCCTCTCTCCACAGGCGAGATGGTTGTGGGACTTGTACCCCCTCACCCGGATTGCTTCGCAATCCGACCTCTCCCCGCAGGCGGGGAGAGGTTAAATCCTCACCTCGGCAGCTTGGAAATCGCCTCGCTCAGCTCGTGGATCTCGTATGGCTTGCGCAGGATCGGGAAATCGCCGCGCACACCGGCCGCGACATCGCTGTAGCCGGTGGCAAGCAGGATCGGCAGGCCGGGGTGGATCTGGCGTAGATGATGGGCGAGGCTGAGCCCGTCCATCTTGCCGGGCATCACGATATCAGAGAATACGAAATCGACGCCGTTCTTCTCGAGCTCGCGCAATGCGGCTTCGGCATCGGGGACCCTGCGGACCTGATAGCCGAGCTGCTCCAACAGGCCGATACTGACGGTGGCAACGTCCGGATTGTCCTCGACCAGCAGCACCGTGCCGCTGCCCCGAAACGACGGTTCTGCGGCCGTCTCGCGCGCCGGCATGTCGTCTGCCCGTGGCAGGAGGATGGTGAACGTCGTACCCTTGCCGAGCTCGCTTGCGACCCTCACCGTGCCCCCGGCCTGATGGGCGAAGCCGTGCACTTGGGAGAGACCGAGCCCGGTGCCCTTTCCGATCGGCTTGGTGGTGAAGAACGGCTCGAAGACCTTGTCGAGCACGTCGGATGGAATACCGAGGCCGGTGTCGATGACATCGATGGCGACGAAATCGCCGGCGAAGGGCGCCTCGTCCAGCACGACGTTGCGCGCGCCGATCGTCACCGTGCCTCCGTCGGGCATCGCGTCGCGGGCATTGATGACGAGGTTGAGCAGCGCGGTCTCGAGCTCGGAGACGTCTGCCTTGATCGGCCAGAGGGCGCCGCTGAGATTGAAGGCGAGGCGCACGGAGCTGCCGACGCCGGCGTCGAGCACCTCGCGGATCGCCTCGACGCGGTCGGCGAAGTCGATCGCCTGCGGATTGACACTCTGCCGCCGCGCGAAGGTGAGGAGCTGGTTGGTCAGCGCCGCGCCGCGCTTGGTCGCGGTCTCGATGGCCGAGATCGCGCGCTGGACCTTGGCCTCGTCGTCGACGCCCCGCTTCAACATGTGGAGACTGCCGCTGATGATCATCAGCAGGTTGTTGAAGTCGTGGGCGACCCCGCCGGTGAGCTGGCCGAGCGCATCGAACTTCTGGGACTCGGCGAGCTGCTTCTGCATCGCCTCGAGCTGGAGCTGCGTGTTGCGGCGTTCGGTGATGTCCCGCGTGATCTTGGCGAAGCCGACCAACTCGCCGTCCTCGTAGATCGGATCGATCACGACGCTGGCCCAAAAGAATGTGCCGTCCTTGCGGACGCGCCAGCCTTCCTCCTCGTAGCGGCCCTTTTCCCTGGCGATGCCGAGCGCACGGGCGGGCTTGCCGTTGGCGCGGTCGGTCTCGGTGTAGAAGCGGGAAAAGTGCTGGCCGAGGATCTCTCCGGGCGAATAGCCCTTGATGCGCTCGCCCCCGATATTCCAGCTGGTGATGATCCCGTTGGGGTCCAGCATGTAGAGCGCGTAGTCCGCGACTCCCTCAACCAACAGCCGGAAACTGCGCTCGCTCTCGAATAAGTCTCTCTGCCGACTGAACTTTTCGACCATTCCGGGGCCCTGCCTGAACCGGAGCAAACGCCGCAGGCGGTGGTTTTGTTCCCGCATTCTGGAATGTTTTTAGGCAAATCTCGCGGGCCGTATGCAGGGATACCAGCCGCCCACTACACTTGACAATCAAGCTCATCCATCAGATATTTCTGTCATGACAGAAATAACCGGAAAGAAGAAACTCCCCGCCGCCGTTGAGCGCTTCATCCTGCATTGGGGCGACATGGGGGACCAGTGGGGCGTCAACCGTTCGGTCAGCCAGATTCACGGGCTGCTGTATCTCGCCGAGGCGCCGATGACGGCCGAGGACATCGCCGACACGCTCGGCATGGCCCGCTCCAACGTTTCCAATTCGCTCAAGGAGCTGCTCGCCTGGAATCTGATCCGGCGGGTGCCGATCCTCGGCGACCGCCGCGACCATTACGAGGCCGAGACCGACATCTGGGAGGTTGCGGCCCGAATCGCGGCGCGCCGTAAGGAGCGGGAAATCGATCCGGCGATCGTGGCGCTCAGGGCCTGCGTGTCCGATGCCACGGATGATCCGACCATCAGTCCGGTCGCGAGCAAACGGCTGAAGGAGATGCTCGCCTTCACCGAGCTCGCTGACCACTGGTTCATGCAGATGCTGAAGGTGCCGCGGCCGCGGCTGGTCGCCTTGATGCGGCTTGGCGAGAAGATCGCCAACCTGCTGCCGCTGGGCAAGGCCAAATAGTGGTGAGGAGGTTGCGATGACGTCGGCGAGATTATCGGGTTCCAACGTACCAACCTCCGCTCACACCAAGCTGCTCGAGGACCGCCGCTTTCGCGCGCTGCTGTTGGATGAGGATTGGGGCCGCCTGCCGCTCGCGACCTGGCGGCGCTTTTCCAAGCGCGTCGCCGACGGCGACAGCGTCGTCTATGTCGGCGTTGTCGACGAGGTCAGCTTCAGCGATATCGGCTGGTGGTTTGCGCAAGCCGCACGCCTGATCGGCGGGCCGCTGCCGACCAGCCGCGACACCGGGGTGCCGATGATCGTCACCGTCACCGAGGACGGCGCGACCGGCGGCCAGACCTGGACCCGCATTTGCGCGCGCAGGCGCGGCTTTCCCCAAGTCATCCATTCCGCAAAGCGCTTCGCCGGCCCGACCGGGCTCGAGGAATATGTCGGCTGCGGCGTCTCGATGGCGCTCCGCATCGCCGTTGAAGGCCAGACGTTGACCTTCCGCAGCGCCGGCTATGGCCTGCAGCTCGGGCGGTTGTGGATCCCGCTACCGCCATGGCTCACACCGGGCGACCTCACGGTGACGCATAGCGATCTCGGCGAGGGTGCCTTCCGCTTCACCCTCGATGTCATTCATCCGCGTTACGGCGCGCTGATCCACCAGTCCGCCGTGTTCAGGGAGGCCGTGTCATGACGCCGCTCTTGTGGACGCTCATCGCCATCCAGATCGTGATGGGCGTGTTCGACACCTTCTATCACCATGAATTCACCGAGCGCCTGGCCTGGCGTCCATCGCAGCGCTTCGAGCTGAAGCTGCACGGCATTCGCAACATGCTGTATGCGCTGTTGTTCCTGCTGCTCGGCTGGCTGGAGGTCTACGGCGTACTGGCGCTGCTGATCGTAGCGGTCCTGGTGGCCGAGATCGTCATCACGCTGATGGATTTCGTCGAGGAGGATCTGAGCCGGAAGCTGCCGCCGAGCGAGCGCATCAACCACACGCTGCTGGCGATCAATTACGGCGCCATCCTGGTGCTGCTGTTGCCGGTGCTGATCGATTGGGTGATGCAGCCGTTCGGCGCGACGATCGTGTATCAGGGCCTGCTCAGCATCGCCGCGACCGCCTGCGCGGTGGGCGCGGCGCTCTGCGGCGTCAGGGATTTTGCCGCGATGCGCCGGCTCGGCCGCATGCGAAGCGTTCCGGCGGAAGGACTTGTCGACAAGCTACGGGGCCGCAGGAGCGTGCTGATCACCGGCGCAACCGGCTTCATCGGCAGCCGTCTTGCGGCCAGCCTCAGCGGAGCAGGGCATCACGTCATCGCGCTGATTCGGAATCCCGCCAAGGCGGAGATGCTGCCACCGCCGGTGACGCTCATCACCAGCCTCGATCAGCTCGCCGCGGACACGCCGATCGACGCCATCGTCAATCTCGCCGGCGAGCCGATCGGCAATGGCCTGTGGACCGAGGCGAAGCGCGCCAAGATCATCAGCTCGCGCGTCGACATGACCGGTGAGGTCGTGAAACTGATCGCGCGGCTCGACCGCAAGCCCGAGGTGCTCGTCAGCGGCTCCGCAATCGGCTGGTACGGCCTGTGGGCCGACCAGGTGCTGACGGAGTCGGCGAAATCCCACGCCTGCTTCAGCCACGAGCTGTGCGCGGCCTGGGAGACCGCGGCGCGGCCGGCGGAGGAGCTCGGCGTTCGCGTGGTCTATTTGCGCATCGGCCTCGTGCTCGGCACCGAAGGCGGCTTCATCACCCGCATGCTGACGCCGTTCGAATTCGGTCTTGGCGGCCCGCTCGGCACCGGGCGGCAGTGGATGTCCTGGATCGAGCGCGACGACCTGATCCGGCTGATCGCCTATGTGATGGCGACGCCGGATCTCACGGGACCCGTCAACGCCACGGCGCCGATCCCGGTCACCAACGCAAAATTCACCGAAGAGCTCGGCCGACGTCTGCACCGGCCCGCGGTGTTCCGCATTCCCGGCGGGCTGTTGCGCAAGATCGGCGGCGGCTTTGCCGATGAACTCCTGCTCGGCGGCCAGCGCGTGCTGCCGAACAAGGCGCTGAGCCGAGGTTTTGTGTTTCGGCACGAGACGCTGCGCAGCGCGTTCCAGGCGATCTTGTGAGACGTCAGGTGGCGGCTACACTTCGAAACGTCGCCGCCACCGCACGCAACGCCGCGAGCTTGGCGGGATCGCTGACCTTCGAATGCAGCATCACCTTCGAGCTGCCGAGCTTCGGCAGCTTGTGCGCGGGTCCGACGTCGATCAGTCCGGGTGGCGCGATCCGTCGTGCCAGGGGCGCGATGGCGAGTCCGGCGAGCGCAGCGGCGACCACTGCCGTGACGCCGCCGCCGACGAAGCGCTCGCGCCAGGCGATGTCGGCCTTGTCCAGCGCGCGCACGGCGACGGCGCGGACGCCGCAGGGCGGGGCGAGTGTTGCGAGCGGCAGCGGCTCGCCCTTCGGCAGGGCGAAGCGCCTTGATGCGAACCAGCAAAACTCGTCCTCGGCCAGCTTCTCGCCGCCGCGGCGGCTGCCTTCCTGGCGGACGATCACCGCATCGAGCTGACCCGCGTCATAGGCATCCTGCATCTCGCGCGAGAAGCCGATGGTGACGGCGAGGGTGAGGTTCGACGACATCGCGTGCAGGCGTTCGAGCAGCGGCACGAGCTCGGGGCCTGCGGCGTGATCGGAGATGCCGAGCGAGAGCGATTGAGCAGTCGATGTCCCGTCAGACAGCGCACGGTCATGCGCCTGCATCAGGGCGCGGGCGCGATCGAGGAACCCTGCGCCGTCGGCGGTGAGCCGGACCGCGCGAGGCGAGCGCTCAACGAGGCGCTTGCCGAGCAACGTCTCCAGCCGCTGAAGCTTAAGGCTGACGGCGGCTTGCGTCGTGCCCAGCGCTTCGGCGGCACGGGTAAAACTCTGGAGGTCGGCGACCAGCAGAAAGGCCTTGATGGTGGCGATGTCGAGCGTGGCTGTCATTTTGAACCGTTATCATTGGTATCATCTGAGATAAGATACCAAAATGACTGGGGAAGGTCTAGCTTCTCACCAACGCCGCAGGAAGCCGCGGCAATTTGAGGAGAACGACCATGCCCCTGATCACAGTGTCCTACACCACCTCCCGCCAGTCGCCGTCGCTGAAGGCCGACATCGCCAGCGCCGTGTCCGAGCTCACCGCAAAAATCCTGCACAAGGATCCGAAGATCACCGCCATCGTCGTGAGAGCAGTCGATGCCGGCGATTGGTTTGCCGGCGGCCAATCGTTGGCCGAGCAGAGGCTCGCCAGCTACTGGATCGACATCCACGTCACCGAAGGCACCAACACCAAGGATGAGAAGGCGGCCTATCTGGCCGCCATGTTCAAGCGCATGGCCGAGATTCTTGGCCCGCTGCATCCCGAGACCTATCTGCATGTCGACGAGGTCAAGGGCGACGCCTACGGCTTTGGCGGCCTGACCCAGGAGCGCCGCTATATCGCCGGCAAGCTCGAAGTGTCGCCAGCTGCGGCGTGAGGCTGCAAGCCGCGGGTGCGTGATCCCACCCGCGGCCTGATCATCAGCTTGCGGCGCGGAACTGAACTTCGGAATTGTTCAGAAAGCACGTCTTGTCGAACAGGTTCAGGTCCAGCGGGTTCGGCAGCCTGACATCGCCGAGATCGGGGCAGGGCTTGGTCACGGGATCATAGGACCGGTCGATCTGCGAGATGAAGACGACGATCAGTCCCTTGTCGCGCGCGAAGGATTTCAGCGCGCGCACCTGAACGGTGAGGTCTGGGTTTTCGCGCCGCTGGTCGAGCAGTTGCAGATAATCGATCACGACGATTGTGCCGCGGGGAGCCGTGACCATCTGCTTGACGACGTAATCGGCACTGATGGCATCGGAGCAGTCGACCTCCAACAGCTTGTCGAACTGCGCCGGATCGGCGCCGATCGCACGCAAGCGATCAAGCACGTCCTTCTCTGTGTATTCGAGCGAGAAGAATGCGGCGCGATGACCCGACTTCATGGCCGCCACGGCGAGTTCGAGGCTCATCAACGTCTTGCCCTGGCCGGGGCGCGCGCCGACCAGCACGAGGTCGCCGGGCCGGAATTGCGGGAACAGCTTGTTAGCCGGCGTCATCGCCGCAGCCTTCCCCGCCAACATGCTCCAGGCGGAAAACCCTTCCGCGGCGGCGACGCGGTCAAGCGCGTCATGGAGCGGAATGCCTTGCTCGCGGGACAGGCGCTTTGCCCGTCGCTTCAGATGATAGATCGGCGCAGACAGCTTCATCGTCAAAACCTCCCATTGCGAGCAGAAAGCGCAATCCCTCCTTATGCCTGGCGCTCGAACAGTCGGTCCGATGGTTTAGTCGCCCGGCATGAAATGTACTTTCCCGGCGGAGGGGGGAGGCGTGGGCGGCACCTGGCTCAGGCATAGCCGATTCGACGGCGTGCAGAGAACGCGCGCGGTCGGCCTGATACAGAAAAAATGCTAGACGGCCGCCTCCGGCACCTGCGCCTTGGTCGGCCCGAACAGCTCCTCGAACGCCTGACGCAGCGCGACGTCGACATCGGCCATGGTCACGAGCTGGCCGAGATCGACCAGCGAGGTGACGCCATAGCGGGCGTCAGTGACGCCGCAGGGCACGATGCCGGCAAAGTGCTCCAGCTCAGGCTCGACATTGATGGCGATGCCGTGGAACGAGACCCAGCGCTTCAGCCGCACGCCGATCGCGGCGATCTTGTCCTCGTGGCCCACGCCTTTGTCGGGCCGCTTCACCCAGACGCCGACCCGGTCCTCGCGCCGCTCGCCGCGGACGTTGAAGGCGGCGAGCGTCTTCAGGATCAGTTCCTCCAGGCTCGCGACATAGGCCCGCACGTCCGGCCGGCGCCGCTTGAGGTCGAGCATGATGTAGGCCACCCGCTGGCCGGGCCCGTGATAGGTCAGCTGCCCGCCGCGCCCCGTCGCAAAGGTTGGGAATCGGGGATCGAGCAGGTCGGAGTCCTTACCGGAGGTGCCGGAGGTATACAGCGGAGGGTGCTCGAGCAGCCAGACCAGCTCCGGCGCCTCGCCAGCCGCGATCGCGGCAACGCGTGCCTCCATGGCGGCCACGGCCTTCGGATAGGGCACCGGAGCATCCGAAATCCGCCATTCCACGGGCGCGCCCGAAGAGGCGGAAAACGACGTCAAATCGAGGTCTTGGCGCGGGTTTTGCGGCGAATTAACCATTGGCTAACCATAACGTGGTGATGATCTCGGGAGCAAATGAAGAGTCCCAAGTCCTAGGTCTCAAGTTGCGGCGGTTCTGACAGTGCCCACTCTCGATAAAGTCACCGTGGATCTCATGGTCGTCCTCGGCACGACCACTATGCCGATTCATCAAGTATTGCGTCTTTCCCGCGGCGCCATCATTGAGCTCGACGCAACCGAGGCCGACGAGGTCAAGGTTCTGGCCAACAATCTGCCGGTCGCCTCCGGCGTCGTGCTGGTCGACCGCAACCGGATCGCGGTCGAGGTCAAGCAGATGCTGCCGCGCACGCCGGGCATGCGGTAGCAGCCTGGGCATGTGGTAGCAGCCTGGGCTCGCGGCAAAAGCCCGATTCCGGGGGAGGGCCGGAACTTTCCTGCCAAGCTTGTGGAATTCGGGGCCTTTGCAGGCTTGTACCCCTCTGATGGATTTGTTAGATCGGCGCCGTTGATCCGGCCGGCCTTCAAGCCTCAGGCCGGCATCCCCAAAAGCGCTCGTGGCGGAACTGGTAGACGCGCTGCCTTGAGGTGGCAGTGAGTAAAATCGTGGGGGTTCGAGTCCCTCCGAGCGCACCAAGCCCAATAAGTTATTGATACGAAGTATATTTTAGCGCGCGGAGTGCCGGATGCTGGTCCGCCAATCCGCATGTTTGATCGCGTCTCCGAGCATTGCTCTCATGTCGCGTCGGGCGCTTTGAACCCTCCTCCGCCGAAGAATCGGCGCGACGCGATGTTATCGAAGCTGCTCAACCCGCAACTTGGCTACCGCTGCATCTTGGATGCTTCATTCGATTGATCTCAGAACGACGTGTCCCGCGAGTGCGGCCACGGTCCCCGACAGAACGAACGCTGGCCAAAACAATATCGGGCGCGGCACGCGCATGCATGAATGAGCCCCGATGGTCGCTGCGATGCCAAGCGCGATCACGGCGATCGCCAAGCGCTCCGACGGCCCGCCGGGGTCGATGATCCAGTCTGCGCACGCGCTGGCGACTGTTTGGGCCAGCATTGCCGTCGCCCAGAAGAAGCCGCGGACATTGGAGCCATCCGCAGGACCCGGCAGATTTCCCGTGAGGCGATAGCAGATCACGAAGGAGAAGATGAGCGGGATGGCGATGAGCAGAATCGCGCCGCCGTCGCCGACTCCCATCGAGATATCGGTTGTCTCTGCCAGCACCGCACCCAACAGACTGAGCAAGAATGCGGCGAACCAGAACATCACCCGCGGAAGCCGCCGGGTCGTTCCCTGCAATATCGACGTCGCAAGGAAGCACAGCATGAGCGCGACGATCACTCTTCCCGAGCGGTGAAGGTAGATCTGATTGAGTGCATGGCCCGCGATCTCGCCCGCCATGGCCGCGAGGAGCCAGTTGGTCCAGAAAGTGGCCGAGAGCTCTGGAACGATGCTCATGCGGATCGATGGCGCGTCATTCGGAGCCCTCGCGCAGTCCCTTCGTCTTGCCGTTCATCCTGCAAGCTCCGGTTTGACAGTGGGACGGGAAGCGCGGTGCATCGCGCGTTTACGTGCGAACCAGTCGCTGACGTTCTGGAGATAGATGTAGACCACCGGCGTTGTGAACAGCGTCAAGAGCTGCGAGACGATAAGGCCGCCGACGATCGCGAAGCCGAGCGGTTGCCTCAATTCTGATCCGGTCCCCGTGCCGATCATCAACGGCACGCCTCCGAGCATCGCGCACATGGTCGTCATCAGGATCGGACGGAACCTGACCCTGCAGGCCTCCAGCGCGGACTGCTCCGCCGAAAGTCCCCTGTGGCGCTCGGCCTCGAGCGCGAAATCGATCAGCATGATTCCGTTCTTTTGCACCAGACCGATCAGGAGAATGATGCCGATCAGCCCGATGACGTCGAGCCCGAAGCCGAAGGTCCAGAGCGCCATGAGCGCGCCGAGCCCGGCCGACGGTAGCGTCGACAGGATCGTGACCGGATGGATCGTGCTTTCATAGAGCATGCCGAGAATCAGATAGACCGCGACGATCGCAGCCAGGATCAGCACAGGCGTGGAGGCGAGCGCAGACTGGAAAGCCTGGGCGTTGCCCTGGAAGCTCGTCGCAATGGTCGAAGGCATATGCAGCCCGGCGGTCTCCTGCTGCACGGCGGCGACCGCCGTGCCGACAGCCGTGCCGGGCGACAGATTGAAGCTCAGCGTGACCGACGGAAACTGGTTCTGATGGTTCACAGCCAGCGCCGCCGAGCCATATTCGATCGTCGTGAACTGGCTGAGCGGTGCCACCGATCCGTTCGATGAGCGGACGTAAATGCGATTGAGCGCATAGGGGCCGGACTGGAACGACGGATCGACCTCGAGGATCACGTAATAGGTGTTCAGCGTGGTGAAGAGCTGGGCGACGTGACGCTGGCCGAACGCATCGTACAGCGTATTGTCCACCGCCGCCGGATCGATGCCGAGGCGGGATGCGGCATCGCGGTCGATCTTGAGCTTGAGCTGACGCGCGGCATTGGCCTGGTCGCTGGCGACGTCGGCGAACTCCGGCCGCTTTTTCAGTTTCTCGAACAGCTTGCTGGCCCAGCTGTTCAGCTCGTCCTGGTTCACATCCGTGAGCGTGAACTGGTACTGGGTCTTGGACAGGCGGCTGGCGAGATTGATGTCCTGCGTCGCCTGCATGAACACGGCGATCCCCTGAAGCTTGGCGAGTTTGGCATCGAGCTGCCGGATCACCTCGTCGGCGCTGAACTGGCGCTCGCTCCGCGGCTTGAGCAGCACGAACAGGCGGCCGTTATTCTCGGTCACGGTCGGTCCCCCGGGGCCGATATAACCCGTGGCGTTGGCGACCGAAGGGTCCTTCGCAATTACGTCGATCACGCCCCGCTGCAGCTCCGACATCTGCGTCGGTGAGACGTCGGCCGAGGCTTCCGTGATGCCGGTGATCATGCCGGTATCCTGCTGGGGAAAGAACCCTTTCGGAATGCCTACAAACAACACGCCCGTTGCCACGACGCTCGCAAGCATGAGCGCCAGCGTCGCGAGCTTGAACCGCAATGCAACGGACAGAAGAGCTTCGTAGCCGCGCTGGATCGCCACGAATCCGCGCTCCAGCGTCCGCGACACCACGCCTGTACCTGCGCCGTGGCCGGAAAGCAGGTAAGCACACATCATCGGCGTCAACGTCACCGACACGATCACGGAAACGGCGATCGCAACGCATACGGTGACCGCGAATTCCTGGAACATCCGTCCGATCACGCCGCCCATCAGGAGCAGGGGAATGAACACCGCAACCAGCGACACCGAAATCGACATGATGGTGAACCCGATCTCGCCGGCGCCCTTCAGCGCGGCCGCCAGCGGCGATAGTCCCTCTTCGATATGCCGGGATATGTTCTCGATCATGACGATAGCATCGTCGACGACGAAGCCGACCGCGATCGAAAGGCCCATCAGCGACAGATTGTCGAGGCTGTAGTTCAAGAGATACATCACGCCGAACGTGCCGATCAGCGAGATCGGCACCGAAATCGCGGGAATGACGGTCGCCCAGAAATTGCGTAGGAACAGGAAGATGACGCCGACCACGAGTGCGATGGTCAGGAGCAGCGTGAACTGCACGTCGGCAACGCTGGCGCGGATCGTCTGCGTACGGTCAGATGCAATCGTGACCTTGATATCCGAGGGTAGGCCCGCGACCAGCTGCGGCAGCAGCTTCTTGATGCCGTCCACCGTGCCGATCACGTTGGCGCCCGGCTGGCGCTGAATGGCGAGAACCACCGACGGCTTGTCGTTGTACCAGCCGTGCAGCGTCACGTCCTCCGCCGCGACTTCGGCATGGCCGATGTCACGCAGCCGCACCGGCGCGCCGTTCCGATAGGCGATGATCAGATCGTCATAGCCCTTGGCGTTCAGCACCTGGTCATTGGTCGCCAGCGTGTAGGCCTGTTCATTGCCGTAGAGGACGCCCTTGGGCTGGTTGACGGTGACGTTGCCGAGTGTCGAGCGCAATTGCTCGAGATCGATGCCGGCCCCGGCAAGCTTTGCTGGATTGACCTGGACACGGATCGAGGGCTTTTGCATACCGCCGATCGTGACCAATGACACGCCCGGCACCTGCGACAGTTTTTGCGCCAGGATGCTGTCGGCATAATCGTCGACCTTGGTAAGCGGTTCGGTGTCCGACGTCAGTGCGATCAGGAGCACCGGCACGTCGGCCGGATTGACCTTGCGGAAGATCGGCGGCGACGGCATGGTTTTCGGCAATTGCCCGGCGGCCGCATTGATCGCGGCCTGCACGTCCTGCGCGGCCGCGTCGGTGCTGCGGCTCAGCGCAAACTGCAGGGTGATCTCGGTGTTGCCGAAGCCGCTCGATGAGGTCATGGCCGTCAGGCCCGCGATCTGCCCGAACTGGCGCTCCAACGGCGTGGCGACCGATGAGCCCATGGTTTGCGGATCGGCGCCGGGCAGCTGCGCGGTGACCTGGATCGTTGGTGTGTCCACCGTCGGCAGGGCCGAAACGGGCAACCGGAAGAAGGCAATCAGGCCGATCAGCATGATGCCGATCGCGAGGAAGGCGGTCGCGACGGGTTTGCGAATGAAGCCTTGGGAGACGCTCATGGCAGCATGCCTGCGCTTGCGGTGGTGGCGTTCTGAACCATGTCCTTGCGATTATCGGGTACGACTTCGACCAACGTCCCGGGCGTCAGCCGGTACTGACCGGCGGTGACAACGGTTTCGTCTCCGGACAGACCCTGGTCGATCAGCACTTTGTCCTCGCGCGACTGGCCGGCCTTGATCTTGCGCGCGCTCACGGAATGATTCGCATCGACGACGTAGACGAAGGTGCCGCTTGGTCCCTGCTGAACAGCCGTTAGCGGCACGGTTACGGCGTCATGGCGGAGCGCGACGGTGAGATGGATGTTGACGAACGATCCCGGCCAGAGGTTCTTCTTTTCGTTCGGAAAGGACGCCTTCACCCGTACCGTGCCGGTGGATGCGTCCACCTGATTGTCGATCAGCATCAGGCTACCATGGTCGAGCCTGTGCGTGTTGGCCGCGTCATAGGCGTCGACTGACGCCTCGCCGGAGGTGATCGCTTTCTGCACGCCGGGAATGTCGGTCGAGGGCAGGGTGAAGATGATCGAGATTGGCTGGAGTTGCGTGAGGATCACAAGCCCGGTCGCGTCCGTTGGATGCACGATATTACCGGGATCGATGCGGCGGATGCCGGTGATCCCATCGAATGGCGCGGTGATCGTGGTGTAGCTCAACTGGGTTTGCGCAGCCTCCAGCGCCGCCTTGTCAAGCGCGACCGTGCCTTGGCCCTGCGCCACCTGCGAATCCTGAGTATCGAGCAATTGCTGGGTGGCAAATCCACGCGCGGCAAGCGGCTGCGTCCGCGCCAGGTTGACTTGCGCGTTCTTCAAGCCCGCCTGATCACGGGCGAGGGCCGCTTCCGCCTGGTCGACCTGCGCCTCGAACACGCGCGGATCGATTTTCGCCAGCACGTCGCCGCGTTTCACTTCCTGTCCCTCGACGAAATCGACGCTGTCGAGCGTTCCCTGGATCTGGGTGTGGATGGCCGCGGTGTTGATGGGCGTCACCGTGCCGAGCCCTTCGAGCACGATGGGCACGTCGCCCTTGCGCGCGTGGGCAGCCGTCACCGGAACGGGCGGCGCGGCCTTGGACGTCACCTTGGACGTCGCCTTGGGCTCAGCCGCATGGCCTGGCGTGCCGTCGTGCAGGACATGCGAGCCGATCCCGGCTCCGATCAGGAGAACCGAGCCGACGAGGAGAAGAGTCTTTCTGGACGGCATCGCTTCACACTCCATAACGGCGGCTTCGGCGGCTGGCATTTGCGACCAGCTCCAGGGCAAAGGTTTCGGCTGCATTGCCGCGGCTCACGCGTCTTTCGCTGCGGCCGAATCGAACCCCATGATCCGCGCGTCGATGTCGGCAGTGCGCAGCGCGGTGACGAGATCGACCTGCGAGTCCCGGCGATCCTCGCGACGCACGACAAGCCGGATGGCAGCGGCGGTGGGGACGATGCGAAACGACAGCGCCGCGCAGGGAACCGCGATCGCAAGAAGGCCGGCGCAGTCGATCCCTCCGCGCAGCACGAGCTCTAGCGCGGCGCGGGCCGCCTTACCCTCTGCAAGCAGGATCAGTCGGTGCGCCTCTATGTCGCGCCGGGCCAGCTCAGCGGCAATGCCGCGCAGGATCTCATCAGGCAAATTCTTGTCCGGAGGGACACCGCGGATGGAAACGGCGGACCACAACGCGAGCGGTGTCAGTCGCGGCCAGCGGCGCAGGTCCTCAAGCGTCGCAACCAGCGGGGCGTCCGGCCCTGCAATGACTGCGACGGTGACCTTCGCGGCCAAGCGCGCCGGCCGCGCGGCGATCCCGTATGGCGGACGTATTGACATGACTTGAAGTTGGATGCGGCAGGATTATTATTCAAATGAATTGAGCTAATCCGCCAATTCGTGTCGTGCATCGAAGCCTCATGAGACTGCGCAGCCTCGATCTCAATCTGCTCCTGGTGTTCGACGCGGTGCTGCGCGAGCGCAGCGTGGTGCGCGCCGCGGACAGCCTTGCCATCAGCCAGCCGGCCGTCAGTCACGCACTCAACCGGCTGCGCCATGCGCTGAAGGACAAGCTGTTCATCCGCACCCCCGCTGGAATGAGTCCGACCCCCAGAGCCGAGCAGCTTGCGCTTCCGGTTCGCAAGGCTCTCAACGATCTGCAGCTCGCTGTCGAGGGTGACACATTCGATCCTTCGACGGCGGACCGGCGGTTCACGATCGCGGTGAACAACTATGCAGCCGTGGTCGCGGTGGGGCCGATCCTGGCCGCGGTGCGCGCGCAGGCGCCGGCTGTGCGACTGTCATTCGTGCCCAGTGGGACCCTGCATCTCGCGGATCGGTTGGACCGCGGCGAGCTCGACCTTGCGTTGTCGGGGCAGGTTATCGATGGCGAGCGGTTCGCCTCGCAACAGCTCATCGAGGATCGCTTTGTGGCCGCGCTCCGGAGCGGCCATCCGGCGCTACGAAGGCGGTTGACGGCGGGGGTGCTTGCCGAATTGGGGCATCTGGGGATCAGCTCGAGCGGGGAGAACTTGGAGTTTATGGATGCGTTCTTCAAAGCAAGGAAGGACGCCCGCTTTGTCGCCTCCGACGTGCCCTATCTCTCCGCAGGGGCGGTTCTGGTGCAATCGAACTTGGTTGCCATCCTCGGACGCAAGCTGGCGCTGGAGTTCCGCCGCGCCTATCCCATCGAGATCAGGGAGCTGCCGTTCGAAGCTCCAGTTCTGCACAGCGTGATGAGCTGGCACCGGCGCTTTGACGATGTCCCCGCCCACCGATGGTTGCGTAATACAATTATCGGAGCCGGCGCCACCTTATGAGCGGTGGACGCAATGAGCGGTGGACGCATCTGGCGGGAAGCAGCCCGATGTCGTCCTCCGAGCGCACCAAGCCGATATCTCTGCGGCGGCAATCGCTTCGCCCGGTTCATCGTCGCGGAGGTCGTTCACGTATCAACCAGCGGCGCCAAACCGCTATAATTGGAGATGTGGCGCGTGCTATGCCGCCGTTCCCACCACCTGCCGCCCGCCAAGAGCGGCCGCACGGGCATTCAGCCGGGCCCGGATGAGGTGGAGTTTTCGCATGTGCTGCGACGACGATAGCAAGTTCCTGACGCCGGCGGTCCATTCTGCGCGCAGACCATTGTGAATGATTGGCGCACAATGTCGCTCCAGCGTCACGCCGGGATCGCTGGAGGAGCCGCTCATTGCATCATCGACACGGAGCAGGGACTCGCAAGGTGCGTCCTCGGCATAGATCACGTCGTGGCTCGCGAGCTTGATATGAAAGAATTCCAGTTCGTCATGCTCATGGGCCGGGTAGAGCGAGATCGTGGCCTCGTTGATCAGGCACTCCGCCGGGATCAACAGGCCATCGATCAGCAATGCATGTCCCCCCGTCACGAACAGGTCGGCCGACGGGACATTGGGAGCGAGTGCGCCGCGAGCGATGCGGACGGGACGCTCATGCTTGCCCCAAGGCTTGCTCGGATCGTGGCGCGTCCGCCGGAATCGCGCGATGGACTCGATCGGCCTTGCTCCTCCGAAGGCGGTCAGCACAATGTCGCCGACGCCGAGGTCCTCGATCCTGCAGGCGCGCGTGGGGGTCGCAATCCCGGTGCCTTTCAGGAAGCAGTTATGGCCGTGCGGGTAGGCCCGGGCGGGCCCGACCCCGAACCCCGCGATTGCAGCCGCGGCAGCAAAAATCGTGCGGCGCGTCATCGCTTTCGACGGGGTCTTCGCTTGATTTGCCTGAGACATTCGGTCTCCAAAATTCCCGCTAACCGCGATCGCCCCGTTCCGAACGAATTCGGAGCATGATGCGTCATAGCGTTACGTCATCCAGTTATGTTATGCCAATGTTATACATTGCCGCATCTGCGAGGTAAACCCCGAAGGCGCGACGCCGACTGCGACATGATCTCGCTCGGGTTCGCACCCGGGCTCACTGGTACGTGGTCGGGGTCGTCGACTTCGGCCCAATCGCGTTGATCGTGCCGCGCAGCTTGGTACGCAGTTCCTCGGCGACGAAGTGGGCGTCCGCGCCGTCACGGATGATTTGCGGGCGGATGAAAATGATCAGCTCGGTTCGCTTGACCTGCTTCTCCGTCTGCCCGAACACGGCTTCGCCGATGACGGGAATCTGGTCGAGCCCGGGAATGCCGGAGCGGGACTTGGTCTGGCTGTCGCTGATCAGGCCTGCCAGCAGCACCGTCTGCCCGCTGGCGACCGCAACGGAGCTGCGCACCTTGCGGGTCGACACCGTCGGCGTCAGCGAGTTGGTCGAAGTCGAGGAGGAGCCTGACGAGGAATTGGATACGGGATTGGAAATCTCCTGCTCGACATCGAGCCGGACGTTACCGTTCGCATTGATCCGCGGCACGACGCGCAGGATGATGCCGGTGCTGCGGTAGTCCGTGGTATTGGCAATCGTGTTGCTGCCGGTCAGAACGGTCGCGCTTCCGGTCTGGATCGGGATCTCGTCGCCGACCTGGAGCGTCGCGATCTGGTTGTCGATCACGACCACGGACGGATTCGACAGCACCTTGACGTCGGTGATTGCATGCAAGGCATTGAGCACCGCCCTCGGGGTCTGCGCAGAGCCGACCAGGAAGTTGAAGCCCGGGATGGCGCGCTGGAGCACGATGTCGGTTGCCGCGGCGGCAATCGCGCTCGCGCCGCCGTAGCCGATCGATCCGGTGTTGGACTTGAGACCAAGATCGTGGCTCATGATGTAGGACTGGATGCCGTATTGAAGATCGTCGGTCAGCGTCACCTCGGCGATCGTGGCGTCGATCGCGACCTGAAGCTGGGGCTGGTCGACCTCCTTGATGGTCTGTTCGATGGTGCGATACTGCTCCTGGCTTGCATAGATCAGGAGTGTGTTGTTGACGCTGTCGGCAGTGATGCGAACGCCGTCGAGAACGCCGGCTCCGCCGGGGCCGCCCCGTCCCCCGCTCTGGCTCGTGCCGGAATTGTCGAACAGGCTACCGCCGCCCTGCGCCGAACTGGTGCCGTAGCTCGCCTGATTGGAGGACGATGAATCTGCTGCAAATCCGCCGCCGCCGCCACCGCTGCGGCCGCTCGATCCGAAGCCGCCCGATCCCGACGACTGGCCGGTGGGGGAGGCCGACAGGCGGTTGAGTGCGGAGCCGCTGCTCGAGCTCGCTGACGCGCCGGAGCCCGGTGCGACCTGCCCGGCGGGCGTGTCCAGCGACGATGACTGGGATGCCGACCCTCCGCCGCCGCCGAACACGTCGTTGAGAACGCGTGCAATCTGCTTGGCGTCGCCGAACTTCACGCGATAGACGTGGACCGCCGACCGTCCCGTGTTGGTCGTGTCGAGGCGACGGATCCAGGTCTCGACGCGCTGGAGCAGTTCCGGCTTGCGCGTCACCGCGAGCACCGCGTTCATGCGAGCGATCGACTGGAATTTGATGAGGTTCTGCGTCATCCCGCCTTCGCCGGAGTCCACGATCTTCTCGAGCTCGACGATGATGGGGCCAGGATTGCTGTTCTGCACCGGGAAAATGCCGACGGATTGTCCTTTGAGGAAATCTGCGTCGAAGCTGAGCACGAGGTCGACCGCGTTGCGGCGCTCGCTGCCCGTACCCTGGATCAGAATGAGATTGCGGCTCGTATCGGCGCGGATCATGCCCTGTTTGGTGGCAAAGCTGTCGACCAGCTTGATGACCGTCTGCGCAGAGACATATTGCAGCGGCACGACCGTGATGCCGTAACCGGGGGTCATCCGGTCGGCCCCATCCGCAATTCCGGCTCCGACTGCCTCGGTTTGGGGCATCAGACGGTAGCCGGTATCGTCGCGCACGAGTGCAACGCTGACCAGACGAAGCGCATTCTCCAGCGCGAACACGACGTCCGTTTTCGGGATGGGGCGACCCGACGAAAGGCTGATATTGCCCTGGACGCGTGGATCGATCACGTAGCCGACGCCGAGAATGTCTCCGAGCACGATCTTGGCGACGGATGCGATCGGCGAATTGTCGAAATTCAGCTCGAACTTGTCCGCGCTGGTCGTGGCGGCCTGCGCCGATGTCGCCGTAGGGGCGTCATCTCCGGGGTCGGCGGCGTAGATCGCGGTCTTGGCTTTGGGGCCGGTGCTAAGTTGTCGTTGCGGCAACTGGTTCGGATAGCGCGGCAGCAGGTCGACCGAGCGTACCTTATCGAAGACGTCCGGGTCCTTGTTGCTGTCGGCATCGGCAATGCTGCCCACCGTGTTGCACGACCCGAGCAACACGCAGATCATCGCGCATTGGACAAGGAAGCCGATCTGGAATGCCGTTCGGCTCACTGAATGCCTCACTTACGCGCGCCCGCTGCCATCCTGGAGGTGGGGCCGAGCCGGATGCTGTTTGCTTAACTCCCTCCTGTGACATTCATGTGTTATCAATATTGTCTGATCGTTCGGCCATCGCGATCTTAATGTTAAGAATTCGCGATGCGAGGCAGGAATCGTGCTGAAATTTCAAGGTCGTGACACCAGATATGTTACAGCGCGCCAGCTGCCGATGATGTCGACGGATATAACGTCACATTTCCAACCAAAGAAGTAAGGTAAACGGCGCGCTCGCTGCTTCGAACGGCTGTCAGAGTTTTGCGGTAGACATTCATGGCTTCCCCGAATGCGCACGAGTTCGCAGCTCGTTTCAGCCTGAAGGCGGACCCGGACAAGCTCGGCAGGCTGAACGGGTCCGGCCCTGCCGACGGCGGTCTGCGCAGGCTGTGGGAAATGAGCGAATTGTCGGCCAGCGAGTTTGCCGACGAAGTTTCGCTGTTCTTCGAGCTGCCGCGCGTGGCGCTCCAGGAGATGATGACGGCGGAATCCCGCGTGCAGCAGTTCTCGCGCCGTTTCCTGCGCGAAATGGCCGTGTTCCCGTGCCAGCCGGCCGGCGGATCGCCGACGCTCGTCGTGGCCGACCCGACGGACCGTGCTTCGATTCAGGCGGCGGGCATCGTGTTGGGGATGGCGCCGACCGTCAAGGTAGCCTCGTTCGAGGACATCGCCACGGTGCTCGACCAGCGCCTCGGCGAGGAGGAGAGTGCAGGCGCCGAGAGCGCCGTTTCGAGCGCGGTGCAGGACGATGACATCGACAATCTGCGCGACCTCGCGAGCGGTGCGCCCGTCGTCCGCGCCGTCAATGACTTGTTCGAGACCGCGGTGGAGCTGCGCGCCAGCGATATCCATATCGAGCCGGGCCGCACGTCGCTCATGGTGCGCATGCGCGTCGATGGACTCCTACGCAATGTTGCGACGCCCAACGGCGTTCCGCCGGCGGCGGTGATCTCCCGCATCAAGATCCTGGCGGGCCTCAACATTGCCGAGCGTCGTCTGCCGCAGGACGGTGGCGCGCGGGTTCGGGCTGCGCGCTCGGAGATCGACGTGCGCGTCGCGATCATGCCGACGCAGCACGGCGAATCCGCCGTTATCCGTCTCCTGCCGCGGGACCGGGCCCTGCTGTCGATCGACAAGCTGGGCTTCCTTGCCGGCGACCAGAGCAAGCTGCGGCGCATGCTGGCGCTGCCGCACGGCATGATCATCGTCACCGGCCCGACCGGCAGCGGTAAGACGACGACGCTTGCAACGGTGCTGTCGCTGCTCAACGAGCCGACCCGAAAGATTTTGACGATCGAGGATCCCGTCGAATACGAGATTCCGGGCATCTGCCAGTCGCAGGCCAAGCCCTCGATCGGCCTGACTTTCGCGACCGCGCTGCGCTCCTTCGTGCGCCAGGACCCCGACGTGATCATGGTCGGCGAGGTTCGCGACTCCGAAACGGCCCATGTCGCCATCCACGCCGCGCTCACCGGCCATCTCGTGCTGACCACGCTGCACACCGAGACGGCGGCGGCGGCCGTACCGCGCCTTCTCGATCTGGGTGTCGAAGCTTTCCTGCTGCGCTCGACGTTGCGCGCGGTGATCGCGCAGCGCTTGGTCCGCCAGCTTTGCGACCGCTGCAAGACCAGCCGGCCGCTGACCCACGCCGACGTCGAGGCTGATCCGCGTTACACTGCGGTCGGCCTTGCGGTCGGCAACACCATCTTCGAGCCCGCCGGCTGCGAGCGCTGCGGCGGGGTCGGGTACCGCGGCCGTATCGGCGTGTTCGAGGTGCTTGAGATGAACGAGGACGTGCGTGCGCTGCTCGATGAGAAGTCCGATTGGGAGTCCATCGACAAGGTCGCGATCCGCAACGGCATGACGACGATGATCGAGGATGGCCTCGCCAAATGCCTGTCGGGCATGACTTCGGCGGCGGAGATCCTGCGTGTGACCACCGTACGGTGACGAGATGCCGAACTTCCGCTATCGCGCATTGACCCAGAAGGGAGAAGTCGTTTCCGGCTCGATCTCCGCGGCTGATCTCGCCGAGGTGGCGCAGCGCATCGAGTATCTCGGCCTGGTGGCGATCGATGCCGGCCCCGAGGACGACGCAAAGGGATGGTCGCTGTCGCTGGCCTCGCTGTCGCTGTCGAAACCGGGGCCCGCGGACGTCACCATCTTTACCCGTGACCTCGCGTTGCTGTTGAAGGCCGGTGCCCGTCTCAACGACGCCCTCGAACTGCTCGCGAGCGACATGGACGTCGGCCGGCTGCGCCCGGTCATCAACAATATCAAGAATTCGATCCTTTCCGGCGAGAGCTTTGCGGAAGCGCTCGGGCGCGAGCCGTCGCTGTTTCCGGCGATGTATGTCGCCCTGGTCAGGGTCGGAGAGATGTCCGGCGGGCTGGACCACATCCTGGAGACGATCGGGATCGAGCGCACGCGCGCCGAAGCGCTGCGGCGCAAGGTGACCGGGGCCTTGCAATATCCCGCTTTCGTACTGCTCGCGGCTGGCGGCGTTCTGATCTTCTTCGTCACTTTCGTGCTGCCGCAATTCTCCGCGGTCCTGCGCGACTTCAACGCCAAGACCGATCCGGTGATCGAAATCTTCCTTGGGCTTTCGGACATATTGCGCGGCCATGGGTTCGAGGTCGGCGCCGTGGTCGGCATCGCCGCCATCGGCGGCTGGCTGGCGTGGCGAAGGCCCGCTGTCCGCGCGAGCGTCGTAACCCAGCTCGCGCGGCTTCCGGTCATCTCGACCGTCGTGGAATTCCACCGGGCCGCGCTGTTCTCGCGCAACCTCGGCATTCTGCTCGGCAGCGGCGTGACACTGACGGCAACGCTGCGCATTCTGGTCGACATCATGACCGCGACGGGCGATGTCCCGGCATGGGCGGCGATGGCCGACCGCGTGCGCCACGGCGGCAGGCTCGCCGATGCGCTGGCCGCATCGGCCGTCTTGCCGCCGGTCGCGGTGCGGATGCTGCGGCTTGGCGAGGAGACCGGCCAGCTGCCGACGCTGTCGGGCCGGGTCGCGGAGTTCTACGAGGAGAAGCTGCAGCGGCAGCTCGACCGCGTTGTGGCCATTATCGGCCCGGCGGCGATCGTCCTCATCAGCGTCGTCGTCGGCGGATTGATCGTGTCGGTGATGACGGCGCTGCTGTCGGTCACTCAGGTTGTCGGATGAGCAGGGGAGGAGGCACATGATCGGCTTTTCAAGGAGGAGCCTGTTCGCTCCATCCAGGCGGCGCCGGCGCCGCCGCGGGGAGGAGGGCTTCACGCTGGTTGAGATGCTGGTCGTCATCACCATCATCGGCATGATCATGGCGCTGGTCGGCCCACGGGTGCTCAACTATCTCAGCGAGTCGCGCGTCAAGGCGGCCAAGATCCAGATCCAGAGCTTCAGCAGCGCGCTCGACCTGTTCTACCTCGATGCCGGCCGCTTCCCGACGAGCTCGGAGGGGCTGGGTGCGCTCGCGCATCCGGTGAGCGGCGTGGCGTCCTGGAACGGACCCTATGTCAAGGGCGGCAACGTTCCCAACGATCCATGGGGCAATCCCTATGTCTACAAGCAACCCGCGGAGAGGGATCCCTACGAGATCCGTTCGCTCGGCTCGGACGGTCAGGAAGGCGGAACGGGAACGGCGGGAGATATCTCCTCGGCGGCGAAGTAACGTCGATCGCGGCGAGGCGGGTTTCACCCTGCTGGAGATGGTCTGCGTTCTCGCGATCACGGCGCTGCTCGTCGCGATCTCGCTTCCACGAACGCCGTTGGCCACCTCGCGCCCCAAGCTGGAAGCTTATGCGATCCAGATCGCCACGTTGCTCAAGGCCGATCGCAACGCCGCGATGGCACGCCGTGTGTCGTTCGGAGCGGTGGTCGATGCGCCCGGGCGAAGCGTCCGGGCCGGTTCGAGTACAGGATTCGTCAGGGTGCCGGACGACGTCGTGTTCGATGCGCTCCTGCCGCAGCGCTGCAACGGCCGGGAGGTGCCTTCGACCATCACGTTCCTGCCGAGCGGGATGTCTTGCGGCGGAACAATACGGCTGACGCGGTTCGGCATCGGGTTCGACGTGCGGGTGAACTGGTTGACGGGAGGAGTGGACATTGTCGCGCAGGATGCCGTCCAGGCAGAGCAGTGAAGCCGGCTTCACGATGATCGAGGCGGTCATCGCGCTGGCCCTGCTGTCCATCGTGCTCGCGGCAATCGGCTCGCTCGTGGCCAGGAACGTGCGTGGCGCGCGGCAACTCGAGCAGCATACGGCATTGATGCAGACGGCGCGCCTGATCGCATCCCGCCTTCCGCAGGAAGGTCAACCGCTTCCGAGGGAGCTCGCGGGCAGGGAAGGCGGCTACCGCTGGCAGATGCGGATATCGCCGTTCATGGATGCAGACACCGCGATTTCGGACTCGCCGTTCGTTCCGCAACGGATCGAGTTGCGTGTGCAATCGCCAACCGGGGCGATCGTCTCGCTCGAGACCGTGCGCCTGCAATTCCGGGACGCGCTCCAATGAGGTCGTCGCTGCTTCGGATGTGGCGGTCAAATGCCGGCTTCACCATGTTCGAGGCGCTGGTCGCCCTCGCGGTGATGGGCCTGGTTCTCGGCGTGCTTGCAAGCGTGACAGGGGGCTGGCTGCCACCCTGGAATCGCGGTCTGCTCCAGATCCAGCGCAACGAGCAGGTCACGATCGCGCTCGATCGCCTGGCGGCGGACGTGTCCGCAGCCGAATTTGTGACACCGAACCGGGACCGCACCGCCGCGCTGTTCCGTGGTGATGAATCGTCAATCGTTTTCGTGCGCTCGGCGGTCGGCCCCAACAACCGAGCGGGGCTGGAGATTGTGCGGATTGCCGAAACGAGCGATGGCGCCGGGCGGGTGCTGGTGCGGGACCGGGCACCTTTCGTCGTGCTGCCGACCGGTGATCCCGCGGTTGATCCAATACCGTTCAGCGATCCCGTCGTGTTGCTGCGCGCGCCGCTTCGCATCACCTTTGCTTTCGCCGGCCCTCGCGGTGACTGGTTCGGCAACTGGCCCGCCTGGGCGGGCCTGCCGACGACGGTGCGTTTCGACATTCATGACGTCGAAGGAACGATCGTGCTTTCGACCGCGACACGCGTCCGCGCCAACACGGCAGCACCTCAGTCCGAAGCGGTCAGCGACGTTCGCCCTGGCGACAGTCAGGCGGCAAATAACAACGGGACCGGGGTCAGGTGACGATGAATCCTTCGAAGGTCGGATCAAGGACGGCCGAGCGCGGTTTCATCGTGGTGGCGACGCTATGGCTGCTCGCCGCCCTAGCCGGCTTGATTCTGGTGGGCTCGGTGTACATGACGCAATCGGCGATTGCGCTCGGTGCGTTCGATGCGGCCACGCAGCTGCAAATGATATCGACGGGGGGCGTCGAGCTGGCTGCCTACCAGCTGTCTGGTGTCGCACCGCAGGCACGTCCGACGCGAGGCAGCTTCACGTTCCGACTCGCGAACGCGAGGATCGCGGTCGAGTACCAGTCGGAGGCCGCGCGCATCAATCTGAACATGGCGCCTCGATCCACGATCGCGGGCTTGTTCACGGCCCTCGGCGTTGGGTCCGACGCAGCCGTCCAGCTTGCCGATCGGGTGGTGGCGTGGCGGACTGCCTCAAGACCAAGTTTGCAGGACGAAGAGGATTCTCTCTACGTCGCCGCCGGATTGAAGTACCTGCCGCGCCACGCAGGCTTCAACAATGTCGACGAGCTGTCGCTCGTCGTGGGAATGCCAGCGGCGCTGGTCGAGCGCGCGCGGCCGTATCTGACATTGTACAGCGGCATTGCGGGGGTGAACGTCCTGGAAGCCGCTCCGGAAGTCCTTGCCGCACTTCCCGATATGACCGCCGCGAAGGCCGATGCATTCCTCAATCAGCGTGACTCGCTGGCGTCGCAGGATCCGGGCTTCGTCCTGGGTGTTCTCGGCGGCGGGGTCACCGGGGCCACGGTGTCGGCAGGCAATGCCTACCGCATTCGCATGCATATCATCCTTCCCGACGGCCGGGACAGCCGGTCGGAAGGGGTCATCGTGCTTCCCGATCGGGGCACGAAGGCTGCCTACCGGGTGTTCACATGGCGAGACGAGATAGACCCGTCGACGGGGGGAACGCAGAGATGAGTGTCGTCAGTGAATTGACCGCGGCGTTGTCGTTGTGGATCGACGCCGTTGCCGGTGTCGTCAGCGCCCGGCTCGCGAATGTGAAACCGGTTCGCCGGATCGAGGTCGCCGAGGATGAAGCCGGCGCCTTGACGATGCGCCTTGCGCCGTCGACGAAGCTCGCGGATGGCGATCTTTCTCCGTGTCGCCTCGACGTGACCGACGGCAGCATCAATGGTCCGCTTTCGCCGCAATGGGCGGCCGCGGTGCGGGGAGGCGTGGTCGAATTACTGCTGCAGCCATCCCGCTTTGTTTTCCGGACCATAGAGCTGCCGGCCCGCGCCGCCGAATTCCTTGACGGGATCATTCGTGCCCAGATCGATCGTATCACGCCGTGGCCGCCCAGCGAGGCGCTGTTCCACTGGACACCTCCGCAAGGCAATGTTGGCGACCGCATTGAAACGACGGTCGTGGCCACCGGGCGCGCTCCGGCCGCGTCCCTGGCCCAGGCCTTCTCCGACCTGGGAGCTGCGGGCGTCGCGATCTTGACCGGGACGCCCGAGCACGGCCGGATCACGGTCCTTGACCAGCGCAGCGGCATGCAGGCGGAGAACCGCCGGATACGGACCGCCCTGATCGCGGGCTTCGCGACAACCGCTCTGCTGGCGATGCTGTCGCTTGGTTTCGGCGGTTTCGTCGCCGACGCCTACGACGCGCAGCAACAGCTAATCCAGCAGCGGATCGCTGAACGGCGCGCAGTCATGCGCGGCAATCAGACCGGCTCGGGCGGCAGCCCGCTCGATCTCCTGATCCGGCGCAAGCAGGGCTCCCCTTCCAGTGTGCTCGTCATCGAAGCGTTGTCGGCGCTGCTGCCTCTGGACACTTACGCGACCGAAGTCCGGATCGAAGGCAACAAATTGCAGATCGTTGGTGTCACCCGCGACGCACCATCCCTGATTTCGATCCTGGAGCAATCACCACATTTTTCCAGCGCGGGCTTCTTCGCCCCGACGACGCATGCCGCCAACGAGGCCGGCGAGCGTTTTCACATCGAAACCAAGCTCAAGCCTTATTTCGGGTCTGGCACATGATCAGCATGCAGCGGATCGAAACCCTTCTCGCACGATTTCCGATCGCGGCGGCTGCCGCCTACCTCGCCCTGATCGTGGTGTTTCTTTTCGTCACGATCGGCACGACGCTCGACATCCTGGAGCGGCGTGGGGCTGCGGTCGCCGCGCTGGAAATCCTCGCGCGGCTGGACGCGCGCGGTCCGGAACGTGTCCCCGCGGCCCGGGTCGCCGTCAGCATCCCGCCAGGCTCGCCATTCCTCGAGGGCGCGAGCGCCTCGCTCGCCGGCGCCGCGCTGCTCCAGCGCGTAGCGGCGGCGACGAAGCGGGTGAACGGCAACACGCTGTCGTCCCAGGTCGATCTCCAGGGCTCGAAAGCCAAGTCCGGCTTCATCACAGCGACCTCGAACTTTGAGATCGATCCCACTCAACTCCAGCCGCTGCTGTACGATCTCGAAGCGGGAATGCCTTTTCTGTTCATCGACGAACTGGTCGTGCAGGCGCCGTCAACGACAACGCAGAGCGGAAAGCTGCGCGTCCAGCTCGGCGTCTCGGGACAGCGGCAAGGCCAGAAATAGACAATGCAGGGCCGCGCGGACGCGCCCGTATCCGCGCGGATGTTGCAGCCGGGTATCACTTGATCGAACCGCAATGTTAGCGATATAACGATATCGTCACAATTTCGAGAGATGCGAACGTTATTGCTCGCCGCCATGTCTACCTCGGGGAAAGGCGTGGAAATGCGCGCTGTTGCTTTGCTGATTGGCTCGGTTCTGATCGGTAACGCCGGAGCGCGGGCCACGAACGCGCCGCTGACGATCGATGCGCAAACCGTCGATCCGAGCGGCAGCGATTTGTTCGCGCCGAGGCCGGTTGCGGCGGCGCCGGTTGCCGTTCCGCCGCCTGCGCCGGAGTCCGGCGTGCCCACGCCTGCGCCTGCGCCTTCGGTCGAGCAGCTCTCGAGCGGCAATCCGCTATGGGCGATCCCTCTGGCGCGTCTGACTGCGTCGCGCGATCAGCCATTGTTTGTGCCATCGCGGCGTCCGGCGCCTCCGCTGGAGATGGTCCGATCTGCGCCGGCACCGGTCGGCCCGCCACCCAAGCCGCCCGAACCTGAGAAGCCTCAGCTTTCCTTGCTTGGCACAGTTGCAGGATCGCGCGAACGGATCGGCCTTTTCATCGATTCCGTCAGCAAGGAGGTCCTGCGCCTGAAAGCGGGGGAGAACCATCGGGGATGGACGCTGCGCAACGTTCGCCCGCGTCAGGTCGAACTGGCGAAGGGGCTGGACAACACCATCCTCGATTTGGCGCCTCCCGATCTCAAGCCAGGTCCATCCGGATCGATGCTTGCCGGGACGGCAGCGCCGATAGCGGCGCCAACAACGTCAACGGCTGCACCACGCGGATCGACGCCCCCCGCGGTCCTTGTCAATGCATTCAAGCCGGCGGGCTCACCCCAAATGTTGACGAGCACCGGCGTGCAGCGCGCGTTGCAGGCGCCCCCGCCGCCAGGAGGTCCGGGCATCCCTGGAGGTCCGGGCATGCTGAGGCCGCGATAGGTCGACCACACCGCGCTGACCGGTGAGACCGCGGCCTTTGAGCGATGCGCATCAAACGGGTCAGATGCAGGATTGCGCTTGTAAAATCGTCGGAACATGACGCGGATGCGACGAACGGGCGCGCTCCCGGCGCGCCAAAAGTCAACCGGTCCGAGATGGTCATCCTCGCCATCTAATGACCGCTATTCGTCCAACATAACGACGGCTTTCCATCTCAAATTTGCAGCCTTTTTTAATGTTGGTCACAGCAACGATAAGAAACATTCTTACAAGAATGAGAAATAGGCATCGCGCAACGGGCAGTGGGCTGCTGCTTGTGCAGACGTTTGGAAGCCAAGGCTTGGTTTGTAGTTTTTGGGGGGTTGAAATGCGCGCGATAAATGCGATTGATTTGGCTTGTCTTAAATCCGCCTCCCCAGATTCAAGCGAGAACGTCTATAGCCTCGGCCTCAAGCAGGACGAAAGCAGCAGGCTTCGCCGTATCGAAAACCTCAAGCGCGAGAATGCGCTACTGATGCGCATGGTCGAGGAAACCAGGATCGAAATCGTGCGTCTGCGCGAGCAGCTATCCGCGGTGTGACGACGAAGAGCGTTGCCGTCGGCTGATCGGCGCTGTTGGTCCGGACGGGCCGACGCGGTGATCGCCGGCAAACGAGCCAAACCGAACTGATCGGGCCGGTGCTCGCCAATAGGCGGGCACCAATGCGCGTATCCGCCGTACTGACGGCGGGTAGTTGCTACCGCTCCGGGCCTCCTGGCCGCCATCTCCGAGCAACGTTGTGCGTCTTGTTTTCGTGGTCACCGCGCGAGCGGCGTCTATGGAGCAGGAACCATATCCTGATCCGCAGTCGGCTGCGGGAAGTGGGCCGGCGCGCAATGCGCCGGGCAAGCGCGGCGAACGTAGTGCGGCTGGGTACGAAACGGTCATGCGATTGAGAAACTACCTGGCGATCGCATGCTGTCTCGTCTGCTCGACCCTGCTTGGTGGCTGCGGATTCATTTCGATGTCGGGGCCGGCCAGCATCGACGTCAAGGCCGAGAATACGACCGTGCTGCCGTTCGCCGTCGTCAAGCTGACGCCGGATATCGTACGCCTGCTCGAGAAGTTCGAACCGAACGGATTGCCGGGAACGCTGGCCGACAGCCGCCCTCCCTCGAGCATTCGCTTCGGCATCGGTGATATCGTCAGTGTCACGATCTTCGAGGCGTCCGCCGGCGGCTTGTACGTCCCGCTCGAGGCTGGCGTGCGACCGGGCAATTACGTGAGCCTGCCCGATCAGGCCGTCGACAACGACGGTAACATAACGGTGCCATATGCCGGCCGGATACGTGCGGCGGGCCGCACCAACGTGCAGATCCAGGACGACATTCTGGCGCAGATCAAGAAGCGCGCGATCGATCCGCAGGTCGTCGTCACATCGAGCCAGCAGCGGTCATCGCTGGTCAGCGTATTCGGCGAGGTCAGGACGCCCGTGCGCTTCCCCATGCCGGCGGCCGGCGCCCAGGACCGCATCACCGACGCAATCACGCGCGCCGGCGGCATCAGCGGTGCCGGCTGGGAGACCTGGGTGGTGTTGGAGCGCAACGGCCAGCGCGCCACGGTGCCGTTCGGCAATCTAGTCTATTTCCCGGCGAGCAACATCTTCGTGCAACCGGGTGACCGGATCTATCTCTACCGCGAGGCGATGAAGTTCATCGCCTTTGGTGCGACCGGCCAGCAGGGCGAGTTCAACTTCGATGCGTGGCGGATCAACCTCACCCAGGCGGTCGCAAAGGCGGGCGGGCTGCTCGACTTGCAGGCCGATCCTGCTTCGGTCTTCCTCTACCGCCGCGAGCCGCGCGAGGTGGCAAAGCAGCTGGGAATCGACTGCTCGAAATACGACGGCGAAACCGTCCCGATCATCTTCAACGTCAACTTCCAGGATCCGGCGGGTTATTTCGTCGCCACCAAGATGCAGATGCGTCCCTTCGACGTGCTCTATGCCGCCAATGCCCCGGTGGTGGACATCACCAAGGTCCTGAACTTCATCAACACCGCCGTCATAACCGCCGACGATGGGGTGACGCTCGTCAATGACGTCAAGGTGGTTCGAAGCAAGCTCTGAGCCAGCGCGATGTTGAACGTTCGAAGAAAGCACCCCTTTTTGGATCGGACGCGCCAATTGCGACGAATGATGATAATGTGGGATTCTCATACCGTAACGGCCGGCAATGATGTCGTCTCGCAGGCTCCGAGCGGGAAACGCGCTGGCTAGTGGAGGCTTCGCAGCATGGGCGACGCTCTATCAGGATTGAGATCGGCCGCTGGTGGCCTTGCGGCCTGTCTGCTCACCGTCATGACGGTCCCGGCGATGGCTCAGGCCCCTGGGCCGGCGGAACGACGTGAGAGCACGATCATTGGCGGCCAGCAGAGCGGCTCGACGGTTCAACGTTGCGTCGATGTGCAGATCGGCGGCGACAGCGCGTTTGGCTGTCTGAACGAGAAGCTTCGGCGCGAGGTGGACAAGGTCAATCCGACGCTCAACTTGCCGCCAATCGACGCGCGCTCATCCGACGTGAAGGTCGGTAACGCGAATGAAGCTGCGGTGCGCCAGCAATTGGGTTCGAACTACGGTCGTTCGATTAATCCGTTCCGGCCGCCGCCTATTCCGAACGTGCTGCCGCATCGATGATAGTGAAGTCCTTTCCGCACGCTAAGTCGATTTGGGCCGCACGCCGATTGTGGCCCTCGGCCGCATTGTGCCTGCTCATTATCCTGAACGGGGAGGCGCGGGCGGAGGACGACGAAGGCGGGCACAAGACGGATGTCAGTGAAGTCGCCTCGACGGATGCGGACGAGGGCACGCCCGAACCCCTGATGCTCGAACCGTTCGCGCCGAGACCGCTCACGGCCGCAGATTTTCCGCCCGCAAATCCGCTTCTCGCCGGTTTCGCGTACCCCAGTTCCTCGTACCGGACGAGCGCGATGTTTGGCCGCGACTGGCGCGCCGGCCGTGCGCAATACCGTCAGCTCATCGAGCGTGAATCGCTCGCCTTCGGCCTTCCGCCCGCGCTTGTGGATGCCGTTATGGCGGTCGAGAGCCGCTACAATTCGGCCGTCGTCGGCATGGATGGTGAGGTCGGATTGATGCAGGTGATGCTTTCGACCGCGCGGATGATGGGATTTGCGGGAACCTCGGCGGAGCTGGCCACGCCGGACGTCAACGTACATTACGGCGTCCGGTATCTGGCCGGTGCCTGGCGTCTGGCCCGTGGCGATCTCTGCACCGCGACGATGAAGTATCGCGCCGGGCACGGCGAAACGCGTTTCTCGTTCTTGTCGGTCCAATACTGCACGCGTGTCCGTGCCCATCTGACCGCGAGCGGCGTTCCGGTCACCGGCACCGTTCCGCAATCAACGTTCGGCAGATCCCCTGCGCTGGGCCGAGCGCCGGCCAGCGGATCCTCGCGCCGGCCCGTCTTAGCGGAGGCTGGCGCGGTCAACTTCGCCGAACTCAATACGCGCCTGCGTACCGTGGCCGAGCGAAAGTCGCCGTCCGACCTGCGTTGATCCAGGATTGCCGACGATATGAGGGCCTCGTCCAGGCCAGCCGCATCATGCGCGCTTCTTGCTTCTCGATGGACGCCGCCGCCTGACGGCGGCGGGGGCCGGGCGGCTCGTCGTCAGTGCCTCCCCGATGGCGCGCCAGCATTTCACGGCATCGCGAAAGGCGTGTTCGTGCGCGGAACTCTTGCCGCGCCAGTCCATCAGTTGTTCGGCATCCGCGATCGTCGCCTCACCCGATTTGAGGCGCAAGATCCACGACAGTGCCTCACGGATTAAAGGATCTAATTGGTCGACCTGATGGTTTCGCTTCGTCACGATCCAGCGCTTTCCCGCCCATGCCGGTCATGAGCGGATGGCCCCGATCGACATATCTCTGTAGGTGAGACGACGCAGAACGTTGAAAACCGAATTTGCCGCGCGTGGGACGTTTGAGGCGATCGGCACAATGCTCGACTGCCTGCTTGAGGTCGGTCTCTACGGTGCGAACCGTCACACCAAGCAGAGCAGCGATCTCGCGGTTTGGCAATCCATCAATACGAGAGAGCATCAGGACACGACGCCGGCGCTCCGGAAGCTCGGCGATCGCACGCTTGAGCTGTTCGACCTCGGAGCGGTCCTCGATCACGCGGGCCGCATCCGGGCGATCATCGGGAATCTCGAGCAGGGTGTCGACCTCATCGGCCGTGAGGCGGCGCTTTTCGGCGCGGCGGCGATCGGTGGCGATATTGAGCGCGATGCGAAACAGATACGCCTTGGGGCTGCGCACGGGCCCGATCTCCCGCATGCCGGAGAGGCGGAGAAAGGTCTCGTTGAGTGCCTCGGACGCGAGATCCGGCGAGCCGAGACGGCGCGTCAGTCGCCGATCGAAATCGACATATTCGGTGAGCAGCAAACTGCGCAGGCTCGCGATGCTATCGTTGGTCATGTTACGCCCCACTTATTAAAGCCCGAATTTTGGCGGGACGGTAGTGAGGCCGCACAACGGTAATGTGACGAGACGTTATCGAGTAACGGCCAGTTCGCGATAGTTGCGTTATGTTGCGTGAAATCATCACTTCAAACGAAGCGCCTCGCGATGCACGCGAGAATCTTTTCGCGGCCCCTGCGGGCGCAACGTCTATCGGATAAGGGCCCGGCCGGCTGATCCGTTCCGGTTGGTTCGGTCTGTCCGAACACCTCTGCGGCAGCAACAGCTGACCGCATTGCGAGCATGATATCGAGGCTTAGGTGAATTCGCGTGATCTGCATGAGAGGCGCACACGCCGCCAGACGTCGGTTCGGTCGCGCGCCGTATCGCGAACGGGGACGGTCGTCGCACGCTTCTCGCGGCTCGCCTTCTGCGGCCTGCTGATCTGCGCGATCTGTGCAAGGCCGGCGCTCGCGAAGCCTGAGGCTAACGCCGCGAGGTCTGCTGCGGCGAAGCCCGCAGCCGCGCCGGCAGCGACCGCGCCTGCCAAAGGGACCGGGGAGGCCAACAAGGATGCCGGGGAGGCCAAAGGGACCGGCGATGCCAAGGGCGCCGGCGATGCGGCCAAGCCCGCCGCTCCGGAAGCTCATTTCGACATCGACGAGTTTCGCGTGGAGGGAGCCGACAATCTGCCGCAGATCGAGGTAGAGGCCGCGGTTTATCCCTTTCTCGGTCCGAACAGGAGCGCACAGGATGTCGAGAAGGCGCGCGCCGCGGTGGAGAAGGCCTATCACGACAAGGGCCTTCAGACCGTGAGCGTGGGCGTGCCTCAGCAGGATGCGCAGCGCGGCTTCATCGTGCTCGAGGTCGCCGAGAACCGGGTCGGACGTTTGCGCGTGAAGGGCTCGCGCTATTTCGACCTCAAGAACATCAAGGACAACGCGCCTTCGCTGAAGGAGGGAACGTTGCCGAATTTCCAGGACGTGACGAAGGACATCGTCGCACTCAATCGCTGGGCGGACCGGCGGATCACGCCGGCGCTGCGGGCGGGTGTCGCGCCGGGAACAGTCGATGTCGATCTCAACGTCGAGGATACCTATCCGCTGCATGGCAGCATCGAGCTCAACAACAAGCAGAGCCCGAGCACCACGCCGCTGCGGACCAGCGTCTCGATGCACTACGACAACCTTTGGCAGCTCGGCCACTCCATGACCTGGACCTACCAGGTCGCTCCGATGAATCCAAAGGATGCGATGGTCGTCTCCGGCTCGTATCTGGCGCGCACGGAGATCGACTGGCTCAGCGTTCTCGTCTACGGCCTCGTCTCCGACAGCGCGGTCGCGACGGTCGGCGGAGCGAACGTCATTGGTCCAGGCCAGGTCGTCGGTGGCCGCGCGGTCCTGACATTGCCGTCCAAGGGCGATCTCTTCCAGACCCTGTCGCTCGGCGTCGACTACAAGGAGTTCAAGCAAACGCTCAAGCTCGGCAGCGATGCCTTCGACTCTCCCGTGACCTATGTGCCGCTCGTCGGCACCTACGGCGCGACCTGGCAGGGCGACGGGCACCTCACGCAGCTCAACGCCACGATCACCGCCGGCCTGCGCGGCGTCGGCTCCAGCCGCGACGAGTTCGACGCCAAGCGCTTCGACGCGACCGCGAGCTTCATCACGCTGCATGCGGACATCTCGCACACTCAGGATTTCGCCGGAGGCTTCCAGCTCTACGCCAAGCTTCAGGGCCAGGTGGCGGATCAGCCGCTGGTGTCCAGCGAGCAGCTCAGCCTCGGCGGCCAGGACACGGTGCGCGGCTACCTCGAATCCGAGGTGCTCGGCGACTACGGCATCGCCGGAACGCTGGAGCTGCGCACGCCCAACCTCGCGCAATACATGCAGCAGAAGCTCCCCAATCCGCTCGGCGATCCCATCAAGTACAACGCATTCGACGAGTGGCGCTTCTTCGCGTTCGTCGACGGCGGCAACGCCAGGATCCATGAGCCGCTGCCGGATCAGCAATCGCATTTCGACCTCGCAAGCTATGGCGTCGGCATGCGCATGAAGACGCTTCGTTATCTCAACAGCATCGTTTTCGTCGGCATGCCGCTGACCAGTCAGCAGGTCACGGTCGCCAATCATCCGCGGATCAGCTTTCGCCTCTGGGGAGAATTCTAGATGTCGCTCCTTCGCTTTGGATCACGGCGCGGATACGGCCTGAGTGCGCCGGTGATGCTCGCTCTCCTCTTTCTCGCGGCGCTTTGGCCGAGCCCGGCGTCGGCGTGGTGGAACGACCAGTGGACGCTGCGCAAGAAGATCACGATCGATACCGCTCCGTCAGGTGCCGGCATCAGCGATGCGATCGGCACCGCGCCGATCCTGGTCCGGCTCCACGTCGGCAATTTCCGCTTCGGCGCGGCCAAGGAGGACGGCGGCGATCTTCGCTTCATTGCCGGCGACGACAAGACGCCCCTCAAGCACCATGTCGAGAAATACGACTCCCTGCTCGGAGAGGCGCTGGTGTGGGTCAGCGTTCCCGATCTGAAGCCCGGCACCAAGAACGACATCTGGCTCTACTACGGAAACCAGAAGGCGCCGACCGCGGTCGACGCCAAGGGAACCTACGATCCCGACACGCTGCTGGTCTATCACTTCAACGACCGCGCGACCCCGGCGCAGGACATCACGGCCTGGGCGAACTCCGCGCAGAACGCGGTGCCGGCGGCGGACGGCGCCATCATCGGGCAGGGCGCACGCCTTGACGGTCAGGCCGCGCTCACACTTCCCGGCTCGCCGTCGCTCGTCGTTGCCGAGGGCGGCGAGCTGACCTGGTCCATCTGGGTCAAGATGACCGCGCCGCAGCCCGGCGCCGTGCTGTTCTCCCGCACCGAGGGAGCGAACGGACTCACGGTCGGCCTCGACAACGGTGCCGCGTTCGTGGAGGTCGCAAATGGCGGCAACACCCAGCGTGCCGCCGGCGGGACGGCAATTGCGGCCGGCACCTGGCACCATGTCGCCTTTGCGGCCAAGGGCAGCCAGATCACGCTCTATGTCGACGGCAACCAGGCCGCGATCCTCGCTGCGGGCCTGCCCACCATGACCGGTACGGCGCAACTCGGTGCTGCCGCAAGTACGGCGGCTCCGGCCCCGGCAGCGGACGCAGAGGCCACCCCAGCCGCAGGCGACGCGGCCCAGGCGCCAGCGCCTGCCGCGGCTCCGGCCAGCCAGGCGTCGGGATTTGCCGGCGACGTCGACGAATTCCAGATCGCCAAGGTCGCGCGTCCGGCCGGATTCATCAAACTCGCCGCGATCGCGCAGGGCCCAGACCAGGCCAAGCTGATCTCGTTCAGCGTCGATGAGGAAACCTCAGGCTGGTTCAGCGGCGGCTATTTCGGCGTGATCCTGCGCTCGGTGACGGTCGACGGCTGGGTGGTGATCGGCCTGCTCGGGATCATGGCGTTCATCAGCTGGTACGTGATGGTCGATCGCGTCTCGTACCTGAACCGGGTTTCGGCCGGTAACACGATTTTCCTGAAGCATTTTCGCGAGACGTCGACCGACATCAGCGGGCTGCTTCAGCTCGATAGCCAGGAGAACGACCCCAGCTTCGGCGGCGAGCTCGGCAAGAAGCAGCGCAAGGCGGTGCATGCCGCGCCGCTCTACCGCCTGTTCGCGGCCGGCGCGCAGGAAATCCGGCGGCGCTTTGCGGGTGGCGGCTACCGCCGGCTGTCGCCGCAGGCGATCCAGTCGATTCGCGCCGTGCTCGACAGCGGCTTCGTGCGGGAGAGCCAGCGCCTCAACCGACTGATGGTGATGCTGACGATCGCGATCTCCGGCGGCCCGTTCCTCGGTCTGCTCGGCACCGTCGTCGGCGTCATGATCACCTTCGCGGCGATCGCGGCCAGCGGTGACGTCAACGTCAACGCCATCGCGCCCGGCATCGCGGCCGCGCTGGTCGCGACCGTCGCCGGTCTCGGCGTCGCGATCCCCTCGCTGTTTGCCTACAACTACCTGACGATCCGCATCAAGGACGTCAGCAGCGAGATGCAGGTCTTCGTCGACGAGTTCATCACGCGGATCGCGGAATCCTACGAGCTGCCGGACGAGCCGGTGAAGCAGGCGGCGGAGTGAAACCATGCAAGTCCAGTCCGAGAGCAAGCCGTACGACGACATCAACATCACGCCGATGCTCGATCTCGCCTACGTGCTCCTGGTGATCTTCATCATCATGACCACCGCGACCGTGCAAGGCATGAAGGTGAACTTGCCGAAGGCCAGCGCAGCGCCGTCACTCGCGCAGCAGACCACGAAGGCGATCACGGTCGCCAACGACGGCAAGCTGTTCCTCGACACCATCCCCGTGACGCTGCCGGAGCTCGAGCAGCGGCTGGTGCAGCAGCGTGCATTGACGCCGGAGTTTCCGATCGTCGTGCGCGGCGATGCCCAGACCCAGTACCAGAACGTCGTCGACGTGCTCGATATGCTCGGCCGCCTCAACTTCACCCAGGTCGGCATGGCGACCAAGCCGGTGGCGCGGTGAACCTGGCCGCATGTGATGCCGATGGACCAGCGCGACAACATCGACGAGAGCGAGAGACCGGCCTGGCGGCGCTATCTGCTGCTGGGCGGCGGTGGTCTGCTTGTCGTCGCGCTCATGGTCATGGGCGTCCTGGTGCTGATGAGCGGCGACAAGAACCCGCCGCGCAAGGTGAACGAGCTGCAGGTCACGATGGTCGTGCCGCCTCCGCCACCTCCGCCTCCGCCGCCGCCTCCACCGGAGCAGCAGCCCGAACAGAAGATGGTCGAGCAGATGCCGGTCAAGCAGGAGATGATCGAGGAGAAGCCGGTCGACATTCCCAAGGAAGCGCCGCCGGACGCGCCCAACGATCCCAACGACAGCCCGCCTTCGCTCGAAGCCAACACGACCGGTCCGGGGACCCTGAAGGGCGGCAAGGGCGGCCTGATCGGCGGCGGCGGTGGCGGCGGTGGAAGCAGCAAATGGGGCTGGTACGCCAGCATCGTGCAGTCGCAGATCGAGGCTGCCTTGCGTGCGAACGACAAGACCCGTCACGCGGTGATGCGGGTCAGGGTCCGGTTGTGGCCGGATGCGACCGGCCGGATCACCCGCGTGCAGTTGATGTCCTCCACCGGCAACGCTGAGCTCGACGCGGTGATTCGCGACCAGATCCTCAGCGGCATGACCTTGCGGGAGCCACCGCCGAGGGAAATGCCGACGCCGATCGTGATGCAGGTCACGGCGCGCAGTCCGGGCTGACGACACGGCAGGGCGGCGCAGGCCGTCCTCATAGACGAGTGAGAGAGTGGAAGAAGGGTTGGAGTCATGTGGGGTGCAGAGATGACGAAGCGACAGCTGGCAGGAAGCGCAGCGATCCTGCTTGCGCTAACCGTGCCCGCGTCAGCCCAGGACGAAGCTCCTCGTGGCAAGCTCCCGACGGTCTCGCGCAATTCGCCGCCGTCGTCCAATGCGACCGTCAACCTGATCAATCTTCTCGTGAAGCAGGGCACGCTGAGCGAAGAGCAGGCGGCCGCGTTGATCAAGCAGGCGGACGATGAGGCCTACGTCGCCCGTCAGGCGACGCGCGACGCCGCGACGAAGGCGGAAGGCGCGGAGAAGGCGGCAGCGACCGCGACCGAAGCGGTCTCGCCGCCCGGCACCAAGCGCGTCACCTACGTTCCCGAGATCGTCAAGAAACAGCTGCGCGACGAAATCAGGGCAGAGGTGATGGCGAAGGCGGAGAAGGAGAACTGGGCCTCGCCGGGCAAATATCCCGAGTGGGCGCAGCGGATCCGCTTCTATGGAGACGTGCGTGTGCGCTATGAGGGCGATCATTTCCCGGCCGGGAACGGCCCGCTGCAGAATTTCAATGCGATCAACACTGGAAGCCCGTTCCTCGAGGACAATTTCAACGCGGTCAATCCTTACCTGCCGCCGACCTACAACACGACGCAGGATCGCAATCGCTTCCGCTTTCGTGCACGGCTCGGCGCCGATGTCGATCTGTACGACGGCTTCACCGCTGGCCTGAGGATCGCAACAGGCGAGAACAGCTCGCCCGTCTCGACCAATCAGACGTTCGGCAACAATGGTGGCGATTTCTCGAAATACGCGCTGTGGCTCGATCGTGCGTTTATCAAATATCAGCCCGTGCAGGACTTCGTCGGCTCGGTCGGCCGGTTCGACAACCCGTTCTGGTCGCCGACCGATCTGGTCTGGTACAAGGAGATCGGCTTCGACGGCTTTGCGATTCAGGCCAAGCAGGAAGTCGCCGAAGGATTCACACCATTCTTCGTCGGCGGCGCTTTCCCCGTTTTCAATACCGATCTCAACGCCGGTCTCAACACGTCGAATCTGAGTGGACCGATCAAGTCGCCGAGCCGCGACAAATGGCTGTTCGGTGCGCAGGGCGGCTTCGGGGCGCGGTTCGATCCCGAAACGAGCCTGACGATGGCGGTCGCCTACTATGATTTCACCAACATGCGCGGCAAGCTCTCCAGCCCATGCCTCGTCGGCGCCGCAACCGATGTCTGCGAGACCGATATCCTGCGGCCGTCCTTTGCCCAGAAGGGCAATACGTACATGCAGCTGCGCAACATCCCGCTGGTGTTGCCGGCCTCGTTCCCGCCGAATGGTTCACTGAACTACCAGTACTACGGCCTCGCCAGCGACTTCCGTCCGGTCGTCGCCAGCGCCCAGCTTGACTTCGCGCAATTCAATCCGGTCCACATCATCCTCGACGCGGAATACGTCTGGAACACGGCGTTCAATCGCGGTGCCGTCGCCGCCGTCGCGGTGAACAATTTCGCAGGCACCCCGAGCGGCGCGGCCGGCGCCTTCAACGGCGGCAACCAGGGCTGGCTCGCGCGCCTGACGGTCGGCAACAAGGAGGTCAAGCATCTCTGGGACTGGAACGCGCATGTCGGCTACAAATATCTCGAGTCCGACGCGATGGTGGATGCGTTCGTCGATTCCGATTTCGGCCTCGGCGGCACTAACCTCAAGGGCTACTTCATCGGCGGCAATGTGGGCCTCGGCGAGAACATCTGGGCCTCGGTGCGCTGGATGAGCGCGAACGGCATTGCGGGCCTGCCCTATGCGGTGGACATCGTGCAGCTCGATCTCAATGCGAGGTTCTGACCATGCGGCTCCTGCGCCTCTCCTCCATCGTCGCATTGGCATTGTTGGTCCCCGCGACCGCGCGCGCGGACCAGGAAGGCGATCGCCTGCGCGAGGCGCTGCGCGCCGCGACCGCGCAGGCGAGAGCGGCGGAAGATCAACGTGCCGCGCTTCAGGCCAAGCTGACCTCGGCCGAGCAGGAACGTGACCGGCTGCGCAAGCAGAACGAGGCGTACCGTGCCCAGGTCAAGGAAGCTGAGCAGGCCTATCGCCAGGCCGTGAAGGACTTCAACGAACGCCTCGCCGAGCGCGACGATTCACTCGAGAAGTGGAAGACCGCCTATGCCGAGGCAGCGAGCGTGGCGCGAGCCAAGGATGCCGAGCGGGCCAAGTTCGAAGCCGAGGCGACCGCGTTGAAGGCGAGCACCAAGGCGCTCGAGGCCAAGAACGTCCGCCTGGGGAAGATCGCCGACGAGGTCGTGACCAAATACGAGGCGATGGATCCGTTCGAGAAGGTTCTCGACCACGATCCCGTGTTCGGATTGAAGCGGGTCGAGCACCAGAATGCAGCCCAGGACTTCCGCGACAAGATCCTCGAACAGAAGGCCAAGCCATGACCAAACATGTATTCAAGACCGCCTTGGTGGCCAGCGCGCTGGTCGCTGCCGTCTCGTCGATGGCCACGGCCCAGACCCGGAATGCACCCCAGCCTGCGCCGGCACCCGCGCGCCCCGCGCCTGCGGCACCCGCGCGCGCGCCGTCCGCCGAAGATGTTTCGGCGGTGAAGACCGGCGAGGTCATCGCGCGGGTCGGCGGCAGCGACGTGACCGCAGACGAGGTGAAGACGACGATCCAGCTTCTGGACGCGCGCCAGCAGGCCGCGATGGCGCGTGATCCGGCCCTGCTCAGCCAGACGGTGCGGGCGATCCTCGCCAATCGCCTCGTGCTCAAGGAGGCGACGGCCAAGAAATGGGAACAGCAGCCGGCCGTGGTCGCTCAGCTCGCGCGAGCGCGCGAAAACCTGATCGTCGAGAGCTATCTCCAATCCGTGACGACGCCGCCCGATAGCTTTCCGAGCGAGGCCGAGATCAAGAGCGTGTACGAGGCAAACGCCAGCGCGCTCCTCGTCCCGCGCCGCTTCCGCGTGGCGCAGATCGTGATCGCGGTGCCGAAGGATGCGGACAAGGCCGCCGAGGACACCGCGCGCAAGAAGCTCGATGACGTCGTCAAGAAGCTCAAGCAACCGGGCGCGGATTTCGGCGCGACCGCGCGCAGCTCGTCCGAGGAGTCTGATTCAGCCGGGCGCGAGGGCGAGATCGGCTGGGTCAACGAGCCGGATCTGCGGACCGAAATCCGCAGCCAGGTCACCGGACTGCCGAAAGCCGGCATCACCGAAGCGATCCGGCTCGATGACGGCTGGCATATCGTGAAGCTGCTGGAAACCGAGGCGGCGCACACGCGGCCGTTTGCGGAGGTGAGGGATGCCCTGGTGCAGCGCATGAGGGCGGAACGCATCGAGGCCAATCGTCGCGCCTATGTCGCGGAACTGCTCAAGCAATCTCCCCCCGTCGTGAACGAGATCGCGCTTTCGAAGCTGCTCGAGACGAAACCCGAGGCCGCGCCGTCGCGCTAGACCATCTTGTGTCTGATCAGTCCCGGCCAAATTGCGCGGCAGCGTGGTCTGGCCGGGTTTTTGGTCTTAGAACGGCGTCGATACGAAAGCGATATCGCGGTTCCAACCTTCCTGCCGCGTTCAACTGTTTCGCTCACCAATATCGTTAATCGTTAGTTAAGTATCATATATATGTAACAGTATATGTGATACCCCGACGCACACGTTGCGTGCTCTCAGCGGCGGCCGCGAAACCGGCCGGTGCGGCGAGGCGGCCGCCCTAAGCAACGCCCATTCCCGCTGGAGTGTGAACGCGTGACGATCGATCGGAAACCATCGGCCTTTTCGCTTCGCTGGCGCAGCATCCGGGCCGCGCTGCTCACCTCGACGGCCATTCTGCCCGGACTGATCAGTCATCAGGCCCAGGCACGCAGTCTCACTCCGGGCAATTCGTCGGTGGCCCCGGCCACCGCGGCTCAGCTGGCTGCCGGACAGGCGGCACAGCAGGCCGCAGCCGCGGGAGCGCAGGCGCAAGTCTCGCTCGCGCGCGCCGCTGCCGCATTTACCGCGGCACGCCAGGCGCAGCAGGACGCCGCCGCGGCGGCACAAGCTCTCAAGTCGACCTTCAACGGTGTCACGACCGGCGGCTTGATGCCGCTCGGCGGCGTCAAGGACGTCACCGCGCAGAGTGCCTGCGGCAATTCCTGCTCATCTCTCCAGCTCAACACGCCGGCCTCGTGGCAGAACGCCAGCACGACCTTCACCCAAACGGTCAAGGATGGACAGTACAAGGTCGACATCACCCAGACGCAGCAGAAGGCGATCCTGAACTGGGAGACGTTCAATATCGGCCGCAACACGTCGGTGAAGTTCGAGCAGCAGTCCGCGGATTGGACCGTGCTGAACCGCGTGACCGATCCGACCGGGTCCCCGACACAAATTCTCGGGCAGATGAGCGCGCTCGGCGGTGTCTACGTCATCAACCGCAACGGCATCATTTTCGGCGCCGGCGCGCAGGTCAATGTTCATGCGCTGGTCGCCTCGAGCCTCGACGTCGGTGCGCTGGGTATGACGCAGAGCGCACGCGACAACTTCTTTCTGGGTACCGGCATCAATGGTCCGAACGCGTTTTCCGTGGCGCCGACGCGCCCGCCGCAGGTGCCGGGCGCACCGGATGACGGCGGTTACGCGCTGGAGAACAACAGCTGGGGTGACGTAAAGGTCCAGGCCGGTGCGTCGATCAAGACCAGCACGGTCGATCTGGATTCACCGGGCTTCATTTATCTGTTCGGCCGGAACGTCTCCAATGCGGGCACGCTCTCATCTCCCGCAGGCGAGGTCGCCATGGTGGCCGCCCGCAGCATCAGCCTGGTTTCCGGCGGCTTTTGGAAGCTGCCTTCGGCGGTGCTTCCCAGCGGTGTGACTTATCGCGGAACCGACTTCCAGATCACCCAGTTTTCCGACGTTTATCTAGCGGGCGAGTATAAAGATGGCGGCGGCCTCGCGATCACAAACAATTACGCGGCGGGGACGGGCCTGATCAGCAATGACGGCCTGATCGAAACGCCGCGCGGCATCACCCAGATGAACGGTGACCGGATCACGATCGGCAAGACCGGCGTCATCTCGGCGGATACCGGCATCACCCGTAACAGCATGGTGCTGCTGCGCGCTGCGACCAGCGTCGACCTGGAAGGCACCATCAGCTCGCTTCCCTACGACGATCCGTTGACCAGCAGCCTGCCGCAAGGTGGAGGCACGGGCAGCACCGTGCAGAGCTTCGCGCCGGCCTATGTCGAACTGTCGGCCCAGACCTCGGTCACCGTAGGATCGAGCGGGCTGATATCGGCGCCCTCGGCGACCGTGGCGCTGCGCGCTATCGACCTCGGAACTGGGTTGAACGCTTCTTCTCTCTACACGAATACTACAACCGCCCTGTTTGGCACGCCGGGCGCCGCCCTCGGGCTCGGTGCAAGCGTCACCGGCCCGCAGCAGGTCCTACTCGAGGACGGCGCAACCGTCGATGTCGCGGGGCTGCAGAATGTTCTGCTCCCGGCCAGCTACAATTTCATTCCGTTCAAGCCGATCGGCCTCCCGTTCGCAGACATGCCGTTGCAGCGCGGCGGCGCATTGGATGGCCAGACGTTGTGGATCGACATCCGCGCGTCGGGGACGCGGAGCGACGGCACCACGTGGGTCGGAACACCGGTGGCTGATGCCAGTGGCACGATCAGCAACTACGGCCGCAGCATCCAGCAGCTCATGACGAGCGGCGGCGCCGTCAGCCTGCAAACGGACCGGAACGCAATTGACGGGGTGACTCCCAGCCGCAGCGTGATTACGCAGTCCGGTTCGGTGATCAACGTCGCAGGCGGCAACGTCACTTATCTGCCGGGCATCGTCTCGACCAGCGTCCTGCTCGGGGCCGACGGCCGCAGATATAGCATGACGAACGCCGATCCTAACATGACCTATGTCGGGCTCGCCGGCACGTTCACGGTCGATCACTCGCGTTGGCGCGTGAAGGAGGTCTGGTCGACCGCGACGCAGACCTATCAGCCCGGCTATACCGAGGGGCACGACGCCGGCGGCATCAACATCACCAGCGTCAGCCCGCAGCTCCAGGGCCAGATGTATTTCGGGTCCGCGGCGGGCGAGCGGCAAATCTCCCTTGGGCTCAAACCATCGGCGACGAATGGCGTCACCGCCACGCAAGCCAAGGCCGACGAACTCCCCTCGCAGGGATATCTCACGCTCAATCTCGCGAGCAGCGTCGTGATCGGCTCAAGCCCCGATTCGACGTCCGGCGGGTTGGGCGTGACGAACCAGACCAAGCATATCGCCAACGTGCCGGACCCGCCGGAATTCGCGCCTGTTGTGAAGGGCGCGGATTTCACCCCGACCAGTGCGTACCAGACCATCCTGTCAGCCGAGACGCTGTCGAGCTACGGTCTCAGCCTGCTGAAGATCAACAGCAATGATCTGCTGGTCACGCGCAATTCGGCCAACGACGCGGCAGGACTGCCCGACCTCAATTTCGCCGCCGGCGGAACGTTCTCGGCGACAACCGGCGGCGCCATCAGCGTCGCAGGTAACATCAAGGCCGCTGGCGGCCAGATCAGTCTCGTGACCGACGGCTATGCGTTTGCCAACGCAGCTAATACCGGAGCCCTCTTCCAGCGGGCCCAAACTGCATCCGGCAAGGACGATATCGTCGTCGAGGGCACCCTCGACGTCAGCGGCCGTTGGGTCAACGACACCGGCCAGCGCGGGACCGAGATGGGCGGCCCAGGATACATCGACGGCGGTTCGATTTCGATTGCGACGAACAACAACAGCAACCTTATCAATGGCGCCGACACGACCGGCAGCATTCTGCTCGCGCAGGGATCTCTGCTGGACGCCTCGAGTGGCGGATACATTTCTTCGACCGGGACTGCCAAGACCGCCTCGACCGGAGTCATGGCCGGCCGTGGCGGCAGCATTTCACTGACGACCTATCAGAGGGGTGCCGCGTGGCGCGACCCGAACGGTGGTTCGGGGCCTGAACGACCTACCACGGGCACTACCGCCCAGATCCAGCTCGACGGTACGCTGCGGGCCTATGGCTTCGAGCGCAACGGCACGCTGACGCTGGGCGCGGCGAAGACGATCACGATCGACAGCACCGCGCATGCGGACGCGAGTTCGGGTATCGTGACCGCCACCAGCACAGGGCTGGCGCCGGTCACGCTCGCAGCCTCGCGGCTGACAGGCGGCGGGTTTGGCGCCTATGTGATCGAATCGACTCCCGACGGCTGGACCGGCACCAAGGCGGCCATCACCGTGGCCGCGGGTGTGAATCTAACGCTCCAGCAGCAGAACCTCTCGAGCATTGCCGACTACAGTAAGGTTGGGACCGGCAGCAAGATTGCCGACGTCGCGTCCCGGGCCCGCTTGCCGGACGATCAGCGCAAGGCGGTCGATCTCACGCTGAAATCGGACAACATCCTGCTGGACACCGGCGCCGTGATTACGACCGATCCGCAGGCGAAAATCAGCTTGGGCGGCATCCCCATCTACACGACTTCGGATCCAATCCGGGAGCAGGCGGCTCAGAACGTGCTGCTGCGCGGCAGCATTATCGATCATGGCGGCACGGTCGTCGTGAACGCGCAGAAGACCTGGCTCGCATCGCAGGCCAAGGTCGACGTCTCCGGAACATTTGTGGCGAACTCTCGTTTCGGGCAGCCGAAAGGCCAACTTGTCAGCGGTACGGTCCTGACCGGCGGCACATTTACCATCGAAGCTGCCACGCCGAACGTTCAGGCCGGCACGCTCGCGAACACCTACACCCCGGGTGCTGTGCCATCCGGTACCTATGTCGTCGCCGAGCAGGGGGCTGTGGTCGATGTATCCGGCTACGCCACGTCGATCCAGGCCCAGGACGGCCACGGCGGCGCGGTGACGGTTCAGTCCTGGAGCGATGCCGGCACCGTCAAGGTCGATGCCGCCGCGTTCGTCTGGGGCGGCACCTTCGAAGCCAGGGGTGGACGCTCGGCCGACGGCACGCAGGTGATGTCGGCGGACGGCAAGACGCCGCTGGCCAATGGCGGCACCCTCATGCTCGGCGGCGCCGCGATGCTGCTGCAGCAGGATTCCGCCAATGTCACGGCAGCGCTGGCTGGAACCCTCGCAGGCGGCCCCGCGACGCTTGCCAACCTTGCCGGCAACGCGAATTCGCTCGTCGATCAGCTTGCCTCGGCGTCGGGGACGTCGTCTTCGATTTTCGCCGCAGTCGATCGGCTGAGCGCGTTCGAGAACGTCCTGCTCTACAGCGGCACGGCGCAAAATGGCGCCGCGCGAATCTTCACGGGCGTGTCGGGCAGCACCTACGGCATTGCCGCGCCGACATTGAATCCGTTGTCGATCTCGGGCTCCGTGACCTGGACATCCAACGACGGCCTGTCCCGCCTCTACGTCGCGGCCAGCTCGATCAGCTCCACACAGTCTGGCAGCACAGTCACGCTGGCCGCGCCCTACATGCTGCTCACGGGCGGGGGCGGCAGCAGCAGCACCGCCGGCAGTTCGCTGCACCTGGGCTTCGAACGCACCAAGGCGGGTGATCCGACATCGGACGTCATCATCGCCCGGACCATCGACGTCGAAAACGCCGCGTTTGCGGGCTTCAACGACATCCAGCTGAGGAGCTCCGGCGACATTCGTCTCAGCACTCCGAAGGTTGCCAACGGTCTCGCGACCTCGACGGATGCTCCGCGATTCAGCGGACAGATCGTGGCGGGTGGGGCCAACCTCATCCTCGACGCGCAGCGAATCTACCCGGTCTCAGATGTCGACTTCACCATTCAGACCACAGGCAACGTCACTTTCCAGGCCACTGCCGGCGGACGCAGCGACATTCCCCTGTCGGCCGGCGGCTCGCTCAGCGTCTATGCGGCGACCATCGACCAGAACGGCAACATCTTCGCCCCGCTCGGCAGAATCACGCTCGGCGATGACGGCACGGCGACCGGCAACACGTCGAAGATACCGACGACGTCGGTGACCCTTGCGCCCGGCAGCCTGACCTCGGTCACGCTCGCTGGTACCGTCGTGCCCTACGGCGAAACGATTGACGGCGTGAACTGGTATTACAACGCCAGTCTCCACCCTCTGCTGGCTGCGGCTAACGGGACGGAGCCAGTGCTGCCTTCGAAGGGGCTCGTGCTGAACGCGAGCGGCGTTGCGGTGAAGAAGGGCGCGACGATCGATACGCGCGGCGGCGGCGATCTTCAGGCGGCCGAGTGGATCCAGGGCAAGGGCGGCTCGCGCGACACGCTCGCGACGACCCCCTCGGGCCAGACCGTCTACGCGCTCGTTCCGTCGAGCAACGATCCGGTCGCAGCCCACGACATCCATTTCACCACTGCGCGCAGCCTCGATGCCGGACAAACCGTCAAGGCGGGGGATGCCTACCCGCTGGCGGGACAGCAGATCTATCTCAACGGCAGCACCGGCGTTCCGGCCGGCACCTATACGCTCTATCCGGGGCACTATGCGACCCTGCCTGGCGCCTTGCGCGTGGTCGACTATGGCAGCAATCTCGGGCGCAACATCCCATCGGGCACGACGCTGCCGGACGGCACCGTGCTGGTGACGGGACACTACGCCCAGTCGGTGCGGCCGGGAGCCTATTCGTCGGGCAGCGAGCTGTTCGCGATCCAGACCGGCGCGGTGTGGAAGCAGTACAGCGAGTACAGCTTCAACTCGGCCAACAGCTATTTCACCGACAAGGCCAATCACGACGGCGTCGCAATCCCGCGGCTGCCTGTCGACGCGGGCCGCATCGCGATCGTTGCGCAACAGCAGCTCCTTCTTGCTGCAACCGAGTTGAACGCGCCTGCCACGGATGGCCGCGGCGGCGAGCTCGATGTTTCGGTGAGCAAGCTCGCGGTGGTGAGCCCCAGCGTCAACGCGCAGACGTACGCGAACGCTGGCTACGTCGTCGTTGCGAGCGACCAGCTCAGCAGTTTCGAAAGCGTCTTGATCGGCGGCCTGCGCAGCGACACGGCCAAGGGTACCCTGATCACGGGAACCGCGTCCGAGCTCGTGGTGGATACGCCAGTCGATCCGTCGACGCAGACCGGCGGGCTGTTGCTCCCGGAGATCATGCTCGTGACCCAGTCGGGCACGACGACGCAGCAGACTGTCTCCTCGTCGTTCCAGGTCAACATCAGCGGGACCTGGTTCGATGGTACGTCCCAGTTCACCACCAATGCGCCCACGGCCACCGGCACCATCTCGATCGCCACCGGTAGCGTGATCAGGACCAGCGGGAGTGTTCATACGGGTGCGGGACGCAACTTCTATGTCGGCTCAAATCCGGGCGGCTACACAACGGCACAGCAAGTGGCCACGGCTCTCGGAGGAACGCTGGATTCCACCGGCACCGTCATCACCGGCGCCGATATCAACAAGATTCCTGTTAGCATTCCGGGGGTGTACGGCAGCAACCCGTCCACAACCGTGTTGTCCAACTATTACAGCCAGGGTCTTGGCGGCCTGTTGGTCGCGTCTCAGGATTCTACGATTTCGATCGCGGGACCCTCAGGGTCGCCGCTGACGATCCAGTTCACCTCGCTGGCAGGCAGCCTCCCGGTGCGCGGCGCCGATGGCAGCGGCGGTCCTGCCACTGTCACTTTGCCGGGCGGCAACGTCGGTCGCATCGAGATCGGGGCCGGCGCCCAAATCACGACCAACAACCTGTTCATGCAGGCAACTGCATCCAAGGACAGCATCGTCCTGAACAAATCCGTCACCGGCAATTCGAACGCACCGGCCGCCGTTATCACCGCGAACCAGGCGACAATCGCGGGCGGCAGCATCGGAATTGGAGCAAGCTCGCGCGACAGCGTGATCCTGAGCCAGACCAATCTGGATCAGCTCGCGGGCGTGAAGAACCTGAAGCTCGCCGCCGTCGCAGGCGACATCACCTTCTACGGCACCAACCTGATCCAGACGGCGATGCAGGGGCTGACGCTCGATGCGCGCGCGGTCACGGGCACCGGCGGCAATAGCAGGATCGAGGTCGGCGGCACCGTGACGCTGGTGAACACCAGCGGCGCGACTGGTACGTCGGCGCAGGCCGGTGTCGGCGGAAGTCTCAGCATCGCCGCGACCGATGTCGTATTCGGGGGCGGCAGCCAGACGATCGCGGGATTCTCGCAAGTGAACCTCGCTGCCAGCGATCAGGTGCTGTTCAAAAATCAGGGCGCGCTGACGCTGGGGACTGGCGCCGACGTGGTCGGTCTCCAGATCGTCACGCCGCTGGTTTCGGTGGGTGGCAACACCTCGAAGGGCGGCGGATCGTTCGTCGTCGCCACGTCCGGCGCCGTCAATATCGGCGAAGCCATCGTCGGCGATCCCGGCAGCCCGCCTGTCCGCGCCAATGCGCCCAAGGACAAGGCTGACACCGGCGGCAGCTTGCTCGTCAAGGGCGGCAGCGTCAACGTCGGCGGCTTTGCCGATGATCAGGGCAAGCAGCGTTCGGGCAGCGTCATCCAGGCGCAGTCCGGCTCGATCACGCTGGAGGCGACGACGGGAGACGTCACGCTCGACCACAACGCCTATTTGTCGGCGCGCGGCTACGCCAAGAACTTGATCGACACCACGACCTATCTACCTGGCGGGAAGATCGTGCTGAAGGCCGATCTCGGCAACGTCGTCACGCGCGGCGCCAGCGCTTCGGCCAAGGGCAGCGACGCCAGCGTGATCGATGTGGCGCAGCCGGACGGCGGCATGGGTTATGGCGGACAGGTCCAGATTCTCGCGACCGCCGGTCAGGCGACCGTGCTCGGGGATCTCCGCGGCAAGGGCGGCAACGGTCTCGGCGGTGGCCTGCTGATCGACGCCAACAGGCTTCAGGTCGACAGCCAGGGCTTCACGCCGAGGGTGGCGCTCGATCCGCTCGCGGACAAGTTGCTGGCGGGCGGCTTCACAGGCGCGGTCGACATCCACACCCGGACCGGCGATCTGATCCTATCCGAAGGCCACACGCTCAAGGCCAATTCGGTCACGCTCACGGCGGACGACCAGACCTGGAACGGCAGCGACCCGACGCAGCAATTCGGACGCATCGTCGTCGCAGGCACGATCGACGCCAGCGGCTATGCCGGCAAGACGGCCGACGGCACCGGGCAGGCGGGTGGAAAGGTCAACCTTTACGCCGCCAACGAAATCGACCTGCTGACGACGGGCGTCATCAATGCATCGACCGAGCACAGCGATGAGCGCGGCGGCGATGTGACGATCGCGATCGGCTGGGGCGCCAAGAGCAACGCGGGCATCGACCTCCAGCCGGGCTCGCGCATCGACGTCCATGGCGGCACCAAGGGCGGGTTGAGCGGCGGGACGGTCCTGGTCCGTGCGCCCAATGACGGCGGCAACGACGTCTACATCACGGAGATCGGATCGACGATCACCGGCGCCCGCGACGTCACAATCGAGTCGTTCGTCAGCTTCAGCACCAACGGCCAGGGCGGAATCGATGCGTCCTCGCTCGGCTGGAACGGCGTGCTCGATCCGGGCGGCTCGGTGGCGAAGACGAGCCTGAAGGTCAACACCGTGTATGTGCCTCCGGGCAGCGGCGGGTCCTACACCCAAGTCCCAGATGTGATCTTCTCTGCGCCTGCGATGTCGGCGACCGGCCTCAAGAGCATTTCGATCGCCTCGACCAGCAGCTGGTTCCACCTCGACCCCAATTTCGTCGGCGAAGTCGTGATCGAGGCGCCCGCGGGCGGACGCGCCGCAAGCGGCACCGTGACGACCGACGCGAACGGCGTTCCGACCTTCACCATCACCAATGCGGGCAGCGGCTTCACCGGCGCGCCGGCGACGATCCGCTTCTACAGCCAGGGCGTTCTGGTCAGTACGGCACACTTGACGAGCAGCGACTTCGCGAGCGCGCAGTTGACGACGACGGCCAATCAGGCCCAGGGCACCGCGGTGATGGGGCTCAAGAGCATCTCGATCGCCTCGACCAGCGGCTGGTATCACCTCGATCCCAACTTCTCGGGCAATGTGGTGATCCAGTCCGCCTCGGGCGGCGCTTCGGCGACCGGAACCGTGACGACGGACGCGAACGGCGTCCCGACCTTCACTATCACGGGCGCCGGCAGCGGCTTTACCGGCGCGCCATCCACGATCCTGTTCTATCAGGGCGGCAAGCTCATTCTCACCGGGCATCTGACCGCCAACGATTTCGCCAGCACCGTGATGACGGTCGTCGGCGTCAATGTGACGAATGCCGGTGCGGGTTACGCCGTCGGCAGTAGTGCCACCCTCAGCTTCTCGGGTGGCGGCGCCGGCGCGACGCAGGCGGCTTCAGTGAGCGCGGACATGGATACGGCCGAGGCGACGGGCTCGGGGGCGTTTGCCAACGTGACGCTGCGGCAGTATGTGCAGGGCAACTTGACCTACAACACCAGCACTGAAGTCAAGCATTTCGGTTTCAGCGGTGCGATGGATCGGGTGGTCAAGCCGCTCGCCGACCGGCTCGGTTCAATGGTGCATCTGCGGCCCGGCGTCGAACTCGTCAGTCCGGATCCGACCATCAACGGCGGCAACATCACGGTCGCCAGCAACTGGAATCTGGCCGCCGGCACGGTCGGGAAGCTGACGACCGACAATAAGTTCGACCCCAGCACCAGCTATGTCGATTTCGTCTACCGCTACCTGGCAAATTACGGAAGCGTGGACGCTCCGAAATACGGGGTCGAAGCCGGCGCGCTGACACTGCGCGCCCTCAACAACATCAACGTGAACGCCTCGATCTCCGATGGGTTCTTCCAATTCGGGGACTACCTGAACGCGACCTACAAGGGTGACGTCAGGACCTATCTCGCTAAACCTCCTGCACGCACAATCGACGGTAACAACCTGAACAATTACCTACCGGCTCCGATCGCGCCGTACAAGACGACCGGAAATGTGATCAGCCCGACTGCGCTCGACCTCAATGAGGCAGATCTGTTCCCGCACATGCTCAATGTCTGCGTTAGCCATTGTGGGGATGCCGACTCTGCGCCGCACGATCCGATCGCGATCACCAATCCCGGCTCGTGGTCCTACCGTCTGACGGCCGGCGCCGACATGGGAAGCGCCAATCCAAACGCGATGCAGCCGCTCGCAAGCGTGAGCGGCCGTGGTGCTGGAGATGTCATCGTAAACAACCACGTCCCGGCCACGGACATCGCGGCGGATCTCAATCTTCCGACCATGGTGCGGACCGGCACCGGCAGCATCTCGATCGCGGCCGCGCGCGACGTCAGCTTCGCCGATACCGTCGCGCCGGGCGTCATCTATGCCGCGGGCGTGAACACGGCGCGATACGCCAACCCGTATGATGCGTCCGGCAAGGTGACCGATGTCAACGGCTTCCTTGAGCCGCAGCTGTTGAGCTATGGCAGCCCGAAGCAGGGCAACGTCGAGGTGGTCTACGGGGCACCGACTGCCGCAGCATTCCCCGTTGCTGCGGGAGACGTATCGGTCGTCGCGCAGCAGGACATCAAGGGGTACAGGAACGTCACGACGACGAACCCACTCACTAAAACCGCCGTCCTGTGGAACGCCTACTATACACCCTGGCTGATCTCCCATGCCGGCGCGACGGACTCGGCCGGCGCCCCAACGCTGGGCGCAGGCGTGTTCGCTCCTGCCTCAGGCAGCATTGGATCGCAGACTGCCTGGTGGATTCAGTACGCCAGCTTCCGGGAGGGAATTCTCTCGGCCGGCGGCAACGTCAATGTGGTGGCGGGACGCGATCTGGTCGATGTTTCGGTCTCGCTGCCTACGACCGGGCGGGTCACCGGAGGACTTGGCGCGCTGAGCACGCCGCAGACCCAGCTCTACGGCAGCGGTAACATGACGGTGCGGGCGGGCCGCAATCTGCTGGGTGGCTCGTATTACGAAGGCTCGGGTCACGCGAGCATCCAGGTCAGCGGCATCGTGGATGCCAAGGGCACGATCACGCTCAGGGACCTTACGACCGCGCCCAATTACACGCTGCTGGCGGTGGACACTGGCCAGATCAGCATGATCGCGGGCGGATCGATGGCGATCGGCGGCGTGGTCAACCCGGCCCAGTTGCACGTTCAGTCGCCGACGCAGAGCAATCCCGCGGGTAAGGGGGCCGGCCTTCTCATGAACACCTACGGACCGGATAGCGCGGTCAATCTGGTTGCGATCACCGGAAACCTGAATATCGCGATGCCGCAGACCTTCGGTACGACCCCCTGGCGCAACCCCGGATTGACCTACCCTGCGAGCTTCACCGCTATCGCGGCGGGCGGGGATATCACCACAAACGGGCTCGTGACCAATTCATCGACTCTCAATCCCGGATTGCCCGGCATCGTCCTGACCGGCTCGCAGAATGGCACGTTTGAGTTGCTCGCGCAGGGCAGCATCGATCTGACGGGGGGGTACACCAATCTCTCCACCATCGCGCCGTCCATTTCGGCGGGACCTTCCCTGCTGGATACGGCGTTCGACCCCTACCAGCCCAATAACGGCATGACAGGCGCCTCCAGTTCCGCATTGCTGGCCCACCGGGACGATCACGATACCAACCCTGCGCGCATCTACGCCGTGTCGGGCGACGTCTCGGCGGTGGCGACCATGACAAGCTTCATACCGACTGGCGCGATCACTTCGGCCACGCCGATTGACTATTCGAGGATCGAACTCAACCGGCCGGCGAAGATCTACGCCGGCCGTGACATTCTCAATCTCAATCTCATCGCCCAGAACGTCGCTGCGGACGACGTCACCACCATTCAGGCAGGGCGCGACATTCTGTACAATTACGTCCCGGCGTTTGCCACCGGAACATTGCCTACAGGTCTCACACAACCTTCAATTTGGGGGGGAACGAGACGTAGCCTTGGTGGGCCTGGCCTGCAGATCGCCGGCTCCGGTTTCCTCGTCGTGCAGGCCGGGCGCGACCTCGGGCCGTTCCTGCCCGCGACGCGCGACAACAATGCGTATACCCAGGACCAGGAAGGCATCGCCTCGATCGGCAACGCCAGCCTGTGGCCGATCGGCAACCGATATGTCGGCCTGGGCTCGAGCGGCACCTACGACGTCACGCTGCTCGGCCCCGCCAATGCGATCGCAAAGAAGCGCAATGAGCAATTGCCTGGCACCGGCGCCGACATCATCACGATGTTCGGCGTCGCCAACGGCATCAACTACGATGGCTATTCGACCGTGGATCAGGCGACCAATCAGTCCGTCTATCATCCCGGCGTGATCGGCACCTATATCGATCCCGCCAACGCCTCTCGCGTCGATCACAACTACATCAGCGAGCTGAAGGATTTCCTCGTCAACATCGGCCGGCCGGCCGGCAGCGACGCGGAGGCATGGAGCATCTTCCAGGCATTGCCGAAGGATCTTCAGCACGTCTTCGCCGACAAGGTTTTCTTCGCCGAGCTCAAGGCGGTCGGCAAGGCGCAGTCCGCAACGTCCGGCAACTACCAGCGCGGTTACGAGGCGATCAACACCATGTTCCCGTCGGACTTCGGGTACACTAAGAACACGCTTGGCGGCGGCACCAACGGCGCCAATGCGCTCAAGCACACCGGCGATCTCGACCTGCTGCACGCGACGATCCAGACCAGGCTCGGCGGCGACGTCTCGATCTTCGGCCCGGGCGGTACCATCCGCGTCGGCTCGCTCGCGATCGAGCCGAATCCTCTGCTCAAGCCGAACGATCTCGGCATCCTCACGCTCGGCCGTGGCGACATCAACACGTTCACGGACACCAGCGTGCTGGTCAATTCGAGCCGCGTCATGACCCAGCAGGGCGGCGACATCCTGATGTGGAGCTCGAACGGCGACCTCGACGCCGGCCGCGGCGCCCAGACCACGCTGTCGTTCCCGCCCCTAGCGGTCGTGTTCAACTCCGACGACTATCAGAGCGTCGATCTCGGCGGCCTCGTTAGCGGTGCCGGCATTGCCGTGGTGCAGAGCTCGAAGCTCGCGAGCAAGTCCAACGCCTATCTGCTCGCGCCGCGCGGCACTGTCGATGCTGGCGAAGCCGGCATCAGGGTGTCCGGCAACCTCACGATCGCGGCGGTGCAGGTGGTCAATGCCGGCAACATCCAGGTTGGCGGCACCGCGACCGGCATCCCGACCGTCACGGCTCCGAACATCGGTGCGCTCAGCGCGGCCTCGAACACGGCCGGCGCTGCGGCCAAGTCGGCCGAGCCGCCGACCGCCGGCGGCAACAACGATCGCGCCTCGGTCTTCATCGTCGAGGTGGTCGGCTACGGCGGCGGCGACAGTGGCGGCCGGGATTCCGGCTCGTCCGGCAATGGACAGGGATCCAAGTCCGACTCCAAGTCCGACGACCAGGAGCGCAAGCAGCCGTAAGTCGGGCTGGCGCGAAACAGCAGGGCTCAAGGGGCCGCGATGACCGAAATGCACGCTATCATCCTCACGCTCGACGAGGAGAAGCACATCGCGCGCTGCATCGAGAGCATCCGCGATCAGTGCGCGAGCATCCTCGTCGTCGATTCGGGCTCGAAGGACCGCACCAGGGAGATCGCGATGGGCCTCGGTGCCGAGGTGATCGAAAATCCCTGGATCAACTACGCGACCCAGACCAACAAGGCGATCGCGGCCTGCGCCGGCAAGACCGGCTGGCTGATGCGCATCGACGCCGATGAATATCTCACGCCGGCATCGGCGGCCGGGCTGCACGAGCTGCTGGAGCGGCAGCCGCGCGACGTCGGCGGCATCGTCGTCCGCCGCCAGATCGTGTTTCTCGGACGCCGCATCAAATGGGGCGCGATCGAGCCGAGCTGGCAGCTCCGGCTCTGGCGCGCCGGGCAGGGCTCCTGCGAGCAGCGCTGGATGGACGAGCACATCGTCGTCACCGGCAAGGTGGTGCGGTCGACGATCGATCTCGTCGACGAGAACCTCAACTCGCTCGACTGGTGGACCAGCAAGCACAATCGCTATGCTTCGCGCGAGGTGATCGACATCCTCGCCTCGCGCGGCCTGCTCGGCGGCAACATGGACATCCAGCGCCACAGCGCGTCCTGGCAGGCCAAGCTCAAGCGCTTCGTCAAGGAGCGCGTCTACGAGAAGCTGCCCGGCGGCGTGCGTCCGCTGCTCTTCTTCCTCTACCGCTATTTGGTGCGGCTCGGCTTCCTCGACGGCAAGCAGGGCTACTATTTCCACATCCTGCAAGGCTTCTGGTATCGCACCCTGATCGACGCCAAGCTCGACGAGATCATGGCGCTGGCCAAGCGCCACGGGATTCCGGTCAGCGAGGCCGTGCGGCTCGCGACGGGATTCGACCCGAACGTTGCAGTGATAGCGCCGGCTGAACCGCCGCCGCGGGTTATCACGGTAGACGGCGAGGCCAGCCGCGCGCGGGCTGTCGCGCACGGGTAGGGCCGAGGACATTGGCACTTTCGTTGAGTTTTGGTTTTGAAAGAGGGTGAAGAACGCCCTCAGCGGCGGGGCAGCCATCAACCAAGCTGCGTTGATTTAGCCGACATATACTGACGCAAGGTAGTGCCGCATCCGATCCCGGACGCGGCACAGTCGACATCAACACGTTCTTCTGGCTCCTCACTCCGCAGCGACGATCTCCCGCTGGCGAACCACCGGCTTCGGCGCGTCCTTGGGGCGCTGCGTCTTCTGGACCTGCTGGTCGATCCAGGCATAGGTTTTGGCGATGCCGCTCGCGAGCGACTGCGATGGGCGCCAGCCGAGCTTCTCGAAGATCAGCTTGTTGTTCGAGTTGCGGCCGCGCACGCCGAGCGGGCCGGGGACGTGGCGCGGCGTGATGGTCTTGCCCGCGATCTCGGCGGCGATCGCCGCGAGGCGGTTGATCGAGACCATTTCCTCCGAGCCGATATTCACGGGTCCCGCCCAGTCCGAGCGCATGAAGCGGATCGTGCCCTCGAGGCATTCGTCGATGTAGAGGAACGAGCGGGTCTGCTCGCCGTCGCCCCAGATCTCGATCTCGCCGGGGTTGCCGGCCTGCGCGACCTTGCGGCAGATCGCCGCCGGCGCCTTTTCCTTGCCGTCGTTCCAGGCGCCTTCGGGCCCGAAGATGTTGTGATAGCGCGCGACGCGGGCCTCGAACCCGTGGTTGCGGGCGTAGGCGGCATAGAGGCGCTCGCTGAACAGCTTCTCCCAGCCATATTCGCTGTCGGGTGCCGCCGGATAGGCATCGCTCTCGGCAAGGCCGGCGTTTTCGGCCTCGAGCTGGCGGTATTCCGGATAGATGCAGGCCGACGACGAGTAGAAGATGCGAAAACTGTTGCGGCGCCGGCAGGCCTCGAGGATGTTGAGGTTGATCTGCGCCGAATTGTGCATCACCGAGGCGTCGTTCTCGCCGGTGAAGATGTAGCCCGCGCCGCCCATGTCGGCGGCGAGCTGATAGACCTCGTCGAAGCGGGTATCGACGGCTTCGTGGCAGACCGCGAGATCCCTGAGATCGCCGACGATGAAATCGTCGGCCGGGGTCTGGCTGAAGCGGGGATATTTGAGGTCCACGCCGCGGACCCAGAAACCTTCCGCCTTCAGGCGCTTGACCAGATGTGACCCGATGAACCCGCCTGCGCCGCAGACCAATGCCTTCTTCATACGCTGCTCCTGACTAATCGTAGTTTCCTGGATGACGATGCACTGTGGTTCGCACCGAAATCTTCGAGGGCCTGCGCGCATCGCTCGCTGTCGCCGACATCGACGTGGACATACGAGCTGGACTTGCGCTGGTCGCAGAGGAGGTGAACGTCGGATTCCGTGGGGCCAATGAACATCACCGGCAGATCGGAATCGACGCAGGCATAAACCTTGGACGGCAGCACGTAGCCGACGAAGGCGTTCTTCAAGGTGATGAGATGCGCGTCGGGCGTCCGCAGCAGCGAGGCGAGCCGGTCCAGCGGCACGAGGTCGGTGCGGATGTACGGCACCTTGGCTGCGTCGAGTGCCTCGGCGACGGTGGCCGCGCCTTTCCCGATGGCGTTGAGCCAGAGCAGGACTGTTCCCGAGCCCTGGTTGTGGTGTTCGATGTATGCGCTGACGAATGTCGCGGTGTCGTGCGCGATGCCCCAATTGCCTGAATAGAGCAGGAGGAACTTCCCCTCGGTCTGTGCCGGGCGGGCGAGCGGCGGGGTGTCGGGACCGATCGCGATCGGGGAGGGATCGCGCTTGAGCACGAGGCGCTCCTTGGCCACACCGATCTCCTGCAGCCGCACCGCCTGGTCGTGGCCGAGCACCTCGAAGGTGTCGACCCGCCGGCGCCAGAACAGCGTGAGGGCGAGGACAAGCTTGAGGAACAGGCTGGCGCTGCCGCGTTCGGCGATGGCGCATTCGGGATGGAAATCCGTGATGCGATAGATCAGCCGCTTGCGCAGCAGCACGTTCAGCGGCGCGATCCAGTGCAGGAACAGCGGCGGACTTCCGGTGAAGAGGACCGTATCGGCCTTGCGGATGAAGGGCAGGGCAGCCCGCAACAACCTGGTGTTGGTTGCGACGGTCCAGCGGATGCGGGCCGAGGTCCTCGCCTTGTCGTAGGCGGGGACCGGCACCTTGACGATCTCGAGCGTACCGCCGTCGAAACGTTCGATGGAGCTTTCGGCTTCGCCCGAGGTCAGCCCGACCAGCGTGACGTGAAGGCGGCGGTCGCGCGCGAGTTCGCGGGCGAACAGTACGGAATACTGCCCCACCGCGCCGAAGTCGGGCGGGAGCCAGTCGCAGATGTAGACGAGACGGGAGGCGGACATGACCAGTGGGCTCGTTTGCTCAGCGAACGTGCGCGGTCAGGCCGCGGATGTGCCGCTCGCGACGTCGCATATCCGGGCACTCGGGCCACATAACATAGATTCCGCTGATCTGAATGATATGTGTAGGTGACGCTATGGTAGCAACATGTCGCCTTCACGACACGTGAAGCTTCGCGCCGAGGCCGCCGGGATGGCGGCGATCTCGTGCGTTTCGATTCAGGCCTGCATCTGCTCCAGTTCGCGCCAGGCTTGCGCGATCGCGTCGGTCTCGACCTTCTCGCCGAACAGGATCATCGGGATCGTGCCGAGGGCGATCTTGATATCCAGCATGAAGGACATGTTCTTGACGTACCAAACATCGAGCGCTGCCTTATCGGTCGGCGAGATCGCGCGTCCACCCTTGATCTGGGCCCAGCCGGTGAGACCCGGACGAACCAGGAGGCGGGCCGAATAATCCGACGGCTGGTCGATCGGCAGCAGCGGCCGGGGTCCGACGAACGACATGTGCCCCATCAGGATGCTGATCAGCTGGGGCAGCTCGTCGACCCGGGTTCGGCGCATCGCGTTGCCGATCGCGGAAATCCGCTGCGATTCCAGTCTGCGGCGGCCTTGCGCATCATGTGCGGCAGCCATGGTGCGGAACTTGAAGACCTTGAAGGGCTGCGCGCCGAGCCCGGGACGTTCCTGCCAGAACAGCACAGGGAATCCGACGTTCACGATCGTGACGATGGCAACGAGGCTCATGAGGGGGGCCAGCATCACCAGAAGGACCGCCGCGAGGACGATGTCGAGCGCCCGCTTGACGGTGCGATAAGGCGAGTTGGCCAGACCTGCGTCAGCTTTTACGTTCAGCGCATAAGTCTGTGTTCGCGTCTCCGGCGCATCGCCGCTGCGCGCCGCTTCGCGGCTGGGACGGTCCGAGGCGAGTTTCTCATCGAGGAATTCGAGCGGGATCGCGTTGGAAGCTTCGATGGCAAACAGGGCTTCGCGTGCCTGGATCGACAGCTCACGAAGCGGAACCGCGAGCGCGATCCGCGTGATGACGACGCCGTGGACTTCGAGCGTACGGACGATGTCAGCGACATCTTCCGGTGCGCCGAGAACGCGATGCGACAACAGCGACTGTCCCCTCGGAGCCCGCGAGTCCAGCAGGCCGATGACGCGCACGCGATCGCGGGCATAGCGGGTGATGCAGTGCAGATAGAGCTCGGCGAGTTCGTTGACGCCGACGACAAGGACGGATTCAGCGGCAGGAACGACCACATCCTGCGGCCAATCGCTCGGCGTGCGCCGCATATGCCAGAGCCGGCTCGCGATCCGGGCTCCGATCATCAAGGTGATGGTGATGAGTACCTGGAGTAGCGGCAACGCCCGCGAGACCCCGTCGAGCCGGTTGGCGATGAAGGTCAGGACCGCGGCGCCAGCCACGATCGCAATAACTGCGGCGACGATGTCACGATAGTTCTGCGGAGAGCTGTATCTCCACACCGCCCTGGTGACGCCGGATAAGGGCAGCACAATCGCGGCTGTGGATACCGTGAGTAGTCCGTAGGGGATGAGGGCCAGAAGGTGATCGCCCGAAAATTCGAGATTTTCGCGGAGCACCGACGAGGCAACCAGCGCGATCGACACCAACGCCAGATCCACCAGCAGAATGCGCAATGATCTCATGGCAATATACCGTTCAATCCCTTGTCATTTCAGAGATATTTGCCGCTTCCACTGCCGTTCCGAGCAGGTATCTCGCGGTTAACATTCGGTTAACATTAGTCTGTGACATCGGGGCGACATCACAACATCAGTTAGAAAGAGTTCCACAAGACACCCGAGGTCGTTGCGGGAGCCGCGATGCTGCCGAAAGCTTTGCAGGAACTCTTGGCAGTGCAGCCGACGACGCTGCAGGCCGGACCATGACGCGTCATCGCGGTGCTCCACGACGCCGCGACGTCATTGCGATGCTCTCATGTCATCGTAACATAATATGACGTGGTGTATCCCGTGCCGGCATTGCCGGGACCGAAACGTGCCGAACGGGCAGGTTGCGGGCTTGGCGGCCGTAAGGTGCGTGCCCGGGGCTCGCGCATAACGTTCCGCGTAACACGCGCGCCGACGCAGCAAGCCGTGCGGCGGGCGTTAGAGGAGACGGGTGGGCAGATGACCGCGATCCTGGGGCTGAATTTCAATCACGCCGACGCATCGGCCGCGCTGATCCTGGACGGCAAGGTCGTCGCGGCTGTCGCCGAGGAACGCTTTGGGCGTCGCATCAAGCATGATCCCTCGTTTCCGGAACACGCGGTCAGGTCGGTCCTTGCGATCGGCGGGATCAGCGTCAAGGACATCGATCTCATCGCAGTGCCGCGCGATACGCAGCAAAATCGGCTGAGCAAGGCCCTGTATGTCCTGCAAAATCCCTGGCAGGGCGCACAGGCGGTGGCGGAGCATCTGCGCCGCGCCAATGCCGAGAAGGGGACTGCCGATCGGGTTGCGGAAGCATGCGGCGAAGCGCCCGGCTCGCTCCGGGCCAAGGTCGTCAATATCGAGCATCATATCGCGCACATCGCGAGCGCCTATTATTGCTCGCCATTCGAAGGCGTGACCGCCGGCTTTTCCTACGACAGCAGCGGCGATTTCGTGAGTGCGATGGCCGCGCGATGCGAAGGCAGCCGCATCGAGGTGCTCGATCGGGTATCGTTGCCGAATAGCCTCGGGTTCTTCTACACGGCCTGCTGTCAGTACATCGGCTTCGACGGGTTCGGCGAGGAGTACAAGGTCATGGGCCTTGCCCCCTATGGGGAGAACACCTATGCCGAATTCATGCGCAGCCTGGTGAGCTCGCCGGATGACGGCTGGTTCCGTCTTGCCCCCGGCTGGTTCGGAATGCATTCGGGCGGCGAGAGCGGCGGAATGGACGACCGCAACGCGATCGTGACGGGCACGCTCTACACCGACAAATGGGCCGAAAAGCTGGGCCCGCCACGCCAGCGCGGCGACGAGTTGACGCAGCGGCAACGCGACATTGCCCGTTCGTGCCAGGTACGGTTCGAAGACGTCGCGATGGATTGCTTCCAGAAGCTTCACGATCGGGTTCGCAGCAACCAGATCGCCTATGCCGGCGGATGCGCGCTCAACGGCGTCGCGAATGCGCGGCTGTTGCGCGACACCCCGTTCGAGAATGTCTATCTCCAGCCGGCCGCCTCCGACGACGGCCTGTGCATCGGGGCCGCCATGTGGGCCTGGCACAACGTTGCCGGCAGATCGGAGCGCTTCTACATGAAGCACGCCTATTGGGGCCCGGAATATTCGGACAGCGTCGTGTGCAAGGCGGCGGAAGCCTCCGGCTTCCCGGTTCACCAGGTGTCGCGCGCCGAACTGCCGGAGGCGGCCGCCCGGCTGATCCGGGCGGGCCTCGTGATCGGATGGTATCAGGGCCGGTCGGAATGGGGCCCGCGCGCCCTCGGCAACCGTTCCATCCTCGGCGATCCGACCCGGTCAGACATCAAGGACCTCATCAACGCCAAGATCAAGCGCCGCGAATTGTTTCGTCCCTTCGCGCCGACCATCGTGCGCCACGAGGTCGCCAAATATTTCGAGCAGGACGTTTTCAGTCCGTTCATGATGCACGTCGTGAAGGTTCGTCCCGAGTGGCGCGAGCAGCTGCCGGGCATCACGCATGTCGACGGCACCGGCCGCCTCCAGAGCATCGAGCGCGAGACCAACCCGCTGTACTTCGACCTGATCGAGGCGTTCGGACGCCAGTCCGGCATTCCGATCGTTCTCAACACCAGCTTCAATGAGAACGAGCCGATCGTCGACACGCCGGAGCAGGCCGTGAGCTGCTTCACGCGAACCGGGCTCGATGCGCTGTGCCTCGGCAACTACATTGTCGCCAAGCCGGAGCACGAGGCGCTCGTGCGCGACGTGTGCCGCTCGCAGGAAGCTGCGGCGGGCTGAAGCCCGTCATTCCATTGCGCTGCAGGTCGCAACGAGGCGCTCGGCTACGAGATCGCTCGCGCAGCCATCCCCGGAGTCTGGGTGCGAGCTGTCGCAATCTCGGAGAGCACCCGGCCAAGTTGCTTGGCCGGAATGCTGATCTCGAAGCGATCCAGAAAGCAGTCGCGGGCGGCCTTGCCCATCGCGTTCTTCTCCGACTGAGGCAGCGACACGAAGCGCGCCAACATGTCGCCAACGCCGGCAGCGTCATCGGTCGAGACCAGTCCGGCGGCATCCGAGACGACTTCACGCCAGATGTTGACCTTGTCGGTGATCAGGACCGGCCTGCCGGCCGCAAGGGTCTCGGCAACCGCAACGCCGAAGTTCTCCTGATGTGATGGCAGCACGAAAGCATCGCAGGCGCGCAAGGCGCCCCATTTGACGTCGCCGAACACCGTGCCGGGCCAATGGATACGACGTTCAATGCCGGCCGCGCGTGCCTGGGCCTCGAGCTCGCTCCGCCATCCGACCTGATCCGGGCCTGCGATGACCAGATCGAGTTCGGGGTTCGCGGCCGCAATCTCGGCGAAGGCCGCGATCAGCAGGTCGCAGCCCTTCTTGGGATGGATGCGGCCGAGAAACAGCAGAAATGCCCGCTCGCCGAGGGCAGGCAGGGATTTGCGAAACGCGCCGATCTGTTGTTCGCGATCACCGCGAATGTCCGCGGTCCCATAACCGACAATTCGTTCACGGGCGCGATATGGCCAGAACGTGTTGCGGGCGCGGATCATCTCGTCTTCCGTGGTGAACAGCACGGCGTTGGCCTGCTTCAACAACGGGCCCTCGGAGAAAGCCCACAGCGCCTGCTTCATTGCATGCTTCAAGCTCCCGCGCGCCCATGGATCCAGCATGCCATGCGCAAACACGACATAGGGAACGCCGGATCGCGACAGGACCTGGCGCGATCCGAGCGTTGAATAATTCCAAAGTCCGTTGACCACCGCGATATCATAGTCGCCGACATGCGATCTGAGCCATGGCACGAATTTGGGCGCATATCCGTAGTGGGTCCACAGCCAGTTCAAGGGACCGGATGGATGGCTCAGCCTGCCGCTCCCGACTGCGAAGGTCGGCACGGGACATTCGCAGACCCAGGGGTCGTCTGGACCGTCCAGACTGACGATATGCGTTTCCATTCCGAACGCACGCCGGCTCTCCGCCTGACGCAGCAGGCCCTCGATGGCCCCGCCACCGCAGGGATCGACGGATGCTATGATCTCGAGAACGCGCAATGATGACTTCATCGGTGGCTTCACATCCGAATATGATCCATACGATATATGGACCGGCGAGCGATACCAAATTGATTGCCGCCGTATCAAGCGGTTGCGCTGGATGCCGCCGGCCGGGCGGCACGGCAGGATTCATCAGACTGTCAACGAGGGCTGCCATCACGGTGCGCTGGCGACATTTGCGGGGCGCGCCGACGGCATCGCGACAGACGGCAAGGCCGCGCAAACCGGGGGCTGGGCGGTTCGCCGGAAGGAATGCGACGATGAGCGATGCAATGACACCCAACGCACAAGTCGGGGCAGCGCCGATAGAGCCATCATTTTCAGTTCAGGAGACGGTCCTCGCGATCTGGCAGCGCACGACGGGCCCGAAGGGGCAGCAGGCGAATCCGGATCTGCGCCACATCGGGATCGGCGTCAGGCGGGTGGTTCGTTTGCTGGATGAGATCGAATGGTCGCTCGGCAAGAGGATACCGATCGGGACTGCGTTAAGGCTGGGCACACCGGAGGCCATTGCGCAGGCCATCGTGACGGATCGATGGCCCGAGCCGTCGCCGTTGCTGCTTCTGAAGGATGGCGACGATCGTCCGCCGCTCTATCTGATCGCCGGCGTTCGCGGGACTCTGTTTGAAGTCGTGGCGCTGGCGCGGGCGTCGCCGTTCCCCGGCAAGATTTGGGGATTCCAGCCACCCGGCTTCGAGGGCGACACGCCGCGTTTCGAATCCATCGAGGCGACCGCAGCCTTGTTCGTCAAGCATCTCGGCGGTGATCGGACCGATCCGGTCAACCTTGTTGGATACTCGATGGGCGGTGAGATCGCGATCGAGATGGCAAGGGCCCTGCGCTCGGACAATCGCAAGCTGGGATTAATCGGCCTCATCGACACCAACGTCGTGGAAAGACACTGGTCGCTCACGACGCGGCTGCGATACGCGGCCCGGCGTTCGCAACTGCGCGTGTGGGGATTGTTTGAGGCTCCGCCGGGGCAGCGCCTGGAGACCTTGCTCAATATCGTCCGCCCGCTGATCCGTCGCCTGATCGGTCAGTTCACCTACAATGCCGAATTCACGCGCTATTACGAATCCTCACTCGACGAGAGGATCAAGGTGGTCAAGGACCTCGCGCTCGAGGCCTATGAGCGCTACGTGCCACCCGTGGTCGACTTTCCCGTCGTCCTGTTCAAGTCGTGGGAATCGGCCAAGCGGGATCTCGTCGATCCCGTCGATACCTGGCGACCGAAGGTACCCGAACTCGAAGTGGTCGAAGTCGACGGGACCCATGCCAACATGATCTTCCCTCCCTTTGTGCACGGGCTGGCAGCCGAGATTTCAATCCGCCTGTCCTAGTCATCATCTCACCGGGATTCGTCTTTCGCGGTCTGCGCGCGCGCAGGCGCGCGGCCGAGTGCACGGCGTCATCGCGGCCGGCCGGCGCGATGCATTTGCTCATGTGGGGCGCGAAAAAAAATGCACCCGGCCGAAGCCGGGTGCACGTGCCATCGTTTGATGGAGGCCTTGAGCGCTAGATCAGGCGCCCTGCCTGGTCGAGCAGACCGGGTTGCTCGAGTCGCCGGCATTACCCATCATCGACGGGCCGCCCGTGATGAGCGGGATGATCGGGTCGCGCCAGGCGTTCGGGATCGCGGCGAAGCCCTGCGAGTTGAGAATCGCAGTGGCGGCCGTGTCGTAGTAGTGGAACCCGATGTAGTTCATCATGTTCTGGAACGTGCCGAGGCCGAGGCCCGAGTCACGGGTCTGGCTGTAGCACTGATAGAAGTCCAGCCAGGTGAAGCCAGCAATCGGATACGAATTCGGCGTGGCGGGGTTCGGAACCTCAGACTGCGAGCTCCAGTTCAGCGGGTTGGCGATCGCGTTGGCGTCCGGCAGGATGGGGCTGACGGCAGCCATCGAGTTCTTGATGCGGGTCGGCGAGGGCCACTGGAAGGCGCCCGTGTTGTTGTCGACGTCATACTGCGACTGGATGTTGGCGACCTTCATGCCGGTCGAAAGGACCGGCTGCGCGAAGTCGGTGGTGGAGTAGCCGATCGCACCGTTGGTGGCCTCGATCGTGGTCTTCACGCCGCCGTTGGTGCTGGCACCAACGAACGTGCCGCCGCCCGGATTGTTGTTGAGCGGCACAGCCGGCGTGCAGAGGTCGTTGCCGAAATCTGGCCAGTTGATGAGGTTGCTTGCGCGATAGAGAGCGTCGGGGCAGGCCGCCTTGGTGCGGTCGCTGAAGCGGAACTCCCACGAGCGAGTGCTCGGGGACGAACCGAGCGCATCGGCCGTGTTGAGCGGGCCGGTGACGCCCTGGCACTGACGATAGAGGGCATTGACGAAGAGGAAGTTGGTGCCGCTGCCGTCGGCGCGGTGGACGACCGTGATCGTGCCGGTGCCGAGGGCAACGTTGTTGTTGGACTTCTTGAGCTCGGGGTCGTTCCAGGCGGTGATGTGGCCGGTGAAGATGCCGCACAGCGCCTTGCGGGTCAGGTTCAGACCGGAGTAGTTGCCCGGATAGCCGAACGTGGTCTTGTCGGCGGTTGCACCAGCGGGAACCGCGTTCTGGATGTTGAGCGGCGTACCGTTGCCGTCCTTGCCGTTGAACGCGATCACGACGGCGCCAGCCAGAGCCGGCATCTGGATGATGTTGCCGTACTTGGCCTGGTTGCCCGAAGCAACATAGTTCGCCGCGTCAGCCGCGTTCCAGACGTCGTCGCTGCCGATGAACTGCACCGACGGATAGCCGTACTTGTCGGTCCAGCCGGGAATCCAGCCGGAGACGTAGGGCAGGTGAACGGGGGGCGCAGTGCCGAAGCCGGTGCTGTTGGAGGAGCCGTCATGGGCGATCAGCGCGCGCTTGCCACCGCCAGAGCCAACCGGAACGTAGAGGATCTGCATGAACAGACCGCTGTTGTCGCCGGTCGAGCTCGGGCAGGCCGGGTTGATCGGATAGGCGGGCTCGAACGCACCACCGGGATAGGGCCAGGTCGGGCCGGCGGGATTGCCGTCGACTTGAACCGAGTGGCAGTCGAAGAGATTACGATATACCGGTGCCGGGAACGACGCGCCTCCCGCGTAAACCAGCTGAGCTTCGGCTGGTGCAGCCAGACCGCAGGTGCCGATGGCAGCCGAGGCCAGCAAATACGCTTTCCAGTTTCTCATTAGAGACTCCTGTTCAATTTCTCAAACTCCCGACCTTCTCCCCCAACGGGCATCGTATCGGGCGCGGCGGACCCTAGTCAGACTTTGTTATGTTTTAACGTTACATTTGTGAACTAGATAACATGATTGAATGATATGCGAGCCGCGCATCGTTTGCGCTGACGTCGTTTGCGCTGACTTGGCGTGCGCCGTTTTGAGGTTTCGTGATGGCATTGAGAGCGAAATGTTGCCGCGTTCGCCTTGCTTTTCTGCGAGCCGCGTCGCGCCCGCATCGGCAATTTTCACGCGATCCAATTGTCGCGACATCCGATTTTCGTGTCGCGCCGACGCCGTCGATGGTGAGTGGATAACATCACGGAGTCGATAGTCACAAATCATTCTTGTCCACATTATATTAGCGTCAGGCTTGGATCACTACAGACGCATCCTGGTCATGCCGAGCGGCACGACCGGTTGCGCTTGCAGGGGCCTCGTGTTCCGACGCCGCTACCGCGCAGCCACGATGATGCAATTCGAAATCTGATCGAGGGTATGATGGTTCTCTATCGTGGTCGTCGCCAGCAGCCGTCTGGCGTGTATTCTCGAATGGTGGTGGGACTCGCAGTCGCGACGAGCCTCTGGTCTGCGAGCGGACCGGGCTACGCCCAGTCAAGCGACACGGTCCTCGCCAAGGTCAGCGACTTGGTCGTCGCCAGGGTTGACGACATGGTCATTGATGCCCGCGACTACGAATTGGCGCAGCAGATGTTCGTGCATGACCTGAAGGGATTGGATCCAAAGGCGCGCCACGACTTCCTTGTGCAATACCTCATCGACGTCGCGTTGATGTCGAAGGATGCGCAGAAGAAGGATCTCAAAATCGACGAGGCTGCCCTGCAGCGCAACGTCGAGTTCCTGCGCAAGAAAGCGCTGATGGAGAGCTGGCTGGGCGACGTCGCGCGTACTGCGGTCACGGACGATGCGGTTCACGCGTTATATGATCAGGCGGTCAAGGATTCGGCCGAGCCCCAGATCCGCATGCGGACCATGCTGTTCAAGGTCGATGCCGCCAACGACGAAAAAGCGGTCAAGGCCGCAGAGGATCGCGCCAACGAGGCGGTCGCCCGCATCAAGAAGGGCGAGGAGTTCACCAAGGTCGCCGAGGACATGACGGGAACGTCTGTGCCCGCCACGCTCAAGGAAGCGGCCTATCAGGGCCGCCAGCAGATGAAGCCGGAAATTGCGAAAGTCGCGTTCGCGACCGAGGTCGGAAGCACCTCGGCTCCGATCCGGACCGAGCAGGGCTGGGAGGTTCTCAAGGTCGAGGACAAGCAGACGCGAAAGCCGTTGGACTTTGACACCGTGCGGGAGCGGTTCGCAGCCGTTGTCGGGCGAAAGGCTCAGCTCGCGGCTATGGAGAAGCTGCGCTCGGAAGCAAAGATCGAGCGGCTGGACCTTCCCGAGCAGCCGCAGGATCAGGCCGCCAGGACGCCGACTGAGGGTGCCAAGGTGAAGGCGCCGAACTGACCGCGCACTCGGCGGTCGCGCCGAACGGCGGCGGAAGAACGCGATCGGCCGAGCGCGTCAGCGATTTCGTCGATCGTTCCAGATCAATGCGGGAACAGGAATTGCCAGTGAAGGCACGGTTGTCGTCGGCCGCCAATATCGGCCTCCTGTTCGGCGGCTACGGCTTCGGGCAGGGAGCCGTGTTCCTTGCCCAGACCTGGTTGATTGCCGCCGGCGAGTATCGCTTGCTCGCCTCCTTCGGGACTCATTTTCTGTTCGCCGTCCTCGGCAGCCTCGTGGTCGATGCTGGTTCGAGCACCACGCTGGCACGTCACGCGGCATCTTCCTCCCGTGAGACGGGCGCTCAGGAGCTCTCGAAAGCATTTTGGGACACGGGCGTGTTTCGAATGCTGCTGGCGATGGCTCTGGTCGTCGCCGCAGGCATCTACGCGCTTGCTTTCGCCCCGGACGGATTTTCCCGCAACTATGCGCTGTTTGCGGCGCCCGGCTTACTGGTCGTGGCCTGCAACGCGGCGGGATTGCTGGACGGATTCAAGCTCAGCGGTCTCAGCGGGATGAGCGCGGCGTTCCCTTACGCGAGTTCGGCTCTCGTTCTGGTCATTGCCGCAAGATACGCCTCGCCGGAAGCCGCGGGCGCGGCTCTCGGCGCGGCATTCGCGGCCGGATGCTTGCTCATGGTCGCAATGCAGTGGATCGCGCTCGGCAAACTCGGCTGGCGGCCGCATGCCCGCACCACGACGCTGCGCGGCCTGCGAAGGGCGGCACGGGAAGGCGGGGCCATGCTCTGTGTCCACTTGCCAGCACAACTCTACGGCCGGGCCCAAGTAGTCCTGAGCGCGGCTTGGTTCGGTCCCGAGACGACGGCGCTTTTTCTCTATGCCAAGCAGATCGTCACGGGAGCGCTTCAGATCGTCGCCTTCGTGCAGCGGGTCGAATTCCCGACCCTTGTTGCGTGCATGTCGGGTCATAACGAAAATCCGCTGGCGACAGTATTCCGGGCGCAGAAATTGGTGGCCGCTACGGGAATTGCCTTCACGGTGGCGGTGTCGGCGGCGGGACTGGTCGCGGCAGGATTCCCGGAGAGCCGCTTCAGCGCGGTTGCGCCGCTTCTGAGCGCGTTTTCCCCGGCCATTCTGACAGTCACCGCGGTGATCATGATGATGCAGGGGCTGGCTGCAACGGGGGCCTATGAGGGCCTTGCCCTGGACATCGCGATCTTCCACCTGGTCGGGGTTGCGGCCAGCTACGTCTTTCTGGACAGGCTGGGCGTGTATGCCTTCGTCGTGGCCGACATCTTGTCGACCTTGCTCGGCATCCTGCTGCTCGCGCTGCGGCTGGGCAGATCGAAGCCGCAGATTGCGGCGATCGGGCAGCGGCCGTGACTGCGGCAGCGAGCACAGGGCTGCGCAGCCTCGCCGACCGGCCGAGAGCCCTCCAAAGACATCGGCTCGTTACCACCGCGACGCTCATGAGGCTCAGCTTCTTCTTTGGATACTACACACTCAACGTGCCGTTCGCAGCCGACAAATTCGTAGTCGTGCTGACGGTCCCGTGCTTCCTGATCTGCTGTTACAACGTCTCGCGAATAGCAGGACCCTACGCCACCGTCGAGGACATGCTCTGGCTGCTGATGTTCGTGTTCTTCGTCATCGCGCCCTGTCAAACTCTCAGGTTCGGACATTTCGAGAATGAAGGACCGGTCACAGGGTTATTTTTTACCAGCGCGGAGATCGCAACGGCCTTCGGCATCATCTTACTTTTCGTCCTGACCGCGACCGTCACCAGCATTCTGGTCAGGCGGCTCGTACCGGCGGCGGAGCCCGCACGCTACAGGTTGAGGGACAGCGCCTTGCCTGTCCTGTTTGTCCTCGGCGTACTCGGCTTCGCCGTTTTCGCGGTCAGTCAGGGAGGCATGGGGAACGTCCTGGCCGATCGGTATTCCAAGGAATTGTCCGACGATGGTGCCATGGGTACTGTGGGACTCGCAGCGCTGGCGCTGGAGATGGTCGCTTGTCTCCTGATCGCGGTCTATGCGAAGTGCATGCCTCATCGGCGAAACGCCGGCCCGTCTGTCGTCATTTGGGCTTCCCTCGCGCTTGCCTTGCTCTTTGTCGCCCAGAATCCGTACAATACGGCGCGGTTCGTTTTTCTCATCGCCTGGTTGCCGATCGTTTTGGTTTTTATCTCCGGGAAACTCGGCATCAGGACATTCTATCTGGGCGTGCTGATCGGCCTCGTGGTCGTCATGCCGATGCTCAATCTCACCTCGAGATCCGGCGCCTCGCTCGCCGAGGCCATCGAAGTCGTCGACTTCTCCAGCGTGCTCACGATTCCCGGCCTCGATGTTCTCGACATGCTCGTTTACGAAGTGCGATATCTGGAATTGTCGGACTTCTTCTGGGGATGGAAGACGGTTGGTCTGGTGTTGTTCTTCGTGCCGCGCAGCCTTTGGCCGGCCAAGGAGACGGTTCTCGCCAGCGACATGGGGACCGTTCTGGCCGATCTTGGGGCGGCAGCAATACCGAACCTGTCGGGCTTCGTGGCCGGCGACTTCTATGCCGACCTTGGCATGTCCGGCGTCGTCATCGGCGCGGTCATGGTCTCCTTCCTGCTCACGTTTTTCGGGACCAAGCGGGCGGTCCTTGTGCACGGGATGGATTTGCGTGCGTTCGTCTTCATGGCCTCGGCGCCGATTCTCGTCCGCGGCTCGCTGGGCTCAGTGGTCTCGCTGACTTTCGTCGAGATGATCATTTTGGCGGTGCTGACCCGCATCCTGTGCCGTCGGTCGTGATCCCTGGTCCAGGGACCACGGGGAAGCGTCTCGTCGATAACATGATTTACGTGAATCGACTGTCCGGTGTGTGATGCGATGTTATGATTTCGCGGCAACGTCCATGGCTACGTCTATTGGGCGTACCGTAGGCGGATCGGCGCTCGCCGATCGTGTCCTGCTGCCGCGACGGGGTGTGGCCGCACAACGGTTAGGAGATGCGTATGGAACAGCTCGAATCGATCTCTGGATACACCTTTGACGATGCGGAGCTGGACGTATCGCACGACATTCTTCTTCCGTGCGTGCTTGCCGTCCTTGAAGAGCGCGGCGGCAGGAAGGGTACCCGGATCATGGATCTCGGTTGCGGCAACGGGGCGGTCGCCGAGCAGTTGCACCGCCGCGGTCATTCGGTGGTCGGCGTCGATCCCTCCGAGTCCGGCATCCGGTATGCGCGCGAAAAATATCCGCATCTTCAGATCGATCGCGGCTCGGCCTACGATGCATTGTCGGAAAAATATGGCCAGTTCGACTTCGTCGTCAGCCTCGAAGTCGTCGAGCACCTCTACAATCCGCGTAAATACGCTGCGACCGTTTGCAGTCTGCTCAAGCCGGGCGGCACCGCGATCATCAGCACGCCCTATCACGGATACTGGAAGAACCTGACGATGGCCGTCACGGGCAAGCTCGACCACCATTTTACGGCCCTGTGGGATCACGGCCATATCAAGTTCTGGTCGTACAAGACCCTTCGGATGCTTCTCGAGGAGGCAGGTCTCCGTGACGTCCAGTTCCACCGCGTCGGACGAATTCCTCCGCTGGCCAAATCGATGCTCGCCGTCACCCGGAAATAGAACTTTACCTTTTGGCAGGCCGTTCGCACGTCGTCACGGACGTCGCAGGGCGGTACCGGGGACGTAATTGCATGTTTCGATCGGTCTGCATCGCACTCGCGCTGATGGTGCTCACGGTTGCGGGTGCGGCCGCGCAGCCGCAGATGTTCTGGTACAGCGATCCCGTTGGGCCGGACGATACGGTGATCGTCACCGGCGCACAACTTGATGCAGTCACCGCGACTAGCATCAGCCGCGTTCCAGACGGTGCGACAGGGCAAGCCGCTGCGCCGCGGTCGGTGGAGTTGATCCAGAAGGACGCGCAATCCCTGAAGTTCGTCGTTCCCAAGGAATTTGCTCCGGGGATCTATCGCTTCACGTTAACTTATCCCCAAGGCGAAATCTCTGGCCGCCTCAACCGGCCAACCGTCTATTGGATGCAGGCGAGCCTCGGCGACGCGGTGTCGCCCGGCGGAACCGTGCGCGTGTTCGGACGCAATATCGTGCGGCGGCCGGACCAGGCGAAACTCGTTCTGGTTCCGGAACGCGCGGGCCAGCCGGTCACATTGAGGCCGGGTGGAGGGAATCTCTGGAACGGGAGCTTCCGTCTGCCCGACACGGTAGCACCAGGCGACTATCGCGTGCGGCTCTCGAACGGCGACGGCATCGACGATGATTTCGTCGACGTAGAACGCATTCACGTCGTTCCCGCCGCAACGGAGACACCTGCGATCTTCAACGTCCGCGAATATGGTGCACTCGGCGATGGCGTCATTAACGCAACGCGGGCGATCAAAGCGGCGATCAGTGCGGCCCAGCAGAGCGGCGGCGTCGTCTACCTTCCGCGGGGGCGGTATCTGATAACGGGCCCGCTCATGATCCCATCCCATGTGACCCTCAGGGGCGAGCGTACGGATCTCGTCAATCTGGTCTGGCAGGATGTGGAGGATCCGCCGGAAGCGCTGATTAGCGGTACATCGCACTTCGCCATCGAGGATCTGACGATCTACACCTCCAGACATGGTCATGTCGTTGTCGGTGGCTTTCTCAACGGTGTGCCGATCCCGGGCGCCTCCGAGATCGCTCTCCGTCGCGTGCGCATTCGCGCCTCGGCCTTTCGCGGCCATATGTCTCCCGAGCAAACCTTTCAGCGGATGCAGAAGATCGACCGGCAATTTGGTCAATCGCTGGACACCATTCGGCTGACGGGCGACAAGCTCGCGGTGACAGATTGCGATGTCGTCGGATCGGGCCGAGCGCTCTATTTGCTCAAGGCAAGCAACACCGTCATTTCCGGCAATGTTCTCAACAATGGCCGGTTCGGCTGGAACTCGTTCACCGGCTCAAATCGCTTCATTTTCGAGAACAACACGGTCACGGCTGCCGATCTCCAGGGCACCGGCGGTTCGATCAATACGCTTGCGCCCGACGTCACCGGTTCGGAGAATGTGTTCTTCGCCAACAATGTCTTCAAGGCGATCTACGGCTGGGATCGTGAAGCGGTGTCGAGCGACGGAGGCGGCGGCTTCTATTTCGGCCCCGCCTTGAGCGTTGCCCCGGACCGGCTATCGCTGACCGGGCCAGCGAACGAGCGCGTGATCGCAACGACCTGGTCGGGCGCCGTCGTCATGGTCGCGGACGGGCGGGGGGCCGGCCAATTCGCGCGCGTCGCAAGGTTCGATCCGGCCGCCGCGGACAAGCCGATGTCGATTGCACTCGACCGCAAGCTCGCGGTCGAGCTCGATGCGACGTCGATCGTCACCGTGGTCCAGATGCATCAGAACTATCTGGTCGTCGACAACACATTCGAGGACGTCGGTGTTGCCGCGCAGTTCTACGGCACCGGCCTCAATCATGTGCTGGCCGGCAACGTCGCCACAAGGACCGGAGGCTTCTTCGACCGCGCCTTGATCTATCACCATTTCCAGCCGAGCTGGCAGGTTCAGATCCTCAACAATCGTATCACCGAGGGCAACGCGTACCAAGCCGGTCCCGATCGCACGATTGCGTCCGGCGAAGCCCTGATCGCGGTCCAGGCCGTGCGACCGCCGAACATGCTGAAGCAACCACCTCTTGTTCGTGCCGTGATCGTGCGCGGCAACCGGATGGAGAACGACTCCCACATCGAGATCACCGGCGTAACGCCGGTCTATCCGGGCGTGCGTGACGTTGTCGTTGAGAACAATGTGATTGGCGCATCGCGCGTCGGCTTGGTGATCGACCGCGGCGTGCTGCTGGCGACCGAGCGGCGCAACACGGTCAATCTCATCGACAGGTAGGTATTCAGCGGGCCGATCCGGTCGAGGCTCTTGCCGTGCAACCTGCGGTGAGCGCGCGGAGGGCGTTCCGGAAGCCATCGAGGCGAACGAGGCCCTTCACCGCCGCGCGGGGCGGGGCTTCGATCACAGCGGACACGTCCTCGACCGATGGCCAAAAGTCCCGGGCGAGCTCGGCTGCCTCGGGAGGTAGCAGGACGAGAGCGCCCGGCGGGACGGGCGTTGCTCGGAAACTGCGTGCCGAGGCGCCGGTCCTGAACGTCACGAGCGGGCGATCGCGGGACGCGTAGGGCGTGATGACTGCGATCATCACCTCCACCCCCGGATCGCCGCAGCGAAGCATCAGGCCGGCGAAATCCCGGTCCGAGCTTGCCGGTTCGCCGGGGTGAACGATCGAGACGGCGGCCTTGCCGCCCTGCGGATGCGGCGTGCGGATCAATCTCCATTTTCCCATTGCCGCGGGATCGGACGTCGCATCGGTATTGGCCGCCGGTGCGGAAGGCGCATCGGGGCTTGCTTCGATGCTCTCGAAGCAGCGAAGCCTCTCGGTACCGTCGGCAATCGTCCGGCATCGGTTGAGAGCGGCTTCGCTGACCTGTTCCGCTGAAACCGACTGTCCTGGACCAATGAGCGCCACCACGAGAGCTGCGATCGCTGCGACGGGACGATGACGCCGGGCCATGGATGAGCTTGGTCGATCTATTTGAGACGGAGGAGCGGGAGCGATCGCATGTGCCTTGATACTTGTGACGCGAAGATGACGTCGGCATCGGAGCTTTTATTTCGTCGAAGCGGCGGACGATACGTCTTGTGCGTAGAGACCGGACGGTCGGCTTCGGCGGAGCGTCTCCGGTGACCCGGGCCGCACGTCATGCGGCCGGAAAGTTGAGGATTTGGACGAGGCTGCGCCAATGGTGCGGATCCTCGGCGGACAACGATGGATACCCGAACGGCGATATCAGCCAAGCCAATCGATCAGATCGACCGCGAGAGTCTCGGCGGGACCATCTCCGTGTCCGATCTGGTCGAGCAGATCTGGGGCTTCATCCGGCGTCAATATCTGGTCTTTCTGATCGTCTCGGCCTGCTCGGTCGGTCTTGGCCTCGTCTATCTGCTGACGACGCCGGCGCGCTACACCGCGCACGCGATGATGCTGATCGACTCCAGCAAATTGCGTGTCATGCAACAGCAGCAGGTGTCGTTCGCCGACACGCCGCTCGACACCACCCAGGTCGAAACCCAGGTCGAAGTGCTGAAATCCGACGGCATCGGGCTCGCCGTCGTCAGGGAGATGCGCCTCACTGAGGACGCGGAGTTCGTGGGGAGCGGCGCGGGGCTCTGGGGGACCGACAATTCGGCGCAAAATGCCGAAAGCCGGCTGTCCCAGGCCCTCGTGACGTTGCTGCGTCAGCGCATCATCACTCGGGTCGGCCGCACCTACGTTCTCGACATCGCCTTTACTTCGCTCAGTCCCGATCGTGCCGCCCAGATCGCCAATGGGATCGCCGAGGCCTACATCGTCGACCAGCTGGAATCGAAATACCAGGCCACGCGCCGGGCCAGCAAATGGCTTCAGGACAGGATCACGGAACTGCGCGAGCAGGTCTCCGCCGTCGATCGCGCCGTGCTCGACTACAAGGAAAAGAACAAGATCTTCGACATCGCTGTCGCCCCTGCTGCCGGCGGCTCCAGCGCCAGCGCGCGCTCTCTGGAGGAGCAGCAGCTTGCGGAGATTTCGAGTCAGCTGAGTACCGCGCGTGCCGCGAGCACCGAGGCGAAGGCACGGCTCGATCGCATCCAGGAGGTCCTCAAAATGGGGATTCCGGATGCCTCCGTGGTGGATTCGCTGCGAAGCGAGATCGTCATCCGGCTGCGCAACCAGTACCTCGACCTGGCCGCGCGCGAGGGTCTTCTCTCGCAACGCTACGGCAGCGATCATCAGGCCGCCATCAACGTGCGGGCTCAGATGGAGCAGATCCGCCAGTCTGTCAGTGACGAGCTGCGCCGTATCGCGGAAAGCACCAAGAGCGAGTACGAGATCGCAACGGCGCGAGAACAGTCGCTCAAGGACAAGCTCGCGGACATGGTCTCGGACGCGCGGATCACCAACCGCGAACGCATCGGCTTGCGCGAGCTCGAAAGCAACGCCCAGGCGATCCATACGATCTATGACAGTTTTCTCCAGCGCTACATGGAAGCGATCCAGCAGCAATCATTTCCGATTACCGAGTCCCGCGTCATCAGCGCGGCAGGTGCGCCAAAGCAGAAGAGCAGTCCGCGTGCTTCCGTCGTCCTGGGACTCGCAACCGTCATGGGTCTTGTTCTCAGTCTTGCGGTCGCCGGCCTGCGCGAGGCACTCGACCCGGTGTTCCGGAGCAGGCGGCAGGTCCAGGAAACGCTGCAGGTCAAGTGTCTCGCCGTCGTGCCGCTTCTGGACGCGCCGCCGCGGTCGCGCTTGCCCAGGCCATGGCGACGAAACGTCGTGCAGGATGTCGCGCCGCCGGCCGCCGCGGATGGGATGTTCGGCCGGGCGGTTCTCGATCCATCGTCGCTGTTTGCCGCATCATTGCGTTCGATCAAGGTTGCCGTCGACGTCAGCACCGCCGGCCAGCGCAGCAGGGTCGTCGGCTTGCTCTCGATGGCTCCGAACGAAGGCAAGTCGACCATCGCCAGCAATCTCGCCGAACTGGTCGCGCACCTCGGCAAGAAGGTCATCCTGATCGACGGCGACCTTCGCAATCCGACCATAAGCCGTGCGATGGCTGCCGACGCCACGAGCGGCCTGCTCGAGGTTCTCGCCGGAACGATCGGGCTGCAGACTGCCGTCCGTACGGAGCGGGGGCTCGCCTTCCTGCCGACGATCATCGGGCCCCGCGATGTTCGCGGCAGCGAACTGCTCGGCTCGGAATCCCTGAAGCTGCTGATCGACGAACTGCGGGACACGTACGACTACATCATCATCGATTTGCCGCCCCTCGGTCCCGTTGCAGAGGTCCGGGGGACCGCAAGCATGATCGATTCATATGTCCAGGTGATCGAGTGGGGCAGGTCGCGCAAGAACACGGTGCGACAGCAGCTGCTCGGAGCTCCCGAGATCCACGAGCGGCTGCTCGGAGCGGTCCTCAACAAGGTCGATCTCAGGGTATTCGGCCGGCATGAGACGCTCGACACCGTCTACGGCCAGAGCGGCTACTACTGAACGCAAAAGCTGCTTTTTGTCTTGAGAACGTCTCAAGGTAGTACAGCCTCGTCCTCGCCTCGACCTGCGGCGGCCCCTACAGTCGGCCGCATGATCGGCCGTTGGCCGCAGCTTCGATTTTTCCTTTAAATTCTTGGTCGAATTTGCGATGCAGGTTGCAGGGGGTGAGGGCGGCTGAGTCTGGAGGGAATTTTGGGAGGACGCCAGTGTGTGCTAACAGGGCCATGGGGATTCCGGCCAGGGGGCATCGGGCAAGCGCAAATTAACCATTGGCGCTGCGGTGATGGTGCGGAAGGCTTTACTGTTGGGACAATTCGGGCCAAGCCTATCGCGACCTTTCATTAGCAAGTTGAAAAGGTTAACTAATCCGCTTTACGAAGGTCAAAGCGGGGACATTGGCCGGAGAGGGCGAGATGGTCGGCAGGAGACATGATTCGCGGGAAATATCGGACAAGCTGGCCCAGGCGGATCAACTCGCGGCCAAAGGCAAGACCCAGCGCGAGATATCAAAGGCGCTCGGCGTAAGCATCATGACCTATCATCGCTGGAAGAAGATGCTCAAATCTTCCGAGCCGGAGATGGATGGTGCGGGCGGCAGTATCGACAGCGGCGCGAGCGTTCCGCGCGATGCCGGCTCCAAGGATACCATCCAGCGCCTGGAGCGCGAAAACGCGCAACTGCGGCGCCTTGTCACTGATATGCTGCTCGAGAAGCTGAAATACGAGGAGGAGCTGCGTGCGCGTCAGGAGCCGCGGCTGCGGCGTCCCGAGAAGGGCTAAGGCATGATCCGGAAAAGTGCGCAGCGGTTTTCCGAAAAGATCATGCTCAAACAACACCTAAGGCGCGATAACGATTTATCCTAATCTCATCGCGCGTTAGGGCCTGATCCCCAAGGGGGGAGGCAGCGGAAGGGGCGAGGGCGAAGACGCGACCGCGACGTCAACCGCCGGTTTGGCCGGCTCGGGGCCGAACGACACCCAGACGTTCGGATCTGTTGCGCTCTGTCGCGACAAATAGCGATAGTTCGTCTCGTACCAGAACAGGATTTCCGGCGTCTGGTTGTCGAGGATCATTTCGCCACGATTGGACCGCACGGTCAGCACGGCATGACGCGTCCTGTTCTGGCCGCGCTCCTCGACGATGGTGATCAACAGCGCGCCCTGCGGCCAACCGGTCTTCACGAGCAGCCGGCGCTTGAGCAGGACCATGTCTTCGCAATCGCCCCGGTCGAGCGGATAGGCCCAGCGCTCGGTTTTTCCATAGAGTTCGGCATCGCTGGTCCACGTCACGCGGTCGTTGACGTATTTGTTGATCCGGTACAGTTGCTCGAGCAGTTCCGGCGTGAGCGTCACATCGCGCGCCTGATCGGCCAAGGGTTTGCATTCGTCGGCATTGGCGGCGCAGAGCTGCAGCCATCCGCTCGGCGCCTTGGTGGCCGAGCCGATCGCGGCGAACAGCGCCGGACGGGCGAGGAAGGCGTGAGCCGGGAGAGCATCCCAGGCGAACACGGCGGCCGCGGCAGTCGCCGCGACTGTCCACGCGCCAAGCCGTCTGGCGGTTCGTCGCTCTCTGCAGAATCTCGTCATCCCCACACCCCACCGGATTCCGGGTGGAAGGCTGGCAGAGACAGTTCGCGATCCCGCTAAGCGGTTGCTTCAAATTGAATGGATCTCCGTCAAAGCGTCTCTCGCCGCGGGCCATGGTGTGATTTCGGTTAAGCTTCAGCGGTGATCGCTCCGCAGCGGCTCCCAGATCTCGACATCGCGGTCACGCAGCTGGACCAGTGCATTGCGCAATTCGATCTGCCCCTGGAGGTGGTTCGCCAGTAACCGGCGGAACCGGGCGCGGCGCGCGGGGTTGGTCGTCGAGCGGAGGGGCATCTACGCGGAACTGGAGAGAACGGATGGCTCAATCCGAAGACATGACCCGCTGCATCGCGCTCTGCATGAGCTGCTACCAGACCTGCCTCGGCACGGCGATGAACCACTGCCTCGAGACCGGCGGCAAGCACGTCGAGCCCAAGCATTTCCGCCTGATGATGGCCTGCGCCGAGATGTGCCGGACGGCCGCGCATTTCATGCTGATCAACACGCCGCACCACCGGCATACATGCGGCGAATGCGCGGAGATCTGCGGCGAATGCGCCGACGATTGCGAGCGGATCGGCGGCATGGACGAGTGCGTCGCGATGTGCCGCTCCTGCGCCCAGTCCTGCCGCGCGATGGCGACCTGAAGGACAAGCGCCAAAGAAGATCGTCAACGGCAAGATCAATCTTGCCGCGCTCGTCACGTGACCGCGGGGTCGGCTGCGGGCGGGCCTGCTAGATCGTCAACCGCTTGAAATCGCAGCCAAGCGACCGCACACCGCGCGCGTTCCCTTCAGCCATATTCCTCGCCGATGCCGTATTCCCGGTAGATCTGCAGCGGATCGAGATCTGGAAACAGCCGGCACTTGGCCTGGGCGAGGTGCAGGCGCACCGCCGCCGGCTCCTTGCCGTTGGCGAGCATCTTGCGGATGTCGTCCATATGCGCGTTCGGCCGGTGCTTGGGTTCGAGCTGCTCCAGCGCGACCAGCGCGGTCGCAAGCGCTTCGGTCAGAACCCAGTCGTCGTGGCCCGTGATTCCCTTTTTCGGCATCGGCAGACCCCACATGCGGGTGACTGTGCCAGTCTACCTTACCTGACGCCGAATCTCCATCGGGCCGCGGCCACCTCCCTGCGTGGAACACGCCGGCAGCTGCACTCGCACTTGCCACGGCACTCCAGCTTGCAATATGACCGCGCGTGGCTAGAAGGCGGGCGGGCGAATCGTTTCTTTCTTGAAATAAGTTGGCGTAGACGAGCCTCGCGCACCCTCAGGCCGGCTGTTCCGGCCTGTAACCTTATCTCCGTGAATTCGACAAAGCCGGACGGTCATACCGCTCAAGGCTGGAGCCAGCATGGTCTTTCTCAGCTTCGTCTACCGCTTCACGACCAACTTCGCGTTCATGGCGCTGGTCTATTTCAGCCTGAATTTCATGGAGAAATACCAGGACCGGGCCATCATCGCGATCCTGGTGCTGGTCTATACCGGCATGCGCGCGGCCTCGACGCTGCGCGCGTTCTACTTCTTCCAGAAGATCGAGAAGCTGGAGGCCGAGACGCGCCGCCTTCAGGCCCCGATCAACGACGGCTCGGGTGGAACCACGGCGCGCAAGCAGGTGGTCGCCGACGTTGCGCGGTTGCGGCGCGACGGCGAGCTCAAGTCCTATATGGACCTGTTCTTCCTGGCGCTGATCGTGCTGCTCTGCGTCGCCGCCATCATGCGGCAATAAGATTCAAGCGCGCTTCTTCACGCTGGCCGCGACGCGGGCCGCGCGGGGCGTGGTGGTCTTGGGCTGCGCGGCGTGCTTCGGTGCAGCGTGTGCCGCATGCGCGCTCGTGCGTCCCGGCAGCTGTGCGGCCTTGCCCCTGGCCGGATGAGGCGCCTCGGCGGCCATGGCCACCCGCATGGCGGCGCGCCGCGACAAGGCCGTGGACAGCAGCACCTCGACCGAGCCCTCCGGGATCGCGAACAGGTCGCGGCCGGGCGCGGCCAGGGTGGACGCGACATCCATCTGCGCCTTGGTCGGGCGCGGCAGCAGAGGCTGACGCCCGGTCTGCGCATTGAGATCCGCGAGCGAGGGCGCCGGCAGCACCCTGGTCTGCGTGAACACGAAATTCGGAACGGCCGGCCAGCGCGCGATCGGCGTCGTCTCGGTCGGCGGATGCAGCAGCCATTCCACCGGTGTGGTCGGCGTCGCCGGCAGGTCCGCGGTCGCCGGCACCACATGCACGATACGATAGCCGCGTGCCTTGAGGTCGCGGATGATCTTCGGCAGCGCCGCCACCGTGCGCGCCTGGATGTCGTGCAGCAGCAAAATGCCCTTGCCCTTGGCCTCCAGCCGCTGCATCGCGAGCTGGTAGACGCGCTCGGGGGACACATGCCGCCAGTCGTCGGCCGGGAAGTCGGCGCTCCAGACCTGGATGCCGCGCGATATCAGATAGTTCTCGACGGCCTCGGCGCGCATCAGGCCGGGAATGCGGAAGAACGGCGCGAGCTGTCTGGATGGATCGGTCATCGCGGCCGAGGTCCATTCGATGCCGCCGTTGATCTCCGGCTCGAATTTTTCGATCGGCATCCGGTCGAAGGTCAGCGGATGGCTCATGCTGTGCGTGCCCACGGTGTGGCCCGCGGCCACCAGCTTGCGCACGCCTTCGGGATTCGCCTTGGCCTGCTGGCCGATGATGAAGAAGGTCGCCTTGATGCACTCGTCGGCGAGGATCTGGAGCACCTGGTTGGAATATTTCGGCAATGGGCCGTCATCGAAGGTCAGCACCACCTCGTGGTCCTTCAGGGGCAGCGTCTCGCGATACTGCATGGTGCCGATGCGCGGATGCTCGCGCGGATCGACGACGAGAGTGCGGGAGGTGCCGAGCGCGCCCGGACGCCCGGGGCATTCGGCCGCCAGCGCCGCCGGCGAGGAGGCGGTCAGCAATCCCACCAACGCGCCAAGCACGGTCCAGGATCGCGTCCGGAAAACAACGCTACGTCCGATCATGAACCCGTCTGTCCTCATACGCGATTGCCGCCCTAGTAGGTCGGTGGCGCCCCAAAACGGTTCAGGCGCAATACCCTTCATGTTTGCACGGCGTAGCATGAACGGAGTGTTAATAGGGCTCAAATCACCCCATTTTGCGCCGGCGTGACATTCCGGCATCAATGCGCGTCGGCGTTCTTCTGTGATGTGTCGGCCGGAACCACGTGGACCACGCGAAAACCGTTTTCCCGCAGATAGCGCAGGAAGGCCGGCATGATCGCGGCCGTGCGCGCCTTGGGATCGTGGAAGAGGATGATGCCTTTGCCGGCCGCGGCGAGGCGCTCGGTGACCAGCTTCAGTTCCTGCTCCGGCGTCATCTCGTTCCAGTCGCTGGCCCACAGGTCGGCGCCGAACACGACGATGCCGCGCGACAGGAGCAAATCGAGCTGTGCTTGCGTTGCCTCGAAATAGGGGAAGCGGAAGAACGGCGTCGACGGCGTTGTGGTCGAGACCCCGTGCAGCGCCATCTCGTCGGCCGCGATGCCGCGGTCGATCTCGCTCCTCGCTTTCTCGAACGGGATCCGCGCCATGAACGGATGCGAGAAGGTGTGATGGCCGATGGTGTGGCCTTCGCGTGCGATGCGCTTGACCATGTCGGGATGCTCAGAGGCGTGCAGGCCGATCAGGAAGAAGGTCGCGCGCACGCATTCCTGCGCCAGTGCCGCCAGCACCTTTGACGTCGTCGGCGGATGCGGGCCGTCGTCGAAGGTCAGCACGACTTCGTGGTCGGCCAGCGCCAGCGTCTGCGGAAAGCTCTTCAGCCCAACGCGCGGCGTGGTCTTGGCATCGACGCTAAGGATGCGCGAGGTGCCGAGCCCATCCTTGCGCGGACAGTCTGCGGCCCCCGCCGAGGCGGTGCCGGCGAGAGCCGCGAGGACGGCGCCCAGTGCCGTCGAGGTCCACCTCGCTCGGAACATCTTTGTCATTGCGCTCGGAGTTGCGTTGTGGGTATTGCCTGAACCATCAGCTCAGACCGCTCGTTCCAACCTGTCAAACGGCGAGGCGCACCATGGATGAACATATGGACGGTGCCTCATCCGCCGAGGCCTCGGTACTCGACCACGTGCCGATGCGCAATGAAGACGGCGATATCCGGCACGAATTCGTCGAGGAGATTGCCCATGCGATCGAGGCTGGCGACAGCGCCGCTTTGCGCGCCTGCGTCGCCGAGCTGCACGAGGCCGATCTCGGCGATCTGATCGGCGCGCTCGAGCCTGACGACCGCGTCCGCCTCGTCGAGCTCACGGGCCGCGATTTCGACTTCTCCGCGCTGAACGAGGTCGACGAGAGCGTGCGCGAGGAGATCCTCGAGGAACTGCCGCCGGAGACGGTCGCCGAAGGCGTGCGCGAGCTCGAATCCGACGACGCGGTCGAACTGCTGGAAACCCTCGACCAGGCCGATCAGGAAGAAATCCTGGAGAAGCTGCCCTTGCCGGAGCGCGTCGCGCTCGAGCGCAGCCTGCTGTATCCGGAAAACTCCGCCGGCCGCCGGATGCAGACCGAGTTCATCGCGGTGCCGCAGGAGTTCACCGTCGGCCAGGCGATCGACTACATGCGCGAGACGCCGGATCTGCCCGACCGCTTCTACGAGATCTACGTCGTCGACAAGGACCAGCACTGGCAGGGCGCGGTGCCGCTCGACGTGCTGCTGCGCGCGCGCCGCCCGGTGCCGCTCACCGAGCTCACCGACGAGGACCGCCGCCGCGTCTCCGTCCTGGAGGACCAGGAGGAGGTGGCGCGCATGTTCGGCAAGTACAATCTCGTCGCCGCGCCCGTGCTCGACACCCACGACCGCCTCGTCGGCGTCATCACCGTCGACGACGTCGTCGACGTCATCGAGGAGGAGGCGGACGAGGACCTCAAGGCGCTCGGCGGCGTCACCAGCGACGAAGAGCTGTCGGACACGTTCCTGACCATCGCGCGTGGCCGCTTCAACTGGCTGCTGGTCAACCTCGCCACCGCCTTCCTGGCCTCCTCCGTGCTCGGCCTGTTCGAGGGCCAGCTCGAGAAGATGGTGGCGCTCGCCGTGCTGGCGCCGATCGTGGCCAGCCAGGGCGGCAATGCCGCGACCCAGACCATGACGGTGGCGGTGCGGGCGCTGGCGACCCGCGAGCTCGGCTCCTCCAACGCCTGGCGCGTCGTGCTGCGCGAGACGCTGGTCGGCCTCGTCAATGGCCTCGCCTTCGCCGTGATCACGGGCATTGCCGCAGTGGCCTGGTTCAAGATCCCCGGCCTCGGCATCGTCATCGGGCTCGCCATCATCTGCAACCTCGTCGCCGGCGCGCTCGGCGGCATCCTGATTCCGATGGCGCTCGAACGTGTCAGGGCGGATCCGGCGGTGGCGTCAGGCACGTTCGTCACCACGGTGACCGACGTCGTCGGCTTCTTCTCCTTCCTCGGCATCGCGACGCTTTGGTTCGGGTTGAGGTAGCGACGCCGACGCCCTCGCTCTCATGTCCCGGGCGCGCTGCGGCGCGTAGCGCTGCTGCGCAGATCTACCGTCTTGGCTGTCAAGGTGGTCGATCGGCCGTTAGTGTGCGGCATCGTGCTCGGCCGTCAAGGCGGCTTCGCCCCGCCTTGCGGCGGTGGCCTGCGGCCAGCCTTGACGGCCTGTGCGCGCTGCCGCAAGGGCTGCCGTGATCGACGCCTCAATGCACCGCGGCTGCGGTTGAAGCCCGGGCCATTGCGTCCCGCATTTGAGCATTTAGCCGTACCAGCATTTTGCGCATCACGGCGACCATGATCACCTTGCCGGGCTTGCCTCGTGCCCGTAGCCGACCACAGAACTCCTTAATCTGTGGGTCGAACCGCATGGCCGTACGCGCCGGATTGAACAGGATCACCTTGATGGACGTACGCCCGGGCGCCAGTCCCCGGCGCTTGCGAAGGCTTCCGCTCTCATGAACGCGCGGGGCCAGTCCGCCAAGCGCAGTAATCGCCTTGCTGCCGAGCCTGCCGAGTTCGGGCAACTCCGCCAAGAGCCCGCGCGCGGTCTGTTCGGCAACACCAATCTGGCCACATAGAACCTCCTCTCTGAAGGCCAAGTCCACATGCTCAGTCTCGTGTCGGACGAGCTCGGTCGCTATCGCTGCGAGCGCCATGTCAAGATCGGCAATCATACGCTCGATCGAACTGCGGACCGCTTCCAGTGCCGCAGTGGCCAGGCGGCAACTCTCCGCGTGCCGCATGGCCTTGAGCTGCCGCTGCCGCGCCATCAGACAAGCCAGCGTCACGTCTTCCCTGTGCCCAGGCCGCAACTTGCCGGCCTCGAGCCGGTCGCGGCCATAGTCACGCAGCAGCCGCGCGTCGATCCGATCGGTTTTTGCCTTGATCCCTTGTGCCTGGCGGAAGGCTTTCACGCCTTGCGAGTGAACGACGGCCCACGTGATGGCCCTGTCCGCCAGTGCTGCTTCCAGGTTTCGCTCCCAGCCGCCAGTGCGCTCGAACACCACGATATCCCGGGCCGGGTCAAAATGCTCGATCAGCGCGGCAACGCCGGCCGCGTCGTTGTCGTACCGCTGCACACGGTGACGGCCTTCGATCGCTGCATCGAGATACGATTTGCCGATGTCGACACCAATAACCTGCTTGCCGTTCATACCGACCTCCATCATCCTTGAGGGGTCCGGAACGAGCACTGGATTGCAAACGGGCGAATAGCCCTCTCTACCGTTCGTGCCCGGACCCAGAAGCGTCGGCGGGCCTCAAGATCTGCACGATCGTTACGATCTTCCGGGACCGCGAGGTCCCGCCGGCGGCTGACCTTCCAACAGGAAGGCGCCAACAACATGCAACCGGGACCCAGAACGGGGCCCGGCACGCTGCAACGGCATGGGCCCCGGCTCAGCAGCGCACCGCTGAAGAAGCGCTGCGCTGCGTCCGGGGCACGAGACCATCATCTTTAATCCGAACTTAAGCGACCTGCCGCATCATCGCTCCGCTTGGGGGAATGGATATGCGGTTGCGGCTGAAGGCGGACGGGCGGATCGTCGAGTTGCGGGATGGGCAGGAATTTCCGGTCCAGCCGGCGGCCAATGCTGTGCCGGCCGACACCAACTCGCTCGCCGTGCGCGATTTGCGTCGCCGCGCTTGTCTGACCCAGATGGAGTTTGCTGCAAAACTCGGCGTTCCCGTCGAGACCATCCGCAACTGGGAGCAGGGCAAGCGCGCCCCGCGGGGGCCGGCCCGGGCGCTGCTCGCGGTGATCGCGCACGCGCCCGACACGGTGTTCCAGGCGCTCGCCAAGGCTTGAGGGCACGGCAAGGCTTGAGGTTGAGGTCTGACGTCAGGACCGCGCACGAACCTCCCGTTAGCGCTGCGCTGAATATCCGCCCTACGGCCGGCGGCTTCCGTTGGCACCACGACGGGCGAGGTCCATAATGGCTGCTGGGGACGACTGCGACAGAGAGGATTCCTCATGCTGTTCGTCGAGGCCAATGGCGCAAGGATCCCGGCGATCGGGCTCGGGACCTGGGAATTGGACGGGCGCACTTGCGCGCGCGTGGTCGAGCAGGCGCTGCGGCTCGGCTATCGTCACATCGACACTGCGCAGGTCTACGACAATGAGCGCGAGGTCGGCGACGGCATGCGGGCTTCGGGCGTGCGCCGCGACGACATCTTCCTCACCACAAAAGTCTGGACCAATCATTTCGCGCCCCACGATCTCGAGCGCTCGGTCAAGGAGAGCCTGGCGCGGCTGCGGCTTCCTTCCGTCGATCTGTTGCTGCTGCACTGGCCCAATCCGCACGTGCCGCTGGAAGAGACGCTGGGCGCGCTGTCGCATGCCAAGCGCATGGGCCTGACCCGGTACATCGGTGTCTCCAATTTCACAGTGGCGCTGATGGAGCAGGCGCTCGCGCTGTCGCCCGAGCCGCTCGTCTGCAACCAGGTCGAATATCACCCTTATCTCGACCAGGCGAAGGTGAGGGCGGCCTGCGACCGGCACGGCCTTGCGCTCGTGGCCTACAGCCCGATCGCCAAGGGCCGCGTCAAGTCCGATCAGGCCCTCGCCGAGATCGGCCGCACCCATCGCAAGACGCCGGCGCAAATCTGCCTGCGCTGGCTGGTGCAACAGAATGTCGCTGCGATTCCGCGCACATCCCGCGTCGAGCGCCTGTCGGAAAACATCGAGATCTTCGATTTCGAGCTCTCCGACGACGAGATGGCGGAGATCGCCGCGCTGGCGAGCCCGAAGGGCCGCCTAACGGATTTCGGCTTCGCGCCGAAATGGGATTGAGGGGCCGTTCCGGTATGATAGGAGCAGGGCGGCAATCCAAGATCGGGCGATGGAACTGCGGACAATCATACGGACGGACATTGCGGCGTCGGCGATTGCGCATCTGACGCTGGTGACGCTGATCATTCTGATCAGCGAGGTCCATCCGTTCCACGCCGCGCCGCCCGAAACGGTTTCGATCGACATCGTCACGCCCGAGCAGGTGAAGCAGGAGGAGGCCAAAGCCGAGGAAAAGGCGAAGGAAGAGGTCAAGGAAAAACCGCCGGAGCCGCTGCCTGACCTGAAGCTGCCGAAGCTGGATTTCAGCGACAAGGACAAGGCGGAGGCCGCGCCGAAGCCCTCCGCCAAGCAGCAAGCCGCCGCGCCATCGCCGAAGCAACAGGCATCGCCCGAGCAGAAGCAGCCGCAGCCGCAACCCTCACAGACCCAACAGCAGCGCGAGGCCAACGTGCAGCCGCAGCTTCAACAACCGCAACCTTCGCAACCACAGCCGCAGCTGTCGCAGTTGCCGCCGCCGCAGCCGATGCCGCAATTGCAATCTCCGCCGGCACCGCCCCCGCAAGCCATGACGCAGCCCCAGGCCGCGCCGCCGCCGGCCTATCAGGCGCTGGAGCCCGATGTCACCGTCAAATACGGCGTCTTGCTGGGCCTGCCTCCGGAATTGCCGCCGGATTTGCCGAAAGACCTGCCCAAGGACGACGGCGGCGATGCCAAGGATTCAATCGCAGCCAAGCTGCCGCCCGAAGTCATCGCCGAACTGCGTCGCCATCTGCGAAGCTGCGCAAAACTGCCCGCCGGGCTCACGCCGGGCGATAATGTCCACATCAAGTTGCGCACAGTGTTCGCGACCGATGGAACGCTCGCGCGCGAGCCGATCCTGATCGAAGCCCCGCCGTCGGCGAAGGGCGTGGCGCTGGTGAAATCCGCGATGAGCGCACTGCAGGCCTGCCAGCCTTACAAGATGCTGCCGACGGCCTTGTATGGGGAATGGAAGGTGATGGACCTGCCGTTCTCGCCGCAGGATTTTGGATCTTAGCTCACTGGGCTATGCGACCCGCCTGTGTCGCTCTCGCGTCAATCCCCTCGCGCAAAAATATTCCACTTTACCGAAATTCGGATTTGTCGTATGTATCGGGTCATCCCGGCTCATCCTTGAGGGGCGATCGTGTGGTCGTCATGTTCGCGAGCCGGGCTTGCGGTGGACGCGGCAGCGTCGGGCGCGATAGGTCTGGGGCAGGGCGGATTGCTCTCCGTGAGCCCGTAAGGCTTCGCGCAGACGGACGGCGCTGTCAGGTTCGTCGCGCCACATGTCGATGGCAATGTGCACAACGCCGTCGGCCGCTGTGGCGCCAACGAGCCGCGCGTACGGCAAAACCGTGTGGTCCTGGCCGTCGTTGCTACGGCCAAGCCCTGGCGGATGCGGCAGTCGCGCCAACCGGCGCGATGGCCGGTGACTTCTGCGAGGGTGAGGGAGGCCAGCAAGAACTCGGCTCCCGGGAGAGCATGGCATAAGCCGTCCGACCATCGCGCAGGGAAGGCCGTGTGTTGGGCTTCACCTGTATGCTGCTGTGCGGTTCTTCCTGCGTGTGCTTTTCGCGCAGCGGACCGCGGGTGCCAGCCGGCACCCGGCCTTCCCTGCGCCCTCTTGGCTTAGAGAGGGTGGAATGACCAGGCAAAGCTCGGGCGAAGCAAGCCGCGAGGATGCGAAGGCGTGCGTCGTAGGATGGGTAGAGCACTTGCGAAACCCACCATCCCTCCGCGTGGACAAAGCGTGATGGGTTTCGCTTCGCTCTACCCATCCTACGAGTGCACCTCACGTGGAGAGAGCCGGCCTTAATGACCGCGCTTCCGCCCCTCATCACCGTCCGCCACCTCCGGCGCCATCGCCGTCCAGGCACTGGACGCGAACTGCCGCCGCCAAGTCACGATCACCACCGCCGCGGTGCTCACGAACAGCACCCACGGGCTGACGAACCAACCGAGATAGCCGAGCGCGAAGAAGAACGCGCGCTGGCCGCGGTTGAAATGGCGGCCGGCGGATTCGAACAAGCGCGTGGTGCGGATGACATGGGCTTCGGCTTCAGGTGTGCCGGCCTGCGAGGCCGGCGGCATGCCGCCGAACAGGATCGCGACATAGTTGAAGAGGCGATAGGCCCAGGCAAATTTGAAGAAGGCGTAGACGCAGATCAGCACGAGGCCGACACATTTCAGCTCCCACATTGCGGGCGAAGTGCTGAGATCGATCGGCAGCTTGCTCAGGATCGTGATGGCGTCGTTGGTGGCATGCAGCAGAGCCAGCGCGCCGCCGAGCGCGAACAGACTGGTGGAGGCGAAGAAGGCAGTGCCGTTCTGGAGCGAGGCCATGATCTGCATGTCGACCATGCGCGTGTCGCGGTCGAGCAGCCGGCGCACCCAGACCTCGCGGTAGCGGTTCATGCGTGCCGACAGGCTGTCGCGGCCGTAAGCCGAATGCTCCAGCGTCAGCGCATAGGCCAGCCATTCGATGATGAAGAAGCCGACGGCGGTGATGTCGACCCAGTGCCTGCTCATGTCTCTCTCCTCGCGGGCCGCAACGATTGCCACGCGCGGCTTGGCACAGCAACGATTGATTGGCGGCAGGCAATGGCGCTAAAAGCAGCTTGCTTCAGGACGTCTCGGGAAGGACCAGTGACATGGCAGCGCTGAAACTCGCGATCGGCAACAAGAACTACTCGTCATGGTCGATGCGGCCCTGGCTCGCGCTCCGCGCCAACGACATCCCGTTCGTGGAGACCGTGATCCCGCTCTACACCGACAATCCCGCGGACAAGGAGCAGATCCTGTCCTTCAGCCGCGCCGGCAAGGTGCCGGTGCTGGTCGACGGCGACATCACGGTGTGGGACTCGCTCAGCATCATCGAATACATCGCCGAGCGCTACCCGGAGAAGAAGCTGTGGCCCGACGACGTCGCGGCCCGCGCCCATGCCCGTTCGGTGTGCGCCGAGATGCATTCCGGCTTCATGGCCCTGCGCACCGAATGCGGCATGAACCTGCACCGGCCCGTGCGGCCTGTGACGCTGTCGGCGGACGCCAAGGCCAATGTGGCGCGCGTGCAGGATATCTGGCGCGAGTGCCGGGCGCGCTATGGCGCCGGCGGACCGTACCTGTTCGGCCGCTTCGGTGCGGCGGATGCGATGTATGCCCCGGTCGTGCATCGTTTCCGCACCTACGCCATCGAGGTCACGCCGGAGACCAGGGCCTACATGGACACGATGATCGCACTGCCGGCGTTCCAGGAATGGACGCGCGATGGCATCGCCGAAACGCTCGTCATCGAAAAGTTCGAGACTGTGTAACTCACGATCGTGATCGGGCGCCGCTTGACGACGAGCGGACGGGCGGCGCTCAATCCCGGCGAAACGCAAGGAGAGGGCACGGCAATGGGAATTCTGGATTCGCTGGAGAACAACCCGGCATTGCGCAGCGCACTCGGCCAGCTCGGCGCCGCCGTCCTGCCGGCCGTGCTGAGCGAGGTGCTCGGCAGCAACAATCAGGGCGGCCTCAGCGCAATCGTTGCAAAGCTCCAGCAGGCCGGCTTTGGCGAGCAGGTCAAATCCTGGCTCGGCAACGGCCAGAACCTGCCGATCTCGGCCGACCAGCTCCGGGCCGTGCTTGGCAACGAGACTGTCCGCCAGCTGGCCGCGCGCTACAACATTCCCGTCGACCAGCTGGGCCAGATCCTGGCTCAGGAACTGCCCAAGGCGGTGGATCACGCCAGTCCCGACGGCCATTTGCCGCACACTGCCTGAGGCGGCGGTTCCAGCGGGATCATCCGCTGCCGGTTCCCCGGCCATCATCCTGAAAACGCAGCAGGATCGGCACGTTTGCCATGCCGGTATACTGCTGGCCAAATCGGCCGTCCGCATGCTATAGAGCAGCTCGGGTTTTCAGCCGGTCCGTCGCAGTGGGGACCCTGGGCACGGCCGGCGCTGTTTGAGTCATGGAGATGGGTGTTGAAGCATAAATTCCCCGTGGGAACGCGCGTACTGTTCACGGCCAGCAACGTCGCGCGCCCCGCTGCGAGCGGCTCGTACGAGATCATCCGCCTGCTGCCGACGGACGGCGACGACTGCCAGTACCGCATCAAGAGCTCGACCGAAGCGTTCGAGCGCGTCGCCAAGGAAAGCCAGCTCGCGCTGTCCTGAAGGCCGACCGCGCCGCGCCGTGGCCCCTCCTCGGAATTTGTGTCCTGCCGCCGTCAAAAGGCCAGCTTCACCTTCACAAGGTGGGCTGGGGGCAGTTGCCGACTCGCGGTGCTCGCTTTGACCATTCGCTCGCTGCTCGCGTGAGGGGACGTCGCGCATGAACTGGGCATGGGCCACTTCGCTCGACCAAATCTGGCGCTCGCCGGCCTTCCCGATGTGGATGACGCTGGCTGCTGCCGGCTTCTTCGGATTGATCCTGCTGATCACGCTGCTGCGTGCCGAGAAATCGGTCGCCAACGGCGCGCTGATCGTCATCGCGCTGCTATCCATCGCGATCGCCGGGGCCACCACCGTGCGCGTCTACGGGCCGCTCGAGCAGGAAACCCCGGCCACTGAGGCCCGCACGCAAGCAGCTGCAGTGACCGCTAGCTTGCCGGCGCTGTCCTGCCTCGATGATCTCGCCGGCGATGTCGTGGCCGCAGGCTGCGAGAAGGCGCTGTTCGGCGCGCCTGATACGGCGGCCGCCGCCATCGCCTACACGGCAAGCCGGATCGACCGGCTGACCGCGCTCGGCGATGCCGCCACCGCCGAGAAGAGCCTGACCCTCGACATGAAGGTGCTGCGCAAGGCGCTGGAGCACGATCGCTACGGCCTCGTCGCGCAGGTGCTGGTCGCGCGCGACGGCTGCACGCAGTTCGATTGCCCCGCGTTCCGCTCGCTGACCGATCAGCAGCAGGTCGCCGCCAACATGGATTCCCATCACTACGATCAGCTGGTCGCGCGCTATGCGCCGACCTGGAATGCGCCCGCAACGGCGCCGGCGGCACTGCCGGCAAATGCTGCGCTCGCCGGACTGCCGCCGTCGATGCCGACAGGCAAGCCGACCAATGCGGAGTTCCCGAGCGCCTCGTCGACGCCGCCGGTCAGCATCATGACTCCCGAGCCGCCGACGGCGGCGACGCGTCAGGCCGCCCCTGCCGCAAATGGAACGCCGCGCGCACCGGCCGCGACGTCGGCACAGGCCGCAGCTCCCGCAGCGCCGGCCGCAAAGAAGCAGCCGGCCGCGAAGCGTGCGCCCGCCGCCGCGCCGGTTCCGCTTACACCGCCGGCCCCCACACCGGCTCCCGCGGCTGCGGATAACGAGTAGATCGGCATTCCAAATGCGTGGCTGCCCGGCTAATGCTGGGGCATGCCACTTCATCTGATCAAGCTCGCCGTCGGCTGCGACTCCGTCAAGGAATTGAAGGAGTGGATCGCCGAACGGATGCAGACCGCCAAGAAGAAGGGTCTGCCCCAACACCACATCCACATCACGCGGATGGTCCCCAAGCGCGACGCCGAGATCCTGGCTGGCGGATCGCTCTACTGGGTGATCAAGGGCGAGATCGCCGCGCGCGAAAAGATCATCGGCATCGAGCCGTTCCGCGACAAGGACGGCATCGGCCGCTGCCGGATCGTGATGCAGCCGAGGGTGATCTCGGTGTCGCCGCGGCCGATGCGCCCGTTCCAGGGCTGGCGCTATCTCGCCGACGATTCCGTGCCGGCCGATCTCGGCAAGTCCGCCGCCGGCTCGATCGCGGCCATGCCGGAGCCGATGCGGCGCGAACTCCGCGACCTCGGGCTGCTCTAAGGCGGCGTGACGATATGCAGCCGCGCCCAATCGGTGGGCGGTATGATGACGGGGCGGCTGCCTTCGCCGATGCCGTCGACGATGTCGACGAGATCCGGCGCAAGACCCATCTCCTGCAGATATTTCCGGTGTTGCTCGCCAAAATACTCCGTCAGGCTCTCACGCTGCTCGGCCGAGACGTTGGGCGCGAGCCGGTTACGGATGGAGCGGCCGGCCAGCACCACCTTGGTGCCTTGCGGTAGGCTGCGATGCTCGCCGCCCGCCAAAATGAGCACGCAGGCGAAATCGCAAATCTGATTCGAAACCAGCAACCTTGCATCAAGCGGCCCACCCGGGCGCTTGAGCGCAAAGCATTCGGCGTCCGATTTCCCGGCACAGGCGATGGCCTCGGTGGTCCCGACGGCGGCATCGAGCTTGTGGTCGCGCAGGATGCGGCCGAGACTGCTCGCGACCTTGAGATTGGACGTGCCCGAAGTATGGATGACGACCGGGAGCTTGTGTCCCGCCTGGCGATCGAGGATCGCGATCAGCCGCTTGTAAGTGTCCCATTGCACCGCGCCTTCGGCGGCAATCCAGTCCGAACAGCCCGGTCCGCAAGCACCCTCCGGGCCGTGGGCCACATAGAAGATCATCGCGTCCGGCGCCGAGCCGAATGGGCCGATCGGCGGCCGCTGCTGCGCCGGTACCGCGGTGGCGCCAATGATTGCCAGCAGGCCGCTCACAATGATGGTGCGGATCGATGACATGGACCTGTCGCCCGGCTCGTTCCCTCACCACAATCATCCATACGGTTGATGTCAGGTTCAAGATCAACCGCGGCTGTCACACCGCGATATTGTCGATCAGCCGGGTGGTGCCGAGCTTGGCCGCGACCAGGATCCGCAACGGCCCGTCCTTGCGCGAGGTGACCGGGGCCAGCGTCTCGGCGTGGCGGGCCTCGAAATAGTCGAGCGCGAATCCGGCCGCCTTGATCGTCTCGGCGCCGCGCGCGGTCGCGCTCGCGATGGCCTCGCCGGCGCGGATGCGCCCGGCGCTGTCCTTCATGGCGCGGTAGAGCGTGGTCGCGGTCTGCCGCTCCTCGGGCGAGAGGTAGACGTTCCGCGAGGACATCGCGAGCCCGTCGCGCTCGCGCACGGTGCGGGAGCCGATCACCTTGACGCCGAGGTCGAGGTCCCGCGCCATCTGCATCACCACCCGCAACTGCTGAAAGTCTTTCTCGCCGAAGATCGCAACATCCGGCCGGCACTGTGTGAACAGCTTGCCGACCACGGTGGCGACACCGCCGAAAAAGTGCGGCCGGAAGCGGTCCTCGAGGCCTGCCAGCGCCGGTCCCTCCGGCACGATGCGGGTGGCAAAGCCGTCCGGATACATGGCCTCGACGCCGGGATGCCAGACGATGTCGACGTCTTCGGCCGCGAGCTTGGCGATGTCGGACTTCCAGGTGCGCGGATAGGCGCCAAAGTCCTCGGTCGGGGCGAACTGGGTCGGGTTGACGAAGATCGATACCACGACGCGGCTGGCACGCCGCTTGGCGAGGCGCACCAGCGACACATGCCCGTCATGGAGTGCCCCCATGGTCGGAACCAGCGCGATCGTGGCCTTTCGTTTGCGAAGGTGGTCAACGGCGCGTCGCAGGGTGGGGACCGTGCGGGCGATCAAGGGGCTTCGTGACATCACGACTCGACTGGGTTGAGAATCAACGCGCGCGCGGCTGGGCGCGGGCTAACCTTAACAAGCGGCGATCGTGGATGCCATGCATCCAGATGTGACACAGCAGTCCGCGTCGAGCCGCGTGATCTCGCGAGTATGTGGGCTGGCTCACAGACGCGCAGCGACACTGCTATTCATGATGAAGAACGGCGCACTGCTATTTGCATTACCTGTCACGCATTTCACTTGACCGCAGAGGCGGCCAACTCGAAGATATTCGTCAGGGGTGTTGAGGATCGCTATGCTTGTGCAAGCCAGCCAAGGCCAATCCGGCTCGGCGCATGTGGTCGTGCTCGGCAATGAAAAGGGCGGCTCCGGCAAGTCGACCACCGCCTTGCACATCGCCGTTGCGCTGCTGAAGGCCGGCCAGCGCGTTGCCACCATCGACCTCGACTGCCGTCAGCAAAGCTTTACCCGCTACATCGGCAACCGCTCCGCCTGGGCGCGCCGCACCAAGCTCGACCTGGAGCTTCCGGTGCATCGCTGCATCAAGCTCGGCGAGACCATGCAGATCGCCGAGAACGAGAATTCCGAGTTCCAGCAGTTCATGGAGGCGGTCTCGGCGGTCGAGAGTAGCTTCGACTTCATCGTTATCGATACGCCCGGCACCGACAGCTACCTGATGCGCCTCGCACACTCGATGGCGGACACGCTGGTGACGCCGATCAACGACAGCTTTCTCGACTTCGACGTGCTCGGCACCGTCGATCCCACCAATTACGCGGTGACGGGCGAGAGCCATTACGCCGAGATGGTGCGCGACGTCAGGCGCAAACGCCGCCAGCTCGACGGCGCGACCACCGACTGGATCGTCGTGCGCAACCGCCTGTCGATGCTCGGCTCCCGCAACAAGCAGCTCGTCGCCGACGGCTTGAAGGATCTGTCGCTGCGACTCGGCTTCCGCTACGTCGACGGCTTCGCCGAACGCGTCGTGTATCGCGAATTCTTCCCGCGCGGCCTGACCGCTCTCGACGAGATCGACGAGGCCACGCTCGGCATGCGGCCCAATCTCGGCCATCTCACCGCGCGGGAGGAGGTGACGAGCCTGCTCCGCCAGCTCAAACTGCCCCTCGACGAGCGCGGCCGCCGTCGTGCGGCAAATCGCGCCGAGTGGTTCAATCAGGTCGACAAGCCGCTCGAGGTCCACGACATCCTCGGCGCCTGAAACGGGGCGGTATATCGCTACTCCCGGTTGTGCGTGCTTCGGTTCCTATGGAACCGAAGCCCGCGCTCTGCCGTTTCACCTCAAATTCACTGCGAAATTGAACCACATCCAGTCCGGTTGCGTCCGACAGTGACCTGCACGCTGACATCGCCGTGTGAGTACGAGTTGCCCAAGAATCGTGTGCGGCGCACAATGAAAGGGCTGCCGGTTCACAATTTTTGCGCTTCCTGTCACGTGGCTGTGACATATATTAGGGAATAGGCGACAAGGGGCCCGAGAGCCCCGGAAGAACACGATTTTCAACAGGGATTCAGGCCGCAAGAGCCTGAGGCTGAGGACGAAAATGAAGCGTGGAATTGCCGTTCTGGTTGCGGTCAGTGCCCTCTGCGGCATCGCCTATTTCACGGCGAGCAAGTGGGCGATCAAGCACGAGACCATCACCTTCTACGACGCTTCGCGCGACAACCGTCCGGTGCCCGTCGATATCGCGATCCGTCGCGACAAGGAAATGCAGGCCAATGCCGGCATGATCACGCTGCCGGTCGCCGTGATCAATCACGGCAACACCGTCAAGAACACCGAGTATGGCTTCCTCGCCAACATCTTCGCGGCGCGCGGCTATCTCGTCGTCAGCCCGCAGCATGACCTGCCGACCGACCCTCCGATGGTGACCAAGCCCGGTGAGCTCTATGTCGGCCGGCTGCCGCAGATCCTGCGCGGCGTCGCCAACATCCATCTGGCGATGCAGGAGATGAAGAAGGTTCAGCCCAACGCCGACTACGAAAAGGTGACGATGGTCGGCCACTCCATGGGCGGCGACATCACGATGTACTTCGCCAAGCAGTATCCGGATCAGGTCAAGAAGGTCGTCACGCTCGACAATCTCCGCGTGCCCTTCGTCACCGCCGGCAAATTCAAGATCCTGTCGTTCCGTTCCAAGGATCCGCAATTCAAGACCGATCCAGGCGTGATCCCCACCGAGGAGGAGTGCGAGAAGGCCGGCATCCAGGTCGTGAAGACCGAATTCCAGCATAACGATATGCGCGACACCGGTCCGGACGACGCCAAGAACTCGATTCAGAGCATGCTCGACAAGTTCCTGAGCTCGACTGACAGCGAGGTGGCGCCGGTCGACACGCAATCGTCCCCGCCCAAGATTCTCGAGCCCGGTCCGGTCGCTCTGATGGCGCCTGCCAAGAGCTGACGTTCCTTTCTCAGCGCTCGCGATTGCAAAGCCCCCGCAAGCTCCGCCCGCGGGGGCTTTGCACATTGACCAGGCCGCCGTCGCTGACCACATTACCTGTTCACGCAAGGCGAAGCAGCGATGTCGGGCGAACCGATGAAACCGCGTGGTGGTGATGCCGTCTCGGGGCAGGCGGACGGTGCGCTGCCGCAGGCCACGACGTCGACTTCGGAGGACATCGCCGCCTTCGTCGCCAAGGCGCGCATGTTGTCGCCGCATGCGCCGGGCGCGAAGGGGCGGCTGATCTTCGCTTTGGATGCGACGATGAGCCGGCAGCCGACCTGGGACATGGCGTGCGCGCTCCAGGCCGACATGTTCCGCGAGGCGGCGGCGCTCGGCAGCCTCGACATCCGGCTCGTCTATTATCGTGGCCTCAACGAATGCCGCGCCACGGGATGGATCTCCGACAGCGGCAAGCTCGCGACGCTGATGAGCAAGATCGATTGCCGCGGCGGCGACACCCAGATCAGCAAGGTGCTGAGCGAGGCCCGCCGCGAGGCGGTTGCCTCCGGCGTGCGGGCCGTCGTCTTCGTCGGCGACGCCATGGAGGAGCGCATCGACGAGCTCTGTGCCAAGGCCGGCGAACTCGGCATGCTCAAGGTGCCGGTGTTCCTGTTTCAGGAAGGCGATGACGCCGTGGCCGAGCGGGCGTTTCGCGAGATCGCTCGCCTGACCGGCGGCGCCTGGTGCCGGTTCGATCCCGGCGCGGCGGCGCAGCTGCGCGAGCTGCTGCGCGCAGCCGCGGCCTACGCGGTCGGCGGCCGCGAGGCGCTGTTGAAATTGGCAGAGGGCACGAGCGGCGCGGCCAGGCTGATCGGCCAGATGAAGTAGCGCACCGGGCTGACGCGACTTGCGATGGAAGCGGCGATCGATCGCGCACGCGCGCAAGGACGCCATGCTTTTTGACAACAGGACGACTATATTCCGGCCATGACCCTGATCGCCGGCGCCGTCGCCATTATCACGCTCTATCTGCTGCTCCAGATGTTCCGCTCCGCCAATCCGGCGGTGCTGGCGCGTACCATCAAATTTGGCGGCGGCGTCTTCGCGCTGGCGGTCGCGGCCTTCACGGGCCTGCGGGGCGAACTAGCGGTGGCGATCCCGCTCGGAATCATGGGGGCCGGGCTGCTGGGCTGGACGCCGCTGGCGAATGCCGGCTTCGGCAGTGGGCTGTTTGGCGTCGGCGCGCGCCCGACCGGTCAGGCCTCGCGCGTGCGCTCGCAATTCCTGGACATGCGGCTCGACCACGATTCCGGCCAGCTCGCGGGTCAGATCGTCGCCGGGCCTCATGCCGGGCGCAATCTCGACGAGTTCGATCTCGCCGGCCTTTTGGCGATGGCTCCGGCGTTCGACGCCGAGAGCGTGGCGTTACTTGAAAGCTATCTGGACCGCCGGTTTCCCGCTTGGCGTCAGAACGCGCAGGGCGATACGGCAGGGCGGCAGCGCCGCACGGCGGCGGGCGGCAAAATGACGGCGGAGGAAGCCTATCAGATCCTTGGCTTGCAGCCGGGGGCGGGGCGCGAGGACATCAGCAGGGCTCACAAGTCCCTGATGAAGAAACTCCATCCCGACCAGGGGGGCTCGACGTATCTCGCTGCCCGTGTAAACGAGGCCAAGGATACTCTGCTTCGCACGCATAACGGCTAACTCCGGCACCACGCTACAAACGCCCGTACCGCGTGAGCTCCGCTTGCTCTGTCTGTCGTCGCCCCGATGCCCGCCTTGTCGGCGTGGTTACGTAAAGTCTTAACCGTAAAGTCTTGACGAGAGGTTGTCGTGGAACGGCCTTGGCGTCACCGCATCCCAAAAGAAAAATGCCCGCGCAACGCGCGCGGGCATGCCTTACAGAACGGTGAGGAGATCAGTTGCGGATGGTGATGCAGGAGATCTCGGCGCGCTTCAGGGCGCGGCAGACGGCTTCGGCCTGGTCGCGCTCGAGCCCGGCGAAGCGGGCGCGGTAGAGCTTGCGATTGTCCTTGGCGACGACAGGCTCGGTAAACGGATCGGCCTTGCTGAGCAGGCCGCGGGCTGAACTACGTGCGGCGTCGATGCGCTGCTGGGCTTCGTTCTCGCTCTCGAGCGCGCCGACCTGGACGATCCAGCCGCTGTGGGTGACGACCGGCTTGGTGGCGCTCATGTGGATCGGCTGCGGCGCCGGATCGGCGGACGCGAGCTTCGGGGCAGCGGGGGCGGCGGCGGTTGCGGCCGGCAGCACCCCGAGGATGCCGTTGCCGGTGCCGAAACCGGCCGGCTGGCGGGGCATCTCGGCGCGGGCCATCTCTGCCTTCGGCGCCTCGGGCTGGCTCGCGATTTCGGGCTTGTTGATGAGATCGGCGCGGGCGACGACGGCGCCGGAGGTTTCCGCGACGTCGGAGCGGGACGCAATCGCGCTCGTGACCTGCGGTGCGACCGGAGCCGGGGCGGCGGAGGCGACCTTGATGGCGCCGGCCTTGACCTGAACGGTCTTGACCCGGACAGGCTTCATCGGCTCGGACGAGCCGGGAATGATCGAGAGCGGCTGGCTCGAGATCACGCCATTGGTGAGGGGGGCCGGCTCGATCTTGGATTCGGTCGGCCGGACTTCGGGCTTGCTCGCTTCAGGCCTAGGGGCTGGCGGGACCGCGGCAGTTGCCGCGGCAAGCGTCGACAAACGTGCAGCCAGGCGAAACGGGGCGCTTTCAGGAGCGGCCGCGGCCTGCGCCTGCGGAGCGGACCGGGCCGGCGGCGTGTCCGACGCGTCGGCGACATCGGCGGTGGCGTCAGCGCCGTTGCGCTCGGTGACAGCGGCGACTGTGTGAGTGGTCGCGCCCTTCTCGAGATTCTCCGCGAGCAAATTGCGCATGATGGCGTCGCGCGAGCCGCCACTGCGGCCGCCGAGCACGACGCCGATCAGGTGGCGGTTGCCGCGGCGCATCGAGGTCACGAGGTTGAAGCCGGAGGCGCGGGTATAGCCGGTCTTGATGCCGTCCACGCCCTCGACGCTGCCGAGCAGGTGATTGTGGTTGCGGATCGACTGTCCGCGCCAATTGAACGTCGTGGTCGCGAAATAGCGATAGTAGCGCGGGAAGCGCTCCTGGATGGCGCGACCGAGCGTGGCCTGGTCGCGCGCGGTCGTGACCTGCTCGTCGTTGGGAAGGCCGTTGGCGTTGCGATAGACCGTCCTGGACATGCCGAGCGAGCGCGCCTTGCGCGTCATCATCTGGGCGAAGTCGTCCTCGTCGCCGGCGATGGCTTCGGCGATGACCACGGCGGCGTCGTTGGCGGAGCGGGTGACGAGACCCTTGATTGCGTCCTCGACGCGAATGGTCTGGCCGGCGCGCAGGTTCAGCTTGGTTGGATCCTGATCGGCGGCGTGCTGCGACACCGGCATCTCGGTGTCGAGCTTCATCTTGCCGGACTCCAGACGCTCGAACAGCAGATAGAGCGTCATGATCTTGGTGAGCGAGGCCGGATGGCGGAGGCCGTCGGGGCTGGTGGCCTGGAGCACGGCGCCGGAATTGCCGTCGACGATAATCGACGCGAATTTCGAGCTGGAGCTCTCGGACACGTCGCGCTGCACCCGGTGGCTCGCGTAGTGGCGGCGGTGGCGCCGCGCCTCGGCTGCGTCGGTGGTGAAGATGATTGCGGTGGTGACTGTAAGAAGCCCGAAAACGCCGACCCGCGCCAAGCGCGAGGAAGACAAGCTTTTACGAAGCATGGAACCCCGTCCCCGTTTCTGACTTGATCACCGGCTCGTGAGGCGAAATTGTGCCCACTGGACCCGGGATCATTACCTGCTCAGGCTGTCCCTCCGCTGGTGTTCGCCACGGGAGACGTTGGGCCTGAGCCGCTGTTCTGGCTAAGGTGATGTTCTCAAACGGCTTTTGACCGCCTGTGGAAGCTGAACACGTCCAGGGAATCAGGGTAGGGGGCTGCGGTTTCCAAAGGCTTAAGAAATCATTGCGGGAAAGCCCGGGAATTTCCGCGAGTTGCATCCATTCTTGCATTCACTTTTGTGCGCCGCACAATATTCTTGACATTTTTGTGCATTGCACTAATTGTGGGCAGAGTCAGGGAGCCGGGGCTTCCCGACGAGAGCCAGGGAAAAGGATTCCGAAATGTTCAAGGTTGAAGACTTTCAGAACTACGGGAAAGAGCAGTTCGAGCAGTGCGTTGCCTCCGCGACCTCGGTGCAGCACGGCCTCCAGGCGATTGCCAGCGCCTATGGCGACTACACCAAGAAGTCGTTCGAAGACACCAAGTCCTTCGTCGAGAAGCTTTCCGGCGTGAAGTCGCTGGACAAGGCCATGGAAGCCCAGACTGATTTCGCCCGTTCCGCCTACGAGACCTTCGTCGCGGAATCGCAGAAGATCGCCGGCCTCTATAACGACCTCGCCAAGCAGGCGTTCAAGCCGGTCGAGACCATGGTCTCGAAGTTCACCCCGGCCGCCAACTAAGCCTTTCCGGACATCCCGGAATCAAGAAGCCCGGCTGATCCAGCCGGGCTTTTTCGTGCCGGCTTCGCCGCGCGTCAGCGTGAGACGTGGAGCTTTGAGATCGATGTGCCGATCTGATTGAAGGCCGATGCGATCTGGCTCGAACTCGTCAGCATGAAGAACTTGCTCGAGTCGCTCGCGCAGCCTGGCAGGACCGCCGACTGGCCCGCACCGTCCGTGTCGATCTGAACCGCGTAGATGACGACACCCGAGTTCTTGATGTTGGTGCACAGGGTGCTCATGCGAGAATCAACCTGGGTGCTCGTGCTCGAGAAGTCGCCATACCAGCGGTCGCCGGTGTTCAAGCCGTCGGTGAACAGCACGATGATGTGTTGATAGGTGTTGCCGGTGGCTGGTTCGGCCGGCGCGTTCAACGGCGCCTGCTGGAGCAGCGAGAGCCAGCCCCACTGCAACCCGATGGTCTGGTTAGTCGCGCCCTGCGCGGTCATGGCATTGATAGTGTTATTGACCGCGGTCCAATTGTAGGTCAGCGGGAGGATTGGTGCCGTCGGGCACGATTGATCCTGATCGGCGTAGAAATAGGTGGCGGTTGAGCTGGGAACTGTCGACGAGACGTCGTAGTTCTGGTCGCGGTCGGTGACGCAGCCGTTCCACAGCGAGGTGTTGATCGTCGGCGTGTGATTCCAATTGTACCCGTGGCCCTTGCACTGCGCCATGGTCATCCAGTAACCGCCGCTGCAATACGTCTGCCAAGGGTAGGACGAGTTGGGATAGTTCTTCGGATCCCATTGATCCCAGCGCAGCCAGCTCGCGCTGACATTCGACGTGCCAACATTGACGTCGATCTCGAAGGGAACGACGGAAATGTAGACGTCACCAGTATTGACGGCGAGGTTGGACAGCTGGGTTACCAGGCTCTTGGCCGCGCTCTGCATCGACGTGAGCTTGTTGTAGTTGGCCATCGATCCAGTGTTGTCGAGCACCAGCGCAACGCGCAGCAGGCTAGCTCCCCAGGTGCTGGTTGAGTTCGCGTTGAAACCGAGATTCGGAAATCCGACGATATTCATGAAATCGGTCGGGATCGAGCCGGATCCCGTGACCTGGACCGTCGCATTGCTGGTATTGCTTGCCGCGGTATAGCTCGCGGAGACGGACAGCGATTGAGTGCTCTTATTGGTGTACAGGCCGCTGAAATAGCTTTGTGCCTTGGAGTTGATCTGCGACGTCGTGATCACGCCTGAGGACAGATCCTTGGAGAGCATCAGGGCGGTGGAATCCAGTGCCGCCTGCATCTGGGTGCGGGCCTGGACCGCGCGGCTGTAATCTATCGCGGCGCCCACGAAGCCGAGAACTGGGATTAGAGAAATGGCGAAGATCATGGCAATATTGCCTTGCTCCGCGCCCGCGAAGCGGGCGAGCTGTCGTCCAAGGCGGCTGACAACGGGCAGGCGAAACATGACGATTCCCGGAATCTGTGATCTTGCCCGATTTCGCGCCATGGCCTTGAACGGCAGGTAAATGGGACCGTGGAAAACCGGAGATAACCTGCGCGAAAGGGTCGCCGCTGCGCCAAAGCCGGGTTCCTGGTTAATACTCTCCAGCTGGCGAGCGGAAATTTTTGTCAAATCGGTCCGGATTGATTAACCTTGGCCAGGATCGCCCCGACCGGGACTCCAGAACCGTCGCGGCCGCATCGGCCAGACCTTTGCACGCTTGCGGCGAGCCGGGGGCAGGCCCATATTGCTAGCGAACGATCCGGCTTGGACCGGATCCGTCGGGAGCGGCGATCTAACAAGGCGGCGTGCCTGCGCAAGGCTCCGAAGGGCGGGGTCGCGCGGCAACCGTCATTCGCTTCCGTGGGGAATTTGAACGCCTGAGCCATGCCGCAATTGACTTCCAGACTCGACCCGTTCGCGCCAGCTGCCGCCCACGCTCCCAGCATGAGCAATGACGAGAACCGTTCGGGCGGGCCGACGGGTCCGAATACCTCGGTCATCACCAAGGTCAAACCGAAGACCAAGCGGCCGAACCTGTACCGCGTGCTGATCCTCAACGACGACTACACGCCGATGGAGTTCGTCGTTCACGTGCTGGAGAAGTTCTTCCAGAAGGACGTCGAGGCCGCGACCAAGATCATGCTGCACGTCCATCATCACGGCATCGGCGAGTGCGGCGTGTTCACCTATGAAATCGCCGAGACCAAGGTGACGCAGGTGATGGATTTCGCCCGCAAGCACCAGCATCCGCTGCAATGCGTGATGGAAAAGAAGTAACCACGCGTTCGAATCCAGGGCAGAGTCCCTTGGATTGGTTCTGTTCGTGCGGTGTGTGATGCCTGCGCATGCCGCGGCGTGATCCGGCAGATATCAGCGTCGGCGCCAATCCTGCCCAAATGGGTAGTTCTGCCCAAATCGGAACGGGTTTTGCATCGAATATGCCGTGCGCGTAATGCCCGTCGAGTCGCGGAACCGGTCTTTCGCCGCGGTCTTGTATAACTATATGTGACAAAGGTTGTTGTTGCCTGACCGGGCGATGGCGATCATGATGGTGGGGGCCATAGAGGACGCGAATGCCGACTTTTTCCCAAAGCCTTGAACAATCCCTGCATCGTGCGCTGGCGATCGCAAACGAGCGTCATCACCAATACGCGACGCTCGAGCATCTTTTGCTCTCCTTGATCGACGACTCCGATGCAGCCGCCGTCATGCGCGCCTGTAGCGTCGATCTCGACAAGCTCCGCACGAGCCTCGTCAACTACCTCGAAACCGAATTCGAAAATCTGGTGACGGATGGCGCCGATGACGCCAAGCCGACAGCGGGCTTCCAGCGCGTGATCCAGCGCGCGGTGATTCACGTGCAGTCCTCCGGTCGCGAAGAGGTGACCGGTGCGAACGTGCTGATCGCAATCTTTGCCGAGCGCGAGAGCCATGCCGCGTATTTCCTGCAAGAGCAGGACATGACGCGCTACGATGCCGTCAACTACATCAGCCACGGCATTGCCAAGCGGCCGGGCGTCTCCGAGGCGCGCCCCGTTCGCGGCGTCGACGAGGAGACCGAGACCAAGGGCAACGAGGACGCCAAGAAGAAGGGCGAGGCGCTCGAGACCTATTGCGTCAACCTCAACAAAAAGGCGCGCGACGGCAAGATCGATCCGGTGATCGGACGCAATTCCGAGATCAACCGCGCGATCCAGGTGCTGTGCCGGCGGCAGAAGAACAATCCGCTGTTCGTCGGCGAAGCCGGCGTCGGCAAGACCGCGATCGCGGAAGGGCTCGCCAAGCGCATCGTCGACAGCGAGGTGCCGGAGGTTCTGGCGGCCGCGACCGTGTTCTCGCTCGACATGGGCACGTTGCTCGCGGGCACACGCTATCGCGGCGACTTCGAGGAGCGCCTGAAGCAGGTGCTCAAGGAGCTCGAGGCCCATCCCAATGCGATCCTGTTCATCGACGAGATCCACACCGTGATTGGTGCCGGTGCAACGTCGGGCGGGGCGATGGATGCCTCGAACCTGCTCAAGCCCGCGCTCGCCTCGGGCACGATTCGCTGCATGGGCTCGACGACCTATAAGGAATACCGTCAGCACTTCGAGAAGGACCGCGCGCTGGTGCGGCGCTTCCAGAAGATCGACATCAACGAGCCGACGGTCGAGGACGCCATCGCGATTCTCAAGGGCCTCAAGCCCTACTTCGAGGACTACCACCGGCTCAAGTACACCAACGAGGCGATCGAGGCGGCGGTGCAGCTGTCCTCGCGCTACATCCATGACCGCAAGCTGCCGGACAAGGCGATCGACGTGATCGACGAATCCGGCGCGGCGCAGATGCTAGTGGCCGAGAACAAGCGCAAGAAGACCATCGGCATCAAGGAGATCGAGACCACGATCGCCTCGATGGCGCGGATCCCGCCGAAGAGCGTGTCGAAGGACGACGCCGAGGTGCTCAAGCATCTCGAGCAGACCCTGAAGCGCACCGTGTTCGGCCAGGACAGGGCGATCGAGTCGCTCGCCGCGTCGATCAAGCTCGCACGCGCCGGCCTGCGCGAGCCGGAGAAGCCGATCGGCTGCTACCTGTTCTCGGGTCCGACCGGCGTCGGCAAGACCGAGGTCGCCAAGCAGCTCGCGGCGACGCTCGGCGTCGAGCTGCTGCGCTTCGACATGTCCGAATATATGGAGCGGCACACCGTGTCGCGCCTGATCGGCGCGCCTCCCGGCTATGTCGGGTTCGACCAGGGCGGCCTGCTCACCGACGGCGTCGACCAGCACCCGCATTGCGTGGTGCTACTCGACGAGATCGAGAAAGCGCATCCCGACCTCTACAACGTGCTGCTCCAGATCATGGACCACGGCCGGCTCACCGACCATAACGGCAAGCAGGTCAACTTCCGCAACGTGATCCTGATCATGACCACGAATGCGGGCGCGGCGGATCTCGCCAAGCAGGCGTTCGGCTTCACGCGCTCGAAGCGGGAAGGCGACGACCACGAGGCGATCAATCGGCAGTTCGCGCCGGAATTCCGCAACCGTCTCGATGCCATCGTCTCGTTCGGCCATCTCAGCGTCGAGGTGATCGGCACCGTGGTCGAGAAGTTCGTGCTTCAGCTCGAGGCGCAGCTCGGCGACCGCGACGTCACCATCGAACTGTCCGAGCCGGCCAAGGCCTGGCTGGTCCAGCACGGTTACGACGAGCAGATGGGCGCGCGCCCCATGGCCCGCGTGATCCAGGAGCACATCAAGAAGCCGCTGGCTGACGAGGTGCTGTTCGGCAAGCTCAAGGGCGGCGGCCACGTCCGCGTCGTCCTGGTCAAGGACGAGGCCGACGAGACCAAGGAGAAGATCGGCTTCGAGTTCGTCGAGGGCCCGGTCACGCCGAAGCAGGAGAAGCTGCCCGGCGCCCGCAAGCGCCCGCCGGGCAAGTCCAAGCCGGGTGGCCCCGGCGGCTCGAAGGGGCCGACCTCCAAGGGACCGCTGGTCAAGGCTTGATCCGCGTTTGATGAAATCGAAAAGGCCGGCTGAACAGCCGGCCTTTTTCTTTGCGTGGCAGTTACCGGTTTCTAGAGCATGATCCGGAAAAGTGCGCAGCGGTTTTCCGAAAAGATCATGCTCAAACAACGGCCTAAAGCGCGATGACGATTCATCCTAATCTCATCGCGCTTTAAGTGCCGGTGTCTGGCGGAGGAGCCGTCGGCGGCCGCGGTTTCTTCGGCGTTGGCGGTCGTGCGCTGCGGGGAGGCGCTGAGGGCTGCATTGTTACGATGACCGGGTTGGGCTTGTGGTCGGTTGCCGCGCCGGTCGCGGCATCGACGCCCATACCGACCACGCCGCCGAGCAAGAGATTGCCCGCAAACCCTGCGGCTCCGCTGGTTTGAACGTCCCGGCTGAGCGGGACGACCTGCGGTTCATAGCCCTCCTTCTGGAAGGTGATCGAGATGTCGGCGTTCCGCTTGACCACCACGGAGCACGGTGTCGTGCAGGTGGTCGGAACCTCCAATCCGCTGACGACGGCTTCCACGCCCGACGGCGTCGATGAGATGCTGATGTTTTCGGTCGTGCCGCGCGTGACCGATGCGCAGCCGCCCAGCATGACGCTGAGCGCCACAATTCCAAATGAACGCATGAAATGCCCCTTGATCCCCGGCGCCAGTGAAGCGCAACCGGAGCGGGAGGGCAATATGTCATTAGCCCAGATAGTTAAGCCACGCACAGGTTGTGCGCGAAGCATCAATAGCTTGCGTCTGGCGCGCCTAATCCCCCTTCATCCGCTGCCCGTCCTGCACCCGCACATGCTCGGCGCCGCGCGCGCCGGCCGGCGAGAGGCGCAACATGCTGAGCAGCGCACCGCATAGCGCAAAGCCGACGCCGGCTAGCAGCGCGATCCTGGTTCCCTCCTGCGGATAGCGGCCGAGAAACAGCGCGACCAGCGCGGCGCCGACGGTCTGGCCGAGCAGCCGGGCGGTGCCGAGCATGCCGCTGGCGCCGCCGGTGCGCTCGCGCGGGGCGGCTGCGATCATGGTGCGGTTGTTCGGGGTCTGGAACAGGCCGAAACCGAAGCCGGCCAGCGCCATGCGCCAGGCGATGTCGAAGGCGACGGGCTCGGCCGGTAGCATCGCGAGCGCGGCGAGCCCGCCGGCGAACAGCAACAGGCCAATGCCGCCGAGCAGGCCGGCCGGGTAGTGTTCGACCAATCGCCCGGCGAGCGGGGCGGCGAACGCCACCGTGATCGGCCACGGCGTGATCAGGAGCCCCATATGCACGGCCGAATAGCCGAAGCGGCTTTGCAGGTAGAACGGGATCGCGACGAAGGCGAGCATCTGGGCGCAGAACGAGGCGATCGAGGTTGCGATCGACAGCGCGAAGATCGGGATCCGCAGCAGATCGACCGGCAGCAGTGGCACGGCCATATGCGTTTCGCGCCAGATCAGCGCGGTCCCCGCGATCGCCGCGACGGCGAACTCGATCAAGCAGGTGAGCAGTGGCTCGCCGTGGCCGACGCTGTCGACCGCGAAAATGCCGACACCGAAGGTGACGGCGCTCAGGCCCGCGCTCTGCCAGTCGAACGAATGCGCTGCCAGGCGCGTGTGCGGCAGGCAGCGTGCGCCGAGGACAACCGCGACCGCACCGATCGGCACGTTGATCGCGAACAGCCAGGGCCAGCTGCCCACGGCCAGAATGCCCGAGGCCAGCGTCGGTCCGATCGCGGCCGACACCGCCACCACGAGCGCGTTGCGCGCAATGCCCCGGCCGAGCTGCGCATGCGGATAGGTGAAGCGGACCAGCGCGGTGTTGACGCTCATGATGCCGGCCGCGCCAAAGCCCTGGACAATGCGCGCGACCGTCAGCAGCGGCAGCGATTGCGCCACGGCGCAGAGGGCGGAGGCCAGGGTGAACAGTGCAAGTCCCGCCAGATAGACCCGCCGGTAGCCCACGATCTCGCTGAGCGAGGCCAGCGGCAGCAGCGAGATGGTGATGGCGAGCTGGTAGCCGTTGACGATCCAGATCGAGAAGGCCGGACTCGCCCTGAGGTCAGTCGCGATCGTCGGCAGCGCCACATTGGCGATGGCGCCGTCGATCACGGACATGGTGATGCCGAGCGCGATGGTGAGAATGGCCCATCGACGCTGCGGCAAGGGCAGGCCGTCGGCCTGCTCGATCGTGATTGTCGACATTGTCAGCGGTGTCTGGCTTGGCGAATCGAACGTGCCGGTGGCGGAGTATTGCGCCAACCGGGAAGGATCGCGATGGTTCCGGAGCCCGCCCCTCCGACCTGCACGCGGTCGTGCAACAAGCCGCGACGCCGCGTGCGACGTTTTGCTTCCGAACGGCCTAGTCGTGCAGACGCATGTCGTCGAATGCAGCATCGGCAGCGCGGGCGCCATCCGCCTTCACCGAAGCCCGAGCCTCGTCTCTCATTGCCGGCGCGGGGACGCAGACCAGTTCGCTGTCACTCGCCTGCCGCGGCAACAGTGTCAGGCTCCAGCCCACGAGGACGAGCACTGCGAGCCGAATCGCAACCACACCCAGCAGCAGCTCAGATCCGCTTATCGTGGCGCGAGTTCTCATGCATGCCAGCCTGATGGAGGCCGCCCAAGAAGACAATCTGGAATTGGCGAGACATGCTTTCGCCCAGGACGAAGGCTCGGCGTGATAGCTGGCTATTAGTGCCGCAGCTGGCTCTGCCGGAAGTCGCGCGGAGACATCCCGAAATGCTCGCGGAAGACACGGCCGAAATGCGAGAGGTCGTTGAAGCCCCAGGCGAACGCGATCTCGCTGATGTGGCGGTGAGCAAGCACGGCAGAGGCGAGGTCGCGCCGGCATTGGGCGAGACGTTCGGCAAGCACATAGCGCTGGAACGACATGTCTTCGTCGGCCAGGAGATCGTTGACGTAGCGCGGCGAGATGCCGAGCGCGGCGGCAGTCTCCGCCGGCGAGAGCTCGGGATCGGAAAGGCGGGCGCGGATATGCGCCTTCAGCCGGTAGAGCAGGGCGGAGCGATGGGTCGAGGACGGCAGCGACGCCTTGCCGAGCCGTTCGCTCAGCGCCATCGCCAGCAGATCGACCGCCTGCTCCGATAAGGCAGGGGCATTGCCAGGTGCGAGCCGGTCCGCGCTCAGGCAAAGGCGGAAGATGAAATCGTAAGCGAGCCGTTCGAGCGGCGCCTCGGCCCCGAACGAGATCGCGGTGAGCGTCTCGGTGGCGCCGAGCCGGCGCTGCAACATCTCGCGCGGTACCTTGAAGATGGTCTGCGTGAAGGCGCCGTTGAACTTCAGCTCATAGGGCCGTGTCGTGTCGTAGAGCGCGAACTCGCCGGAATGAATCACGGTCTCGCGGCCGTCCTGCGCCACGCCGCCGTCGCCGCGATTGCCGAGCGCAACGAGAACAAAGTCCTGATCCGAACGCGCGATGCGGGACGGCGTCCGGTACACGTGCTGGCGGTCGGAGCAGACCTCGGAGCACACCGCCTTGCCGAGCGGGGCCTGCGTGACCGAGCCGCGAAAGGCGCTGCCGAGGTCGGACTTGCAGTCGAGCCCGACGAAGACGTCGCAGACGATGTCCTGCCACAGCGCCAGCCGCCGGTAGCCGGGGCTGCCGTCTGTCGTGAATTGGATTGGCATTGGCAAGCCTCCCTTTCACATCCTGCAAAACTGCATGTCGGCGCGGGTCGAGCCTCGGCGGAGGCAAATCCCGTACCGGGTCGGGCGATTCCGTCCAGTCGAATTTTTGTTCCGCCGCGGTCGAGCGCACGGCCGCCGGGCTTGGCCAAATAGACTGCATCGGACGTGGCTTCGGATCAACCGGCAAGGGAGGCGGGAATGGGCGTCAAACATCCGAAATACAAGGTGGCAGTGGTGCAGGCGGCGCCGGCCTGGCTCGATCTCGACGGCTCGATCGACAAGTCAGTCGCGATGATCAGGGAGGCCGCCGAGAAGGGCGCAAAGCTGATCGCCTTTCCCGAAGCGTTCATCCCCGGCTATCCCTGGCACATCTGGATGGACTCGCCGGCCTGGGCCATCGGCCGCGGCTTCGTGCAGCGCTATTTCGACAATTCGCTGTCCTATGACAGTCCGCAGGCCGAGCGGCTGCTCGACGCCGTACGCAGGGCGAAGCTGACGGCCGTGATCGGCCTGTCCGAGCGCGATGGCGGCAGTCTTTATCTGGCACAATGGCTGATCGGGCCCGACGGCGAGACCATCGCCAAGCGCCGCAAGCTGCGGCCGACCCATGCCGAGCGCACGGTCTATGGCGAGGGGGACGGCAGCGATCTCGCCGTGCACGCGCGGCCGGACATCGGCCGCTTAGGTGCGCTGTGCTGCTGGGAGCATCTCCAGCCGCTGTCGAAATACGCCATGTATGCCCAGAACGAGCAGGTGCACGTCGCGGCCTGGCCGAGCTTCTCGCTCTACGATCCCTTCGCGCCCGCGCTCGGGGCCGAGGTCAACAATGCCGCCTCGCGCGTCTATGCGGTGGAAGGCTCCTGCTTCGTGCTCGCGCCCTGCGCGACCGTCTCGCAGGCGATGATCGACGAGCTCTGCGACCGGCCGGACAAGCACGCCCTGCTGCATGCCGGTGGCGGCTTTGCCGCGATCTATGGCCCCGACGGCAGCCAGATCGGCGACAAGCTGGCGCCGGACCAGGAGGGCCTCTTGGTCGCCGAGATCGATCTCGGCGCCATCGGCGTCGCCAAGAACGCCGCCGATCCCGCCGGACACTATTCGCGGCCCGACGTGACGCGGCTCCTGCTCAACAACAAGCCCTACAAGCGCGTGGAGCAGTTTGCATTGCCGGTCGATGCCGTGGAGCCCACGGACATCGCCGCGGCGGCGAGCTGATCGCCGAAAGGGGAGGGCACGATCATGGAATCCGCAATTCCTCTGCATCTCGAGACGGCGCGTACGCGCCACAAGCGCGTGCCTGATGACTACCAGCCGCCATATCCGTCCTTCGTGGCGCGCTACAAGCCGGCCGTGAGCCGGGTCGTGATGGCCTATTTCGGCGTACAGTATCGTGGGTCAGCGACGGCGGCAGTGACCGAGGCGCTCGTTGAGATCGCCGGCCTGTTCGCTGGCGAGGGTGGCCCCTCGCATTGGGACCGCGCGCATTATGTCGAACAGGCCGGTTACGAGACCATCGTCTCGGTGGCCTATTGGGACGACATCGCGCGCTTCGACGGCTGGTTTATGTTGGCGCGCGAGGCCTGGACTGGAAGGCAGCGCGATGGGCTTGGCACCTTTATCGAGGTGCTGCGTCCGACGCTCGCGCGGCACGAGACGCTGTTTTCCTCGCTCGGCCGGCCCGAGGGCGTCGCGGCAATCGCCGACGGCATGAGCGGCGAGGTGCAGGAGCACGCTTATTGGGGCGGCATGCGCGACCGCATTCCGCTGTCACAGACCGATCCGATGTCGCCGGTCGGCAATCCAGAGCTGATCCGCGATGGTGCGCGGCTGCGCGTGAAACCACATGACAATCTCTGCCTGATCCGCTCCGGGCAGGACTGGAGCGATACCGAGGCGTCGGAGCGAAAGCTCTATCTCGACGACGTCGAGCCGGTGCTGCGCGAGGGCATGGAATTTCTGCGCGACGAGGGTCTTGCGATCGGCTGCTACGCCAACCGGTACATGCAGGTGCTCGCGGCCGACGGCAGCGTCAGCGAAAAGTCCTACGGCCAGAGCTGGTGGAAGAGTCTTGCCGCACTGGAACGCTGGGCGGAGTCGCACCCGACCCATGTCAGAATATTCGGTGCGGCGATGAAGTATCTCTCGACGCTCGGGCCGTCAGCAAAACTGCGGCTCTATCACGAGGTCACGGTGGCGGCCGCGGACGAGCAGTTCTTTGAATACCTGAACTGTCGTGCGAAGACCGGTATGCTGGCGGCGGTGGAGACCGTCGGCGGCTAGGCCACGCAGTGTCCGAGCAGCTCAGGATGCGCGGCGCAGATATGATGCGCGCCGGCATCTCTCAGTTCGGCTTCGCTGCCATAGCCGTACAGCACGCCGATCGCGGTCATGCCATTGGTGCGGGCGCCGACCACGTCATGGCTGCGGTCGCCGATCATGATCGCGCCAGCGGGATCGACCCTGGTTTCGTCGAGCGCGTAGCGCAGCAGGTCGCGCTTGTCGACGCGCGTGCCGTCGAGCTCGGAGCCGAACACGCGCTCGAAATAGGGCCGCAGGCCGAAATGATCGATGATGCGGTTGGCATAGACCGCGGGCTTGCTGGTCGCCACGAACATGCGCGGCGTCATCGCCGCGAGCGATGACAATGTCTCGGTGATTCCGCCGTAGGCCTCGTTCTCGAACAGGCCGACATCGCTGAAGCGCTCGCGATAGAGCAGCAGCGCGCGGTCGGCGAGTTCCGAACTGCCGGTGAGCTTCTCCAGGCTGGCATGCAGGGGCGGGCCGATGCACCAGACTAGCTCGTCCTCGCTCGGCACTGCGACGTTCAGCCGCTCCAGCGCGTACTGAATCGAGCGCGTGATCCCGGGTTTCGGGTTGGTCAGCGTGCCGTCGAGATCAAAATAGACTGTAACCATCAGGGCGGACCGGCGTTGATATCGTCGCCCGTTGCTAGTTGGCTGGGTCCCCAAGTCAAGCCCTGTCGCATCATTGCTGCCGGGCCCATTCGACGATCGCGGCCGCATCCGGGCTCGCCTGGGCCTCCCAGGCGGCGATTGTGCCTGTCGCCGCACTGCGGAGTGCCGCGACAAGGAACGGTGGCGCCGGCTCGGTGATGTTGACGCCATTGTCGCGCATGCGCGCATAATTCTCGGCGGTCCGATGTGCCAGCAGCGCGAACTGGCTCTGCTCGGTCTCGGCTGCGGCCGCCAGCACCTCGCGCTGCATCGGCTCGGGAAGCCCGGCAAACGCCTCGCTGCGGACGAAGGCGATCGAGATCGGCATCGCGTAATTAATGGCGGTGAAATGCGGCAGGAAGTCCCAGAGTTTTCGCCCGGCGCCGCCGTCGCCCGAGGTGAGGAACGCATTCAGTTGATGTTCCTTCAAGCCGGCCAGCGCTTTGTCCATCGGCAGGAACTGCGCGTTCGTGCCGGCTGCGCGCATGACCGCGCTGGAGTTGGCATCGTAGGCCCGCAAATTCAGCTTCGGCAAATCGTCGGCGCCTGAGAGCGCGCGATCCGACCAGAGGCCGGTCGCAGGCCAGATCGTCAGATAGAGCAGTTTGAGGCCGCGCGCGGCGAGCGCCTTCTCGTAGAGCGGGCGTGCGCGCGCGTTGGCGGCACGGGCGACCTCGATCGATTGCACCAGAAAGGGCAGGGTGGAGAGCCCGAGCACGGGATCGAGGCCCGAGAGCGCGCCTGCGAAGGCGTCGCCGCCGGCGATCCGGCCGTCCAGCGCGGCGCGCGGCATCTCGCCCGAATTGATCTTGAGCTCGTTGTCGAAGGCGTTCGTCACGGTCACGAAGCCGTTTGTGCGTGCCGCGACGCGATCGGCGAAAGCGGCGAGGCCGATCCCGGAGATATTGCTTTGCGGATATTCCGTGGTCATCCGCCAGTTGACCTGCGCCATGGCCGGCGCGGCGGACAGGACGAGGACGGCGACGGCGAGGAACGCGCGGATCCCTCTGGCGGGGAAGCGCATTGGGAGAAGCAGGTCAGGCAGCATATATTGGCAACTCGTCGAACCATGGCACGATGCCACAACATGGCAGATTATCTTGTCGCACACCACGCTGATGCGCGCCACGGCGATGCCTGGGCAGCGCTGGCGCGAATTGCATCACTCCTTGTTGCCGCGATGCTCGGCTCGACGACGGCGGCCGCGGCATGGGACAGTTCGCCCGCCAAGACCAATGTCGCCGTCCCGAGCGTCGAGGAGCTCGCGCATCCGCCGGAGAAGCCGGATGGGCGCGAGAGCGACACGCGGGAATCCATCTGCCTGATTGTCGAGGCCGCGGCGCGCGATGCCAATCTGCCGCTGGAGTTCTTCGCGCGCGTGATCTGGCAGGAGAGCCGCTTCCAGGCTGATGCGGTGGGGCCAATGACGCGCAGCGGCGAACATGCACAGGGGATTGCGCAGTTCATGCCAGGCACCGCGAGCGAGCGCGGCCTGCTCAATCCCTTCAATCCGGTGCAGGCGCTGCCGAAGTCGGCGGAGTTTCTGAACGAGCTGCGCAACCAGTTCGGCAATCTCGGCCTTGCGGCCGCGGCCTACAATGCCGGTCCGCGCAGGGTTCAGGAGTGGCTCGCCGGCACCGGCGGCATGCCGGAGCAGACCCGCAACTACGTCTATGCCATCACCGGTACCAGCGTCGATGCCTGGGCCAAGGCGGGCGCGACCGGCAAGGGCCCGCCGAGCGCACCGCCGACCAGCTGCCGCGATCTGATGGCGCTCTTGAAGCGCGCGCCGAATGCCTTTGTTGCCGAGCTCGAGCAGCATGTCGAGCTTGCCGCCGCAAAGGTCTGGGGCGTGCAGCTCGCCGCCGGCTTCGACCGCAACAAGGCGCTGGCGATGTATTCCCGGGCCGTCACCAAGCTGAGCGCCGTGATCGGCGAGCGTGATCCGAGCCTGCTGACCTCGGTGATGCGCAGCCGCGGCACACGCGCGTTCTACCAGGTGCGCATCGGCGCGGACACGCGCAACGAGGCGGATGACCTGTGCAACCGCATCCGCAAGGCGGGCGGCGCCTGCTTCGTGCTGAAGAACCGGGGTATGCGTGGTTAGGGCGCATCTCTCCGCATGCGCATGCCAGCCCCGCCGCGCGCTTCCTTGACGTGGCCGTCCGCATTGCCCGTTATGCGGGCACCATTCCGCAACCTCGGCCGGCCGTCCCTTGGCGCTTCCTCCGCTCGATTCCTCTCAATGGCAAAGTCCCTGGCACGCCTTTGCGTGGGGGCTGCGCTCGATCACGCAGACGATCCTCACACTCGTCCTGTTCGCGACTTATCTCGGCATCGGTGCGCTCGCCCATGACAGCCATTTCAGCCTGCTCTGGGCACTCTGCTCGACACTGTTCGTCTGGGCAGGCCCGGCCCAGATCATTTTGATCACCACGCTCGGCTCGGGCGCCACCATCATTCAATCGGCGATCGCGGTGACGGTCAGCGCCATCCGGCTGTTTCCGATGGTGGTCTCGGTGCTGCCGCTGATGCGCACGCCGAAGACCAGGCGGCGCGAGCTGGTCTTTGCCGCGCACCTCACCGCGGTGACGTTGTGGGTCGAGTGCCATCGCTTCCTGCCGCAGGTGCCGCGCGAGCGGCGGATCGCCTTCGTCAATGGACTTGGCTTCGGTCTGGTCTCGGTGTGCCTCACCGCCAACACGGTCGGCTATTTCCTCGCAGCAAATCTCACGCAAACGCTGGGCGCCGCGATCCTGATGCTGACGCCGCTGTCGTTCCTGTTCTCGACCGCGCGCAACAGCCGTGAGGTTGCCGACGTCGTCGCGCTGGCGCTCGGCGTTGTGCTTTACCCGCTGGCCGCGAAGATGAACTCCGGCCTCGACATCCTCGTCAGCGGCCTTGCGGCCGGTACCATCGCCTATGGCGTGCATTGGTGGCGGGAGGTGCGCGCATGAGTTACGCCGACCTCATCGGCGACTGGCATGCGCTTGTCGTGCTGTTCGTCGCCGGCGTTGTTCCGAACCAGATATGGCGCATGCTGGGCCTGTGGTTCGGCGGGGGCATCGACGAGGGCTCCGAACTGCTGGTCTGGGTGAGGGCAGTCGCCACCGCGATTCTGGCCGGCGTCATCGCCCAGATCGTGCTCCAGCCGCCGGGCGCGCTTGCGAGTGTGCCGGATGTCCTGCGCTACGGCGCGGTCGGCGCCGGCCTGATCGTCTTCCTGCTGACCCGCCGCTCGATCTTCGCGGGCGTGGTGACCGGCGAGCTCTTCATGCTGGCCGGCAAACGGTGGTTGGGCTAAAACCGCCGGCGAACAGTCGAGGAACTGGAAATATGGTTCGCGAAAACGAGCTCCGCGAGGGCGAGGTTGCCATCGAGCTGCCATCGACGGAGGATGCCGGCCTGGTCTTCATCGGTCGCATCCGCACGCCCTGGACCTCGCGGCTGGAGACGCCGCGGCAGGGGCGTCATGACGGCCCGATCTGCCGGCTCGAGATCTTCGAACCGTTCGTGCCGGCCATCAAGGGCGTGGATTTCTATAGTAATCTCGAAGTGCTGTACTGGCTTGACAAGTCGCGCCGCGACATCGTGTTGCAAAGCCCGAAGAACAACGAGAAGACCCGCGGCACCTTCTCGCTGCGCTCGCCGGTGCGGCCGAACCCGATCGGCACCTCGATCGTGAAGCTGGTGGGTATCGAGGGCAACACCATTCTGGTGCGTGGGCTTGATTGCATCGACAACACGCCGCTGATCGACATCAAGCCCGACCGCTGCGAGTTCACGCCGCTAGCTGCGCCCCAGCCGGGAGATTTCCAGACGGAGTGAGGGGCGGCGATCGTAGCCGCTTGGAGCGAAGCAGAATGCGGGGACAGTCCCGGATTGCGCTTTGCTCCATCCGGGCTAAGGGGGAGACTCAATCCCCCTTCAACGCCGCAATCAGCTTGGCCGCGTTCTCCTCCAGCACCTTGACGTCTTCCTTGCGGCTGGCGGGCGGCAGCATGGCGACGCCATCATGGCGCGGCATCACGTGCATGTGCAAGTGAAACACCACCTGTCCGCCAGCGGGCTCGTTGAATTGCTGCACGGTGATGCCGTCGGCATTGAAGGCCTTCATCGCCGCGGTGGCGAGCTTGTGTGCGCCGCGCGCGACATGAGCATAGTCGTCGGCCTTGATGTCGAGGATGTTGCGGGCAGGGGCCTTCGGGACCACCAGCGTGTGGCCTGTTACCCGCGGCATGATGTCGAGGAAAGCGAAGACGTGCTCGTCCTCATAGACCTTGTGGCAGGGAAACTCGCCGCGCAGGATCTTTGCAAAGATGTTGTTGGGGTCGTAGGCGGTCATTGCGGCTCCCAGGAATTCTCTACCAAGAATTTTGCGCTTACTGTCACCAGTCAAGCGAGGGCGTCAAGGCGCCTCGTCGGCGCCTTTGCGGAATGGGCCGAGCTCGGCCAGCTCGCGTCCGGCCTCGGCGACATAGGCGCGCTCGCGCTTGAGGTAGTCGTCGATGGCGCGACGCAGGCCCGGATCGGCGATGAAGTGGGCCGAATGCGTGGTCTGCGGAAGGTAGCCGCGCGCGATCTTATGCTCGCCCTGCGCGCCCGCTTCGACATGGGTGAGGCCGCGTTGGATGGCGAAATCGATCGCCTGGTAGTAGCAGACCTCGAAATGCAGGAAGGGATGATGCTCGACCGCGCCCCAGTTGCGGCCGAACAGCGTGTCCGAGCCGATGAAATTGATGGCGCCTGCGATCCAGCGATCATTGCGGCGGGCCATCACCAGCAGCACGTCCTCGCTCATGGTCTCGCCGATCAGCGAGAAGAACTCGCGCGTCAGGTAAGGCCGGCCCCATTTGCGCGAACCGGTCTCCATGTAGAATGCGAAGAACGCATCCCAGGCGTCCTCGGTGATGCCTTTACCCGTGAGCCAGTGGATGGTGATGCCGGCCGCGAGCGCATCGCGCCGCTCGCGCTTGATCGATTTGCGATGGCGTGAGTTCAGCGTCGCCAGGAAATCGTCGAAGCTCGCAAAACCCCGATTGTGCCAGTGGAACTGCTGGTCGGTGCGCTGGAGGAAGCCGTGCTTGGCAAGCAGCTTCCACTCCGCCTCGCGGGCGAAGGTGACGTGCACCGAGGAGGCTTTGCTGACGCCGCACAGCGCTACTAGCCCGCTCGCCAGCGCCTCTATGATGCGCTCGTGGTCGACGCCGTCGCGCACCAGCAGCCGCGGGCCTGTCGCCGGGGTGAAGGGAACCGAGACCTGAAGCTTTGGATAGTACCGCCCGCCGGCGCGCTCATAGGCGTCCGCCCAGCCGCGGTCAAAGACGTATTCGCCTTGGCTGTGCGATTTCAGATAGCAGGGCACGACGCCGACAACGCGGCCGTCGAGCTTGGCCACGAGATGCCGCGGTCCCCAGCCGGTGCGGATTGTTGCCGAACCCGATTTCTCAACGGCCAATAAAAATGCATGCGAGACGAATGGGTTATAGGCGGGTTTTGAGAGGCCGAGGAAATCGCCTGGACGGACGGATGAGGTTCCCGCACCAAGCCCGTTGCACTTGCCGCCGGGATTGGCGCAGGCGTCCCAGTCTTCGGGGGACACCTCGGCAATGGAAGGTACAGCCTCGAGCGTGATTTCGGATGATGCCATCGGTCCCAAGATCGTGCATTGCAGCAGTGACTTCAAGGGGCAGGGGAACAGAGCTCTCGTGCCCCGGACGCAGCGCAGCGCGCAGCGGTGGCTCACCTTGCCGCGCCAGTTGCGCCGCCTTCTGGGTCCCGGCTCTACACAGCAACGCTACGCGTCGCAGCGCGTCCGGGACACGAGAGCGGGCGTGCACGGGCCTACGGCACGAACCCCTCAAAGATCATCTGATCCGCGTATTGGCCGACCCGCGTCCGCTGCTCGCCCCTGCGCACGGTCCAACCGAGCAAGGCGCAGCCGAACACATTGCGGGCGATCCAGGGGGCTGGGGCCGGGAGGTGATCGACCTTGAAGGCGACGAAATGCGGCTGGGTCTGGAAGCCGTGGCGCAGGTACAGCATGCTGTCGCGCTGCTCCTGGGTCAGGTCGGCCCAATACTCGTCCTCATAGGTCCGCTGCGCGACGATGCCGCGCGGACGGTTGGGCAACAGCTCGCGCAGCGCCAGCACCTGGTCGGGATCGAACGACATGCCGACGGCGGGGCCATCGTAAGATGACAGCACCTCGGCCATCCGCCTCACCAGCTTGCGGTCGCCGTCAAAACGGCTCTTCACCTCGATCACCAGCGGCACGCGGCCGGCGACGGTGGCGCAGAGATCGGACAGCGACATCATCCGCTCGGCGGTGTCCTTGAACCTGACCGCCTTCAGCTCCGCCGCGGTCTTCGAGACCACTTCGCCGGTCGCCTCGGTGAGGCGGCCGAGCGCATGGTCGTGATGGATCATCGCCTCGCCGTCGGCCGACAGCTGGATGTCGACCTCGATCGAGAAATTGCCCGCGATCGCCGCCTGCACCGCGCCCGGCATGTTCTCGACGATGCCGCGCGAAATGTCGTGCAGGCCGCGATGGGCGATCGGCCGGGCTGTCAGCCAATCCGGAGCGCGCATGCGCGTCAGGCGACCTCGAACACGCCGTCGACCTCGACCGCCGCATCCGCGGGCAGGGAGGCGACGCCGACGGTGGTGCGGGCATGGCGGCCCTTGTCGCCGAACGCAGCGACCATCAGGTCGGAGGCGCCGTTGAGCACCTTCGGCCCGTCCAAAAAATCCGGCGCCGAGTTGATGAAACCGCCGAGGCGCACAACGCGCACCACCTTGTCAAGGTCGCCGAGCGCCGCCTTGACCTGGGCCAGCAGGTTGACGGCACAGCCGCGCGCGGCCGCGGCGCCGTCCTCGAGAGAGACGCCGGCGCCGAGCTTGCCCTTGGCAATCAGCTTGCCTGAGGGATCGAAGCAGACCTGGCCGGAGACGAACAGCAAATTGCCAGTGCGTACGAAGGGGACGTAGTTGGCGACGGGGGTGGGGGCCTCGTGCAGCTTGATGCCCTGTTCCGCCAGTTTCTGCTCGACCGTGCCCGCCATGTTCGACCTCGTTGTCCAAAAATTCGTCCAGGATTCGTCAGCCCGGGCACTGTCTATTGGCCCGGCGCGTCCTGTTTCGCCCATCGTACCGCCACATGCAAGCAACCGGAGGCACTGCATTTTGTTGAGGCAGGGCGGGCGGTTCAATGGAGGCGCCGCAACTTTACGTGAGACCGCCTCAGTTGCGACGCAATGGAACAGTCATTAAAATGTCGAATCTGCGCTTTCGCCAAGGACGCATCCCCAAGGAACAGATATGCTGCACCTTTTCCGGACCTCGCTCGGCATGATGGCGCTCGCGGCGGCCAGTTTCGGCCCCGGCAGCGGGGCGCAAGCCGCCAACGGTCCGTTCCTCGCGCACCAGGCGCTGTACGACCTCAGCCTCGTCAAATCG